>JBECKQ010000422.1:0-2646 GCA_040235375.1 Phycisphaerae bacterium | reverse complement strand
GCTTTGCCTTCCGCGCCGAAAGCGAGGAATGGGTTCAGCCGGAAAAGCCTGGTGATTTGCCTGTTCGGCATATTCGCAAGGCAAGGCTGTTTGACGTGTCGATCGTCACGACTCCGGCATATCAGGGAACGGAAATCGCGCTGCGGTCGATGCGCGCGGCGCTTGGCCAGATCGATGGTTCTACGCACGAAAACGCACAATTCAGGTTGATGATGAAAAGGAAAATCATCTCGGCTATTATCGGTTAACGGCGCTCTCGCTGTTATGCCCCCACCGCCCTTGGGCAAGGCGATTTGAAATGGAGGCAGAAAATGGCTGCTGACACGAAAAAACTGCGGGAGCAGGCGGCGCGCACGCTGACCGAGGCCCGCTCGATGCTTGACTCACTGCCGGATGACGCGACGCCGGAAAGGCGCGAGGAAGTCGAGCGCCAGGTGGATTGCGCGCTCGATGAGCTGTCGCAGATCGAGCGTCAGATCGAGATCCAGCAGCGGCTTGCCGAGGCTGACCGGCGCATCGCTGAACTGGCCGAGGCCGAGGAGCGTTCGCGTCGCGAGGCTCGTCGCCCCGGCGTGGAGCCTGCCGAGGTCCGGCAGGGCGAGGACGTGCCCTATCGCGAGGCGTTCCACGCTTATCTGCGAGAGGCTGGCAATGTCGCGGCGATCCCTGCCGAGCATCGCGCGGTTCTCAAGCGCGGCTACGCTAAAATCGAAAAGCGGGCGCAGACTTCCTCGACCAACACGGCTGGCGGCTATACTGTTCCGACCGAGATGTTGAACATCCTCGTCCAGGCGATGGCCGCCTGGGGGCCGATGTATGACGGCGGGGTCGTGACCGAGCTTGTCACCGATGGCGGCGGCACTCTCCAGATCCCGACCGTTGATGACACGGCTGTCACCGCAGGGGCTTCTGCTGGTCAGGGTGTCACGCTCGGAGATACTGGCGCCAAAGACGTGACTTTCGGCCAGAAGCTCCTCGAAGCCTATTCGTTCGATACGCAGTGGATCCGTGTTTCCAGAGAGCTCGCCGACGACTCCATTTTCGCGATGGAGACGGTCATCGGCGATCTGCTCGGGCAGCGTCTTGGGCGTCTTGCTAACCAAGAGCTCACGGTCGGAACCGGATCCGGCGCGCCGAACGGTATCGTCACGGCCTCGTCTCTCGGCAAAACGGCGGCTTCCGCGACGGCTATCACGAGTGACGAGATCATGGATTTGTTGCATTCGGTGGATCCTGCCTATCGGCAGAGCCCGAAGGCCGCGTTCATGTTCAACGACTCGACGCTCGCCGCGATCCGCAAGCTCAAGGACGGCCAGGGCAACTATCTCTGGCAGATGGGCAACGTCCAGGCTGGCCAGCCTGGCACCCTGCTTGGCTATCGCTACTACGTCAACCAGGCGATGGATTCGATCGCCACGGCGAAAAAGGCGATCGTCTTCGGTGACTTCGGCAAATACTTCGTGCGCAAGGTCGGCCAGCCGTTGATCGGCGCGATCAGCGACAAGGACTTCTGGCCTGGCTTCGGGATCGCTGGATACATCCGCTTCGACGGCGAGCTTGCCGACACGAAAGCGGTGAAGCACCTGATCCTGGCCTGATCGGCCTGACTAAGAGGCGGGGCGGGAGACTGCCCCGCCGCCATGACAACAGGAGGCCGAATTGAAAGTAGAGCTGCTCGTTTCAAGGGCCGGGCCGGATGGCGCCCATAATCGCGGCGAAATTATCGACGTGCCTGCCGACGAGGCTGCGCGCATGATCGAGGCCGGACAGGCCATCCCGGTCAGGGGCGCGCCAGTTGAGAAGGCGGTCAGGGCCGTCAAGGTCGAGAAGGCCGCGCGCTGATGCTGCTCGTTCGCACTGTTGCGCCGACGACGAAAATCGTCCCGATCCAGGACGTGAAGGATCATCTGCGCATCGACGGTGGCGACGATGAATACTATCTCGGGACGCTGATCGACGCCGCTGGCAACGTCATCGAGGAAATGACTGGCCGGGCAATCAGGCCGCAAACCTGGGCGATGAGCCTGTCATCGGCTGGCGGCCAAGTGGCTTTGCCAATCCTCCCGGTGCAATCGGTGTCGTCGATTGTCTATTACGATACCGACAATGCACAACAGACAGCCGCTGTAAGCGATTTCTACCTGTTCGCCGACGAGGACAAGGCGTGGCTGGAGCCGAAACCCAACATTGTCTGGCCGACCGTTTATTCGCGGCCTGATGCCATCACGATTACTTTCGTAGCTGGCTATTCTGCGGTGCCCGCCGACCTGCGACATGCCGCGCTGATCCTGATCGAAACCTGGTATGACAACAGGGGCGCGCATGGCAACACCGGCGAGTTGCCGTTCGCTGTCTCTGCACTGGTCAACCTCTACAAAAAAAGGTGGTTCGGAGGATGAGGGCTGGCCGCTTTGACTCGCGGATCACGGTCCAGCGCAAATCACGCGCCAGCGACGGCATGGGCGGCTATACCGAGACATGGGCCGACCTGGCGACGGTGTGGGCAGATGTTGCGCCGCTCTCGTCGCGTGAGGTTTGGGAGGCGATGCGTATTTCAGCGGAAACCCGTTTTCGCGTCACGATGCGCTGGCGCGGTGACGGTGACAATGCTCCATATTACACATCTGCCGATCGCGTGGTTTGGAA
>JBECKQ010000404.1:0-4134 GCA_040235375.1 Phycisphaerae bacterium | reverse complement strand
AGCAGTCCTTCCGCAGGTTCACGTCGTAGACGATCAACGCGTCAGTGGCCGCGTCGAGCGCCCGGTGAATCGTCTCACGCGACTCCGGCGTGCGCTGCGCCAGCGTGCCGAAGCAGACGGCCGCGGCGTCGTGCATGAGCCGCTCGAGCTTGCCGTTGAACTCGAGGTGATCCCAGGCCACGTTCTTGTGAATGACGTAGTCGGGCGCACCGGTATCGCTCACATCGACCGTGACGCGACTGGTCGGCCGTTCCGCATCACGCTGGATGTAGCCGGTGTCCAAGCCGCGCTCGGCCAGGTAGGCCAGCAGCTCGTCGCCAAGACCGTCGGTGCCGACACGCGAGCACACGACGCCCTTATGCCCGAGTTGCTGGGCATGGAAGGCGACGTTGGACGGCGCGCCACCGGGTCGGCGCTTGTCCGGAAAGCAATCCCACAGCACTTCGCCCAGCCCTACAACGATCTTGCCAGTCGGCTCACTCATGCGCCCATTCCTCCCGAGGGCAGTTCAACACAGGCGACCCGTCGCGGCAAGTCGCTGGTTTTCAGAACGCGTGGGCGGTCGCCGTATTTCAGTCTGCGGGCTCGAAGTCGAGCGCCGCGGAGTTGATGCAGTAGCGCAGATGAGCCGGCGCGGGGCCATCGTCAAAGACGTGCCCCAGATGCGCGCCGCATCGGCTGCACAGCACTTCGGTGCGTGTCATCCAGAGGCTCGAGTCGGGTTCCGTACCGACGCTGTCGTCGCCGGCCGGCGCTGTGAAGCTCGGCCAGCCGGTTCCGGAATCGAACTTGGTGCTCGAGTCGAACAGCTCCTGCCCGCAGCACACACAGCGATAAACGCCTTTGCGTTTGTTGTCCCAGTATTCGCCTGTGAAGGCCGGCTCTGTGCCCTTTTCCCGCGTGACATGATACTGCTCCGGCGTGAGCTCCTGTCGCCACTGCTCGTCAGTCTTCATGATCCGGAGGCTCCCTTGTACCTTCGTCTGCTTTCGATCGACCTGCACGGCGGAGCGGGCAGCATGCCTTCCGTCGTCGCAGCCGGCCATCGAACAAGCCAGCATTAAAACACCAGTCACCAACCCGGCCTTCATGACGGATGGTAGAAAGACCGCGTCCGCCCGGCCACCGGCCGCATCTGATCGCCAGTGGGTTTGTGCATCGGCGCTGTGCGAACGTGGTAGTGGTCCGCGCTCACGTTGGGAGCGCAAAGACAGAGCCCCGATCGAAGGGACCGGGGCTCGGCAATCATACTAGAGCAAGCTCTATTCGCTCGTAGCGGAAGCCCCACGCCTTTCGGCAAGGGTACTAGGGCGTACGCACGCTACGAATTACATGAAACCGCTGTAGTATTCCAGCAGGCTGGCGAAGCGGGCGGTTACATCATGCCGCCCATGCCTCCCATGCCACCCATGCCGCCCATGCCACCCATGCCGCCTCCCGGCATGCCGTGGCCGCCGCCTTTCTTCTTCTCTTCCTTGATCTCGCAGATGGCGGCATCGGTCGTGAGCAGCAGGCCGGCGATCGACGCGGCGTTCTGCAGGGCGATCCGCTCGACCTTGGTGGGGACGAGCACGCCCATCTTGATCATGTCGCCGTAGTCGCCGCTCAGCGCGTTGTAACCGAAGTTCGTGTCCTTCGCGTCGGTTACCTTCTGGCAGACGATCGAGCCGTCAAGCCCGGCATTCATTGCGATCTGCTTGAGCGGCGCGGTCAGTACGCGGCGGATGATATCGACGCCCGTCTTCTCATCGCCCTTGACCTTCCTGGCCACGGCGTCGAGCGCGCCGAGCGCCCGAATCGGAGCGACGCCGCCGCCGGGCAGAATGCCTTCCTCGACGGCCGCGCGGCAGGCGTGCAGCGCATCTTCCACGCGGGCCTTCTTCTCCTTCATCTCCGCCTCGGTCGCGGCGCCGACGTTGATCTGGGCGACGCCGCCCGACAGCTTCGCCAGGCGCTCCTCGAGCTTCTCGCGATCGTAGTCGCTGGTCGTGTTTTCAATCTGCGTCTTGATCTGCTCGATTCGGCCCTTGATGTCGGCAGCCTTGCCGGCACCTTCGATGATCGTGCAGGTGTCCTTGTCGACGCGCACCTTCTTGACCTGGCCGAGATCGGCGAGGGTCAGGTTCTCCAGCTTGGTGCCGAGGTCTTCGAACACCGGCTGGCCCCCCGTCAGAATCGCCATGTCCTGGAGCATTTCCTTCCGCCGATCGCCGAAGCCGGGGGCCTTGACCGCGCAGCACTGGAGCGTGCCGCGGAGCTTGTTGACCACGAGCGTGGCGAGGGCCTCGCCCTCGATATCCTCGGCGACGATGAGCAGCGGCCGGCCAGACTGGGCGACCTTCTCGAGCACGGGCACAACGTCCTTGACCGAGGAGATCTTCTTCTCGTGGATCAGGACGTACGCCTTTTCCAATTCACAGGACAGGTTCTCGAAGTTGTTGATGAAGTGCGGCGACAGGTAGCCCTTGTCGAACTGCATGCCCTCGACGAGGTCCACCGTGGTCTCGAGGCTCTTGCCCTCCTCGACGGTGATGACGCCGTCCTTGCCGACCTTGTCCATGGCGCTGGCGATCTGCTTGCCGATCTCCGCGTCCTGGTTGGCGGCGCAGGTGCCGACCTGGGCGACCTGCGAGTTGTTCTTCACCGGGGTGCTCATGCGATCGAGCTCTTCGATGATCGCGGTCACCGCGGCGTCGATGCCGCGCTTCAGCGCCATGGTGTTGGCGCCGGCGGCGACGTTCTTGAGGCCCTCGTCATAGATGGCCTCGGCGTAGATGGTGGCCGTGGTGGTGCCATCGCCGGCGACGTTGCTCGTCTTGCTGGCGACTTCCTTGACCATCTGGGCGCCCATGTTCTCGTAGGCCTCGTCGAGCTCGATCTCCTTGGCGACCGTGACGCCGTCTTTCGTGACGGTGGGCGAGCCGAAGGATTTTTCGATAACGACGTTTCTTCCGCAGGGGCCGAGGGTCGACTTGACCGCCGCCGCAAGCGTCTTGATGCCCCGGCGGATCGACTCCCGCGCCTCCATGTCGAATGCGATTCGTTTCGCTGGCATGGTCTCTGATGCCTCCTCTGAATTTCGTCAGGCCGTTGGGCCTGGTTGTTCACTTTGCTTGACTATTCGATGACGCCGAGGACTTCGCTCTCGGACATGATGAGATACTCTTCGCCGTCGATCTTGACTTCGGTGCCGGCGTAGCTGCTGAAGAGCACCTCGTTATCCTTGGTGAGCTGCATCTTGCTGCGCTCGCCGTTGTCGAGCAGCTTTCCGTTGCCGACGGCCTTGACGACGCCGCGCTTGGGTTTCTCTTTCGCCGTCTCGGGCAGGTAGATGCCGCCTGCGGTCTTGTCTTCCGCCTCCAGTCGCTTGACGATGACCTTGTCGCCAAGGGGTCGGATTTTCAGCTTGGCCATTTGTGCTGCGCTCCCTTAATGGTCGGATGGCTGATGTCCGGCCGGCCATCCTCGGACCCGTGAAACCGTTTACCGAGTATTCGTAACATGAGCCCGGCCAACATCCGCGCGTCGGCCGGCTGCCGGATGACACTGTAGGCCTCCAATTCGAGGGCCCGGTGCAGCGTGGCCGCACCGGTGTCGGGCGTAATCAACAAGCAAGGCAATTGTGCAAACCGCGACCGCACCAGCCGCAGACCGCTCAAGGCATCTCCAACCGTCGCCTCGGACGACAGCACCGCCAGGTCGAACCCGCCGCAGGCGAGGCTGTCCACCGTCTCGCGCCAGTCGAACGCCCGGCGGACGGCCACATGCCAAGGAGCCAGCAGGCCGTCGAGCTCGGCAAGGCGCGATCGCCCGCGATGCGGCAACGACTCAGCGACGATGACCCGGTTGACCCGCGTTGGCTCAGGTGAACTCCACATTGGAGACTTCCGGCGACCAGGCGCGCCACGTGCGCACGCTTGCCGAGCACGACGAAGCACGCTCGGTGCCAAACCTTCCGCCCCGCCCAGACCCGTGCACAGAAGTTGTAACCTATTGCGGAAAAGCAAGTTAACCGCGCATCCTCGCCGGACCGCCGGCATAACGAATGGTTCGTCGACGGTTGAAAAGCCTGTCACTTTGATCCGGCCAGACGCCTCCTCTGCCAGTTTGGCAGGTCGGATGGCGGGCAGACCG
>JBECKQ010000313.1:0-7242 GCA_040235375.1 Phycisphaerae bacterium | reverse complement strand
CGAGAGCAAAGACGGCCGCCTTGGAAACGGTGGCGACATACGCGGTGACCGGCGCGGGCGCCCCTTGGTAGACGTCCGGCGTCCACCAGTGGAAGGGAACGAGGGCGAGCTTGAAGGCGAGGCCGGCGAAGAACAAGGTCGCCCCGGCCAGAACGAAGGGCACACCGGTGTAGGTCGCCATGGCGGAGGCAGTAGCGGCCAGGTCGAGTGTCGAAGTCTTGGCGTAGATGAGGGCCATGCCGAACAGGAGCACGGCCGAGGTGGCTCCGGCCAGGATAAGGTATTTCATGGCCGCCTCGTTGCCGCGGCGATCGTGGCGCAAATAGCCGAAGAGGGCGTAAAGGCTGACGCTGAGCGTCTCGAGGCCGAGAAAGAGCGAGGCGAAGTGGCGGCTGGCCGCCAGGACCATGGCCCCCAGCGTTCCCAGCAGGAGCAGAACGTAGTACTCCTCGGCGCGCACGCTCTGGCGCCGCAGGTAGTCGACGGAGAGCAGGCCGACGACGAACGTCGTGGCGATCAGCAGGACCTGGAAGAAGACCGCGCTGCCGTCGATCACGAGCAGCGGCGTGGGCTCCTGTGGAATGACGCGCCCCGCGAGGATCGCGGACAAGCCGGCCACGGTAAGTCCGACGTGCGTGGTCCAGGCCGTCAGGGCGCGGCTGCGCCGCACGGCGATCTCGATCAGGACGACGATGGAAGTCGCGCTGACGAGGAGCAAGGGAAGCAATGAAATGGCCTGGTTCGCGGTCACGACGGCTCCGGATAGATGATGGCCTCGCTTTCAAAGGTCTTGAGGTGGTCGAGCGCCGGTTGGGCCAGGTTGATGATCGGCTGGGGACGCAGACCGATCCAGACCAGGAAGGCGATGAGGACGACGAAGACGGCGGTCTCGCGCACGTTGAGATCGAGGATGCGCCACTTTCGCGGCATGGGGCCGTGAAAGACGCGTTGCATGAGGCGCAGGGCGTAGGTCATGGCGGTTATCTGGCCGGCGGTGGCGATGATGGTCAGGGGGAGGTTCACGTTGTAGGTGCCGGCCAGGATGAGGAATTCGCCGACGAAGTTGCCCAGGCCGGGAAGGGCAATCGCGGCCATGATCAGGATCATGCCGGCGGCGCCGAGGCGGGGCATTTCGGTGACGAGCCCGCCGAGATGGTCCAGGTGGCGGTGGCCGGTGCGCTCCCGGATGATGCCGGCCAGGACGAAGAGCCCGCCGGTGGCGAGCGCGTGGCAGACGGTCTGGAGGATGACGCCCTGCAAAGCCAGTATGGTGTCGGCGTAGATTCCCAGCAGCACGAAGCCGAGATGGCTGACGCTGGTGTAGGCCACGAGTCGCTTGAGGTTCGTTTGCCCGAAGGACATCCAGGCGCCGTAGATGATGCCGATGACGCCGAGGATCATCGCCGCCGGTGCGATCGTCGCGCCGGCATTGGGAAAGAGGGGCAAGGCGAACCGCAGAAAGCCGTACACGCTCGTCGTCTTCAACAGCAGGCCGGCGAGGATGACGCTGCCGGCGGTCGGCGCTTCAGCATAGGCTTCCGGCATCCAGGTGTGCAGTCCGACAACGGGCAGCTTCACGCCGAAGCCCACGAAGAAGCCGAGCATGATCCACCATTCCGCCGCGGCGGAGAGCGGCGTATGCCGCAGATCGAAGTAGTTGAAGCTGAGCTCGCCGGTGGCCCGCTGGTGCAGGAAGGCGAGGGCCACGATGGACACGAGCATCAGCAGCCCGCCGGCCTGGGTGAAGATGAAATACTTGATCGCGGCGTGGACGCGATGCTCGTGACCCCAGATCACGATCAGGAAGTACATGGGGACGAGCATCAGCTCCCAGGAGAAGTAGAACAGGAACAGATCCTGCGCGAGGAACACACCCAGGATGGCGGTAAGCACCCAGAGCATGCAGGCGTGGAACGCGCCGACGTGCGTCGTGATTTCCGTCCACGACGCGAGGACGGAGAGGATGCCAATGCCGAGGGTCAGGACGATCAGGATCAGCGTCAGGCCGTCGAGAGCGAGGTAGAAATGGATGCCCAGCGCGGGTATCCACGGCCAGTTCAGCTCGCGGACCCAGTAGCTGGCCGTGGGGCGCACGGCCGACCAGGCGGCCGTCTCCGACCAGCAGCTCAACGTGAGGATCAGCCCTGCGGTGAGCAGGCCCAGCGTGGTCCAGCGCGCCGCCGTCGGCGAGCGCAGTCCGACGGCCCACGTCGCCACCGCTCCGAAGCCGAGGATTCCAAGCAACCAGACCAGAATCATCACAGCACCACCATCGAGAGCAATACGACAACGCCGCCGATGACGCAGACTGCGTACCAGCTGACGCGTCCCGTCTGCGTGATACGAAAGCCGCGCCACGTCCACGCCATGATCCACTCGAGTCGGCGGAACGGCCGGTCCACGATGTCCTTGCGGTTAATGTGCGCGATGTAGACGAATGGTCGGACGAACACGCGGTCATAGAGCCAGTCGAGCCCCCAGTCCACAAACCAGTAGCGTTGGAGCATTTCCGGCACGGCGGGCAGCGCGCCATGTGACACCTGCTTGGGTCGCCGGAGGAACCAGAGGTACGCGATGAAGATCCCGAGTATGGCCGCGCCGGACGAGATCAGCTCCGACGTGGCCTCTATGGTCAGGGAGCCGGACGGCAAGGCACCGAGCGCCGGCTTCAGAAAGTTGCTGAACCTCGGTGTGCCGCCCAGGGACCGCGGGATCTGGAATAGCCCACCGACGATGGACAGGACGGCCAGCACGATGAGCGGGATCTTCATCCGTATGCGGGGAAGCCGTCCGATCTCGCGGCGCAGCTCGCCGAAGAAGGCCAGGAAGATGAGGCGGAAGATGTAGCCGCCGGTCAGCAGCACGCCGACGACACCGCCGAGCCACAGCCAGAAACCGCCGTGCGATGAGACGAGGGCCGAGTACAGGATCAGGTCCTTGCTGTAGAAGCCGGAGGTCAGGATCGGGAAGCCGGCCAGCGCTGCTCCCGCGATGAGGAAGGTCCAGAAGGCAAACGGCAGGCGTTTGCGCAGGCCACCCATCTTGAGGAGGTCGTGCTCGTCGTCGAGGGCGTGGATCACGACGCCCGCCGCAAGAAAGAGGAGGGCCTTGAAGAACGCGTGCTCCATGAAGTGGAGGATCGCCGCCGACCAGGCCGCGACACCGAGCCCCAGGAACATGTAGCCGATCTGGCTGATGGTCGAATAGGCGAGCACGCGTTTGATGTCGCGCTGGACGAGGGCGCTGAAGCCGGAGATCAAGAGCGTCACCGTCCCGATGATCGCGACGAGCAGCAACACGATCGGCGCCAGAAGGAACAGGGTGTGCATGCGGGCGATGAGGTACACGCCGGCCGTCACCATTGTCGCCGCGTGAATCAGGGCCGAAACGGGCGTGGGGCCGGCCATGGCGTCGGGCAACCACACTTGCAGCGGAAGCTGAGCCGACTTGCCCACGGCCCCGCCGAGCAGCAGCGCCGCGGCCGCCGAAGGCAGTCCCGCCCCGACCGCCCATTGGGCTGTCGCCCGGTCCATAAGCAGCGGGATGTGCAGCGTGCCCAGCTCGCTGAGCAGGAGGAACAGGCCCACGAGCATGGCCGCATCGCCGACGCGCGTCACGATGAAGGCCTTTTGCGCCGCCCGGCCGTTGTCCGGGTCCTTGTACCAGAAGCCGATCAGCAGGTAGCTGCACATGCCGACGCCCTCCCACCCGAGGAAAAGCACCAGCAGGTTTTCCCCGAGCACGAGCGTCAGCATGGACGCGACGAAGAGGTTCATGTACGCGAAGAAGCGGCTGTACTCCTCGTCCTCGTCCATGTACTCGGTCGAGTAAAGCAGGATCAGGCTGCCCACACCGGTGACGACGAGCGTCATCACGACCGACAGCGGATCGAGGTAGAAGGCGATCTGC
The DNA here is from genome assembly GCA_040235375.1 of Phycisphaerae bacterium. Lineage (GTDB taxonomy): Bacteria > Planctomycetota > Phycisphaerae > UBA1845 > UBA1845 > JBECKQ01. Next base: position 3,333 of record JBECKQ010000313.1, on the reverse strand, counting down.
GGCTGGAACTCGCCTACCTGAAGCCATGACCAGAGCACCTGCACGTAGGGCTCCGACGTCTGCCCCGACAGATAGGGCGAGGCGACCGCCACGGCGATGCCGCACGACGCGGCGACGGGCACGAAGCCGATGACGGCCACGGCCCAGCGCGGCAGGCGCCGGCCGATCACGCCCAGCGTCACGTACGCCGCCAGCGGCAGGATTGGAATGAGCCACAACAGTTCGCGCATGTCACGCCTTCATCAGGTCAGCCGCATCCGCGTCGAGCGTATGCAACTGGTGATACAAACGAAGCACGAGAGCGAGTCCAACGGACACCTCCGCGGCGGCCATAGTCAGAATGAACAGGAACATCACCTGTCCGTCGGCGGACTGCCAGTGCGCCCCCGCGCCCACAAAGGCAAGCCCCGCCGCGTTCAGCATGACTTCGATGGACACGAGCATGAAGATGACGTTGCGGCGCACGAGCAGGCCCACGATGCCGAGCCCGAAGAGGATCGTCGCCAGGATGAGCACGTGGTTGAGTGGAATCACGGTCATGGACTCTGCGCCTCTGCATCTTCGTCACGGCGTCCGAGGTGGTAGGCCCCCACCAGGCCCGCCAACAGCAGAAACGAAGCAATCTCCACGCCCAGCAGATACGGTCCGAACAGAGAAAGCCCGACGGCGCGCGGTCCGATCACGCTGGCGGCCGCACGGGGCGGCCCGCTGCTCCAGAACACGTAGAACAGCTCTCCTGCCAGGATTGCCGCGAGCAGCACGGGCCCGATCCAATCGCCGGGGCGAAATCCGACCCGCTGCCTGCGGGCGTCCTCCAGTTCGTGTCCGAGCAGCATCACCACGAAAAGGAACAGCACCATGATGGCGCCGGCATAGATGATGACCTCGAGGGCGGCGACGAACGGAGCGCCCAGCGTGAAGAAGATCACCGCCACGGAAAACAGCGAGACGATGAAGTAAAGCAGGGCATGCACCGCGTGGGCACACGTGATGACACGCAGCGTGGCGATGATGGCCACGATGGCGGAGATGTAGAAAATCACGGTCATGGCATCAACTGCCGCACGTCAACGGGCGGCGCCTCGTTCTCCGCCTCGCCCTTGTCCTTGTTGGCGATGGCGAGTCCGGCCACGCGGTAGAAGTTGTAACCCGGGTATTTGCCAGGCCCGTTGATCATCAGGTCCTCCTTTTCGTAGACGAGCTGCGGGCGTTCGTACTCGCCCATTTCGACGTCCGGCGTGAGCTGGATGGCGTAGGTCGGGCAGGCTTCCTCGCACAAGCCGCAGAAGATGCAACGCGAGAAGTTGATGCGGAAGAAGTCGGGGTAACGCCGGCCATGCTCGTCCTCGGTGGCCTGCAGCGCGATGCAGTCCACCGGGCAGACCGCCGCGCAGAGGTAGCAGGCGACGCAGCGCTCCTCGCCGTCCGGATCGCGGGCGAGGATGATGCGACCGCGATAGCGCGGCGCGAGGTAGAGCTTCTCCTCGGGATACTGCACGGTAACCGGCCGATGGAACAGGTGCGTGAAGACACGCCACGTTGCTTCGATGAGACTCCACATCAGTTCGTCTCCGGCGCCCGCAGTCGGGGCACCATTACGCTTCGCATCAGGCCAGCACGATGGCGCCGGTTACCATCATGTTGGCCAGCGTCAGCGGAAACAGCAGCTTCCAGCCCCAGCTCATGAGCTGGTCATAGCGCGGTCGCGGCAGGGACGCCCGCATCAGGATGAAGAAGCAGACAAACACGAACATCTTGATCAGGAACCACAGCAGCGGTGGCAGAAAAGGTCCTCTCCAGCCGCCGAAGAAAAGAACCGTGATCAGGCACGAGATAACGACGATGCCGAGGTACTCGCCGATGAAGAACATGCCGAACTTCATGCCCGAGTACTCGACGTGATAGCCGGCGACGAGCTCGCTTTCCGACTCCGGCAGATCGAAAGGAAGCCGGTGAGTCTCGGCGAGGCCCGCGATCAGGAACACGACGAAGCCCAGGAACTGCGGTATGACGAACCACAGGTGCCGCTGGGCGCTGATGATCGTTCCCAGATCGAAGGAGCCGGCCAGTATGACGACGCCCATCAACGACAGGCCCATGAACACTTCGTAGCTCATCATCTGGGCCGCGGAGCGCAGGCCGCCGAGCAGGGCGTACTTGTTGTTCGAGCTCCATCCCGCGAGCACGACGCTGTAGGCGCCCATGGAGGACATGGCCAGAAAGAACAGCAGGCCGATGTTCAGATCGGTGACCCTGATGTACGGCGCGAACGGGATCACGGCCAGGACCATCAGGGTCGTGGCCAGAATGATCGCCGGCGCGAGGATGAAGACAGATCGGTCGGCGAAGGGCGGTATCCAGTCCTCCTTGGTGAACATCTTGATCATGTCCGCCAGCACCTGAAACCCACCGAAGGGGCCGACACGGTTCGGCCCGTAGCGCTCCTGCCAGAAGCCCAGCATGCGCCGCTCGAACCAGGTCAGGCCGGCCGCCACAGAAATCCCCGCGATCAAGACGCACACGACAACTATGAGAGGAATGATGATTGACATTACGCCTTCTCGATCCGGCACCAATGCGGCAGCGGGCCCGCGAATCCCTGCGGCAGTCCGAGCGGCACTCCAACAACGCCCGGCGGCAAGTCCGCGCGCCGCTGCACCGGCAGTTCAGCCTGTGCGTGATCAAAATCCATCCGCACGCTGTCTCCCGCCTCAACGCCAGCCCGCTGCATGTCGTCGGGATGCATGGCGACGTGCATCGCCGGCGCGCGCTGGGCCACGCCGGCGGAGTACATGCTCAGCTCATCCGACCCGAATACGCAGGGCAAACCGATCACGGGCCATGTGTCCTTCTTTCGTTCGTAACGATGGGGAATCTCACGCATGTAGCGCGGGGGCGTCTTCGCCGCGGGCTCGATCAGGCGGACGCCGGAGGGGCCGCCGCGCAGCGGTCCGTTAACCTCCTCCGCGAAGCGCGTCACCGCCTGAACGGAGTTCCACCCGGGGGCCCAGAACTCGGGCGTCAACTGAGGCAGAGCCAACGTGGCCCCCTCCATGGAAAACGCCAACGGCGAATCCGGGTCGCGAGGTGGTTTGGGCTCGTGCACGCTGAGGTTCGCGTGCATGGCGGTGCGACCGCTGTAGCGCATAAGCTCGCGCGGCACGCAGGCGCCGCCGTCACGATAGGCGACCGGCGGCGCCACCTTGGGCAATTCGGCAAAGACGGGCCGGGTGGCAGCCAGCGCGGCGATCACGTCGTCGATTGTCCGCCAAGCGGCGAGCGGTTCACGATTCATCACGCGGCCGAGGTCGCGAAGCCATGCCCAGCTTTCCT
>JBECKQ010000258.1:0-2694 GCA_040235375.1 Phycisphaerae bacterium | reverse complement strand
AAAACGTGAACGTCAATGACTCAGTCTGATTCAACAGATGTTCCCATCCCGCCGCGGTATTGGTGGCTGAAGCGACTGACGCTGGCGGCTGGCTGCCTGGTGGTCGGCGTGGTGCTGTTGCGGCTCGGGTGGGGTTGGGAAGCCAACCGCCAGCTTGCGGCTGAGATCGCCCGCTACCGCGCCGCCGGCCAGCCGGTCTACGCCGCCGAAATCGACAAGCAGTTCGACGCCGTCCCCGACGAAGACAACGCCGCCCTCCTCTATGAGCAGGCAAGTGCAGCGTTCGTCGCGACGTCATCCTCCGGGCGGTCAATTGCCGATTTCTACTTCGGCGGGCGGCAACGGTTCGAACATGATCGCGCCGCCGCCGCACAGCTTTTCAAGGCCAATGCAGCCGTCCTCCAACTTGTCCACGAGGCCCGCAGCAAACCCCGCGTCGTGTGGCGACAAAATCCGGCGGCCATCCTGCTCGGATGGGCACCGGTGCAGAAGGAGGAGCGGCAGGACTTCCTGTACCTGCTCGGGTTCGCCGCAAAGTACGAACTTGTGACTGGTGATCACGCGGCGGCGATCGAAACGGCGCAGGACAGCCTCGCTCTTTGTCACGCGATCGAGTCGTACCGGTCGGCATTCTCGGCGGATCTCGCCCACATGTGGTTCGGCGAGACGTTCGACGTGATCGAGGAGATGGCGGCCAGTTTGCAGATCGGTCATGACAAGGGCTCGCCCGACTCTGTCCGACCAGCCACCGCCGACCGGGTGCGGTCTTTCATCCAAGCCTTGCTCGATGAAGAAGCGACGCGCCGCTCGGCGAGGCGGTGTTGCTACGCCGAGCGCATGGACAACCTCGCTTCCCTCGTCCCCGGCACACCACCCCACGGATTGCAGAGACTCACCGCCTTCCTGCGCGGCCCCGTCTCCGTCCTTGAGACTGTGGATTCGTGCCATGTCTGGACGGAAGCGTCGCAGGTCGTTGCCGACGGCTTGTGGCCGGACTTTGAAAGGCGGGTTCCAGAAGAGAAGGCAAGGGGATTCGTCCACGCGCAGTCGCCAGCGCGTGGCATGGCACGTGAGCTGACACAGCGGCAAATGGCTCGGCTTGTTATTGACAGGTACTTCACGTACCTCGCTCGACGGCGCATGGCGGCGACGGCGTTGGCGATCCTGCTATTCGAAGCCGACCACGGGCAGCGACCCGCAACGCTCGCGGAACTGGTGCCTGATTATCTTCCCGCTGTACCGATCGATCCATTCTCCGCCGAGGGCGCGACGATTCAGTACCAGCCCCGCGACGAGAACCCTGTTCTTTACAGCATTGGTCGCGACGGGAGGGATAACGACGGCACGAAGGGTGTCACGTCCTTCGGCACCATCGACTTCGCCAACAGCGATATACCGTTCAGCCTGGCCGGCAATGAGAGGTGGCGCAAGGCTCGGCCGCGGCAACCCTCAAGCCAGGCTGCTGGCGACCATGAGGACGAACAGCACGACCAGCGGAAGCCCGACGACCAGTAGCAGTGCGAGCGCGATCCACAGCGCCGGAGTGATCAGCGCGACGCGAACCGAGCGACCGCGGACCTGCGGCATCGTCCGCCGGGCCGTGCGTTCGAGATTCAACCACCACAACAACGTGACCACCACCGCGGCGACAACCGGCACATAGAATATGTCGCTACGAAACCAACCGGGCTCAAACCCGCCGCCCATTGCCAGGGCGCCGATAGCGGCCAGCGCGAGGAGTACCGTCAGCACCGGAGCCAGCCCGAGCGGGCCACACGCATAGTGGCTCATCGCCACCAGGCTGTTCTGCCGCCGCACCGTTATCTTTTGCGGATGGAAGAAGTAGCTGGGCACGCCGGTCGCCGCCGCCAGAAAGAAAAAGAAGCACACCGCGACAATCCCCACCGGCCAGACCTCCGCGTACGCTCGATCCCAGACCACTCGATCCCAGACCACACGCTGTGCAGCGAGAAACGGACTGTTCCATGGTAGTGGCGTTGCAGCCGTCCAGAGTTTGGGCGGATTCGTCACGTAAACGGCCACGACAGCACCGATCGCGGCGAGGAAAGCCAGCAGAATGGTGACCAACTGGAACAGCCGGGCGTCGCGGTAGCTGACCGGACCGGCGCAGGCTTCGCAGAAACGGCGGTTGCGAAACGTGACCAGCCACACCGTTCGCCAATATGCTCGGAAACGGCCGATCTCGCGGCGCTGCTCCCAGGGGATCTTCGCGGGCTCGCGGATGCCGGCCAACGAGTGCCCACACTCCGGACAATGCTCTCCGACGACGCCTTGCAGGCAGTAGCCGCATTGCAGGCAGTGGATGTCGGGGTCGATGGCCGCAAGCCGGGGCGATGTGACCTCGTCGGCCGAACTGTCTGATAACGCCTGTTCCTGCATAGACAGGCGACAGGCTACACCGGCCGGCCTCGCATCGCAAAGAAGAAGCGCGGCTTCGCCGGCGCGATGCTCCGACCGGCAGGGCGCGCGAAATGTAGCCAGCAGGCGGCTTGCGCCCTCGCCATTGCAGACAATTGCTGGGCCGGCCCCCCACTCGCGTGGGGGGTTCTGATGGGTACTGCGCTTCGCGAGCGGTAGACGGCCAGACGACAGCGGCAACCATCAGAACGCCGGACGCAAGTCCGGGGCCACTGCGCGGGAATTCCACAGTCGCGCGATTCCACGGCCTGCCCC
>JBECKQ010000254.1:0-63650 GCA_040235375.1 Phycisphaerae bacterium | reverse complement strand
GATTCGTTGCTGCAGCCACCCGTAGGTGTCCGGGCAGTGTCTCAGTCCCGATGTGTCGGGTCATGCTCTCACACCCGATACCCGTCGTTGCCTTGGTAGGCCGTTACCCCACCAACAAGCTGATAGGACATGGACCGATCCCGGACCGCCGGAGCCTTGCCCGCAGGACCATGCGGTCCCGCGGGGTCATCGGGTATTACCGGCACTTTCGCTAATCCTGGCCGAAACCAGGAGCCGCTATCCCCGAGTCCAGGGTACGTTATCCATGTACTCCTCACCCGTTCGCCACTAACACGGTTCTCAGTTACCCAAAATCCGTGTCCGTTCGACTTGCATGCCTTAGCCACGCCGCCAGCGTTCGTTCTGAGCCAGGATCAAACTCTTCACTTGAGTATCCAATCACCGCCGTCCGAAGACGACGATGGTCGAATCGATCTTGGGCCAAACACACTTGCGCGCGCTCGCAAGAATGTGACCGACGCGATCTTGTGAAAAGACCGCACCACACCATGAGACGCCTTTTCGGCGCCTCTTGGATCAGCCGTCCCACGGCACTTAAGACGCGTCCGCGGAGCCGGCTCACATTCTCACGGCGACATGTACCTGTTCACTTGTCAAAGAGCATTGTCGCCGGACCGGTCCGGCTCGGCGACGCGAGCCCCTAAGTCTAGAGAGCCCTGACCGGATGTCAAGAGCCAGCACCGCCCCTGCGGGCCGATGCACTCGCCTCGACCATCCTGGCAGTAACCCCAGCCAGTGGGGCGACTTGCAGCCCGCCGCAGACGGGCTCACGTGGCCGCCATTCTCGACGACCATCGGTATAGATACCACAGAAATCAGGCAAGTCAAGCCCGGCGGGGACGGCCTTTTCAACGTTCCGAACGGGCATCGGAACGGCCCCGATGACGCGAGAACGCGCCGGCTAGCCAGCGACCAATTGCGCGAGCACAAGCAGCACGGGCGCAATGGCGATGAGCAGCGCAGCGATCGCGATACCCCGCCGGACAGGTCGCGTCAGAGCGACGATGGCGCAGACAAAGCCCGCCAGAGCCACCAGCCCGCCCGCCAGCATGCCCAGGCTCGCGACCGCAAGGCCCATATCACCCTTCTGCATCGCCGATTTCATGGCCTCCTGGAGTTGCTCCGGCGTCGGCGTCGCACCCGGGGGGAACATCGCTGCAAGCTTGGCCTGGGCGACCAACGACATGGCCACAATGAGGGCGGTGCCGATGAGTGCAAGCACGAGGGCCACCACCGCGATCGGATTACCCGTCGGCTTCTCCGAGTAGGGCTCTGCGAACCCGTATTGCGGCGACTCCGCGATCGGCCGAGCCATCACCCGGTCCCCAGTGTCCGAGGCCGGAGCGGAGGGAGCCGGGACTGCCGCCTGGCAGTACGGGCACTCGACGGTTCGGCCGGCCCATTCGCCATCGATTTCAATCTGCTTGTGGCAGGACGGGCATGGGAACTGGATAGCCATGAGCGAGAGGATATTGCAAGCTCGCGGCCTACGCAATCCGGATAAGCCTCAGCAGACAACGACAGCCGGGGTTCCGAAAATCGCCGGCACCCGCTCAGAGTGATGGCTCGTCGTTGAGCTTTTCCCGCAGGCGGGCGACGATGCGGGACTTCGCCAGGTAGACGCTGTTGCGGGAAATGCCCAGCAGACGGGCGATCTCCCGTGGGGGACGGTTCTTACGGGCATAGAGATCGAACGCCTGGTAGGTGAGCGGGTCTATCTCGTGGCGGATTTCGTCCAATGCCACCTCCATAGCGGCCTTCTGCCATTCGGCCTCGAAGGTGGCCTCGAAATGGGCGTCGGGCGTCGGGGCCGGGTCGGCCATGTCTGCAAGCGCGGTTTTTGCGCGAAGGATGGAACGCGCCGGCGGTGAGCCGCGACCGAGATGCTCGAGCGTCTGCTTTCCCCCGGCGGCCTGCCGGGCGTGCGCGCTGCGGGCGTCAAGAACCTTGTGGTAGACGACGCCCTTCAACCAGCTCTTGAACCGGCCGATCTCGCGGTCATAGCGGTGACTTCGCAGTGCGTCGATAGCGCCGATCATCACTTCCTGAACAACATCGTCGCAGTCCTCGGCGGAGAGCCCGGCGGAGAAGGCGACGGTGCGAACGAGTGGCGTGTATCGCTCGACGAAGGCCGTGCAGGCCGGCTCGTCGCCGGTCGTGGCCACACGGGCGAGGAGCGTCGTGGACGTTCGCGTCTGCGTGGTGGTCGTGGGGGCGTTGATGTCCTGGTTCATGATGTCGGTGGCCTCTTTTGGACTCGCGGATTGAACAGGACCGGCAGCGGCCGGGCTTACCCCATTACCCGCCACGGCGGTCTGGCCCCACTGGCGATGTCACCATCCCCCTATTCGGCGGTGGCTCGCCAGTTTGTCGTTGTTTTTGCGCCAGTGGCCACATTCGGACCCAGATATTATCAGCTTCCGGGGGTGGTTGCTTCGGGAACTGTGCCGCGTTGGCCGGGCGGATCCTCAGTAACTCAAGCTGAGCGTTGAACTCGCAGAGCAGACCGTTCACGGTTCCGATTCGGATGGGCAGCGACGAACCCACCTTCAGTACGATGGAGGAGGCGCAGTACGAAGGGTACCCGAGGTGCGGCTGATCCGGAAATGCCTTGAAGTAGCCGTACGCGAGGAAAGCCTCGGCCTCGTCGTTCATCCAGGGATTCATGCTCCAGCTCCGGCGGCCCGAACTGCGCGGGTCAATGACCATGACGGCCTCATGCAGCGTTTCGCTAACGGCGCCTGGCGGAATGCTCTCGTCGCGTTCATTCGCAATCCCGGCGCAGACCAGTTCTGGCAGGCCGTCGCCGGTAAGGTCGGCGGCAGCAATCAGACCTCCCATATGCCCATAATGCCAGTGCTCGCTTAGCTCGACGCCGACGCCACTGAAGACGATCAGATGGGTGGGGCACTCATCGTGGTTGACCTGGACAACGAGCTCCTGACCCGGTTTGCCGTCGAGGTCGCCGGCCATGAGGACGTTGACCTGGCATGGCCGCGCAAACTCCTGGTGATGCCACGGTGGAGTCTTGTAGAGGTTCTCCTTGTACAGAGGAGCATCGATGGCCGAGTTGGGACGGGCGGGGTCAAAGATAACGAGGTCGCCCTGCAGTGGGCCCGATCGTCCCATCCCGACAGCGACAAGGCTGTGGCCGTCGCCGTCGAAATCGACGATGCAGGCCGACATGACCCGCGTCGGGAAGGCAATGCGGCGTCCGTTGCCGTTTGCGTACTCGAGAATCAGGACGTGGTTGTCATTCATGTCCACGCGTGCGGAGACGCAGGCCGGTGGCCGGCGGAGAGCCGGCAGGCCGATCGCCGCGGCCATCAGCACGCATGCCGCCGCAAGAAGACGAAGTCGGCGACGCGACCCGCGGGCACGGCCGGTGGCAACATCCCGCAGGAGGGCTGCCGCGGTGGCGTACCGGCGGCGGCGATCCGGCTGGGCGGCGCGGTTCGAGATGTGAATGGCGGCGCGCAGCAGCCGGCGCTCGCGACCGGTGCGCGGTGAAAGCACAGGCAGCTCCGGGAATCGCGAACGGTGGAGGCCCGTGATCATTTCGTAAAGAATGACGCCGACGGCGTACAAGTCGGCGGTACGGTCAAGCGTGGCGTCGGGTGGCATGTATCCTGGCGTGCCAACTTGCGTCACGTCGCGGTCGGCATTCGTGACGAGGCCGACGTCGGCAAGTTTGGCTCGGCCGTCGACGAAGAGAATATTCGACGGCTTGACGTCCCTGTGAATCAGGCCGTTGGTGTGGAGATACTCGAGGCCGCGAAGAATATCGGCGATAATCTCGAGGGCCCGTGCGGCGGGCAGCGGTGCTTCCTGCATGATGAGCGAAGCGAGCGTCTTGGGCTGATACGGGGTTGCGTCCGCTGCCGGCGAGGAGGCGGCGTCGCCTTCCACAGCGGGAGGCGGTCCGTCGCTCTGGCTGCCGGCAGCGCCGTCCTCCGGATCGGCCAGTTCCATGACGTAGTAGTAGAAGCCGTCCGTCTCGTCGGCGTGGTAGATCTGAATGAGCGACGGGTGATTCCGCGACTTCTTCTGGTATTGTCTTATCCCCGCGAGTTCGCGCGCAGGGTCGTACTGTCCGGCCACCATTTTCGGCAGGAGCTTGATCGCGCGACGAACGCCGGTGAGGTTTTCATCGGCCAACCAGACTTGGCCAAACGCGCCGCGGCCGATGAGATGAAGCAGACGAAAGCCGGGCACAGCAGGTGCGGTCGACGGATCATCTGTCGGTCGGAATTCGTGCATCGCGTGCGACCTGCTGCGAGACCTCAAGCGCCGTCCGCGACCCCTGCGAGGGTGTGGGACAAACGACTGCGCGTACCAAGTGCCCGACCAGCGTCTATTGTGCCAGCTTGATGGCAGCCATTCAATGCATTTTCGCATTGCCTATGGCCGAAAACTCAAGAATCGCCGGGTTTTCGAGAGCGGAGGCGCACCGCGGACCATCCTGCAGGGCGACAGGCCGACATTACAATGCCCGGCACAGGTTGGCGGTGCGGGTGTCCAGCGGCGTGGCACGGGAATCGTGGTCGATGACGGAAGTGAATCTCAAAAAAGGAATGCCCAATCTGGACGAGGCGCGCCGGCGGCTGAGCGATGCCATCGCCTCGTCAAAACGAGGCGGCCTAAGCGTGATCAAACTGATCCACGGCTACGGTTCATCAGGCGTCGGCGGCGCTCTGCAGAAGGGTATCCGGGCGTCGCTGCGCAAGCGGCGCAAGAAAGGTGAGATCCGCGGGTACATTCCCGGCGAGAACTGGAGCATCTTCGACGAAGCGTCCCGCGACCTGCTGGATGGGCAGCCGGCGCTGCGGCGAGACGGCGATCTCGACCGCCACAACGAAGGCATCACGCTCGTGCTATTGTGACAAACGCGGGCTTCGCTTGCGGTCCGCACGTGCGTACCGGACAATGGCGGTGGTTCGCAGATACTGAATGGGAGCCACCCATGTCCGAAACACTTGCGCTTCCGCCGTTCCAGGTTGACGTTGAGCCGCGAAACGTCACGTTTCGCTTCGATCCCGCATCGCTCGAGCACGGCTTCGAATACCCGCCGAATCTCGAAGGAATGATCGGGTCGGTGCTGAAGACGCGCCCCGGGCTGCTCGACGAGCGGGAAGTGGTGATCGATCTGGCGGATCTGCCGGCCATCAGCTCAAAGCAGCTCGGAGCGATGCTGGCGGTGCGGACGGCATGCGGCCTCGAGCGGACGATCCGCGTGACGAACCTGCGGCCGAACGTCAAGGAGCTGCTGCACGTCACCAAGCTCGAGGACTTCTTCCTGTGGGAGTAGCTCTCAGTTTGCAGTGTTCAGTTTTCAGTGAGGGGCTGTCGGTTGACAGCCGGCGTCAGGGGTCTGAAGGGCGGCCCAGGTATTCAGCCAGAAGCTCGGCGGTCTGCGGGTCGGCGATGGCGGACTTGCCGAATCCTCGCACGGCTCCGGCCGCGACGGCCGCGGCCTGAGCTTCGTCGTAGTTGCTGACCAGCATCACCGGCGTCGCCCGCACTCGCTCGTCCGCCTTCATTCCCCGCACGAGATCGAGACCCTCCTGTCCATTGCCATCGAGGATGCGGTTGACCAGCACGAGGTCGTAGCCGACATTCGCGACTCTCTCGATTGCCTCGTGGACGGTGTGTGTCTGATCAACATGGACGCTGAAGCGTTCGGCGAGCATCGCACTGATGTTGCCGTGATCGAACGCACACTGACCGACATCGAGAACGCGTGGTCGCTTTGCCGAGGTCATTGAGGACGCTCCTTTTCGGATAGCCGGACGCCTGAAACGCCACGCCCTGCCCCGCGAGGCTGGCAACGTGATAGTAGTGGACGGGGCGCAGATGCACAGTGCTGCTGACAGTAAGCGACATTTGCACGGCGGCTAACCTCTCGCAGCGACGACGGTCCAATAGGCGAGTGCGAAGGACTCTCATCTCACCATTCAGGAGAACATCGACATGAAGCAACTGGGGACGTGGCTGCTGAGCATCGTGGCATTGATGAGCCTGACCGGGTGCCTGGCCGTATCAGCGAAGCACAACCGGTTCGGTTGCGAGTATGGCGTCGTCTCCGTGGGCGAAGGCGAGCACGTGTACCTGGTGAACACGGTGACCGGAGAAGTGCGGGAGATCGACGTGTCCGGGGCGAAACCGTTTGTTCCTCCGCATGACGACGAAGACTGAGACTGACGACGAGGCAGCTCCTCCCCTCTCAGGAGGAGAACGGGTGGGAGTTGATTTGCTTTGATGTATCATGAGCCCCGCAGTGTTCGACGCAGAGGCGCTGCCAGGGGGCACGATGAGGCACACGCGCGACAGAGTGGAGCGTCTTACACCCTGGCTGGCGTATGGGCTCTTTTTCGTGCTGGGCACGGTTCTTCTGGCACTGATCGATGCGGTCTCCCTGGTCGGCCTGTTGGCGCTGGCGGTGATACCGGCCGGGGTGCACTGGTGGCGCGGCACGCGATGGCAAAGCGAGCGCCGTCGGCGGCTGACGGCGAAGCAGTGCGTGCATTGCGGATACGATCTGCATGGCAATGAATCGGGTATCTGCCCCGAGTGCGGCATGCCCGCTGAGCCCGCATGGCTGCGATTCCGCCGCGAAAGGCGCGCCGCGGACGCAGCGTCGCCGCCACCGCCACCACAAGGGGGCTGGGCATCACTGAAAGAATCGATCGGCTCGTGGTTCCGCCGCGGCGAAAGAGGTGACGGAGAGCCCGGCGCATAATCGGGCTTGCCAAGGTGAATAGGTGGCAGGGCCGGCGTAGATCAGCACGAGAGGCCTCCGGCGTGGGGTACCGAAGGCCTCTCGCACCCCTAACTCTCTCTCCCTATCTCGGAGGAGTCCGCGCAGTCTAGCAGCAGTTCGGGGTAATGCCATTGGTGAATTCCCTTGGGGGAAAATACGGTTACGGCTCGTTGGCCGCGAAGGCGGAGCAGGCGCTGTGGCGCCGCTGGCGCTTCCGACTCGACGCTCGTGGCCACGAAGCGCGCGCCCGGCTACCATTCGCCGAAATGTCAACGGAAGGCTGCACTTATCCCGATGCCGCTTGGCGGCAGACGCCGCTGCTGCACACGCACATGTGGCAGTCGGCCGTACTCGGCCAGATGGGCGGCTTGAAACACGTATTCACGCCGGCGGGTTACAACATGTCGATGCGCGTCGGGCCGGACCATCGACGCACCCGCAATCGCTACAAGGCGCTGAGCGAGGTGATCGGCGTTCCATTCGCCCGGCTGACGGCCGGCACGCAAATCCACGGAACGATCATCGCTGTCGCGTCGCGCTCGGATTGCGCCGATGTGCCGCGCTTTCTCGACGGCGTCGACGGGCTGGTCACGAACGAACGAACTGTTCCCCTGATGGCGCTGTCCGCTGACTGCCCGATCGTCCTGCTGGTCGAGCCGATTCGCGGCGTGCTCGGCGTGGCTCACTCCGGTTGGCGTGGGACGGTGGCCGGCATGCCCGGCTGTCTCGTTCGCAGCCTGCAGGAGCACTTCGCAGTTACGCCGCGAGACCTGGTGGCCGTCATCTCCCCTGGTGCAGGACAATGCTGTTACGAGATAAGAGACGACGTTCGCGTTCTGGTGGGACGAGCCGGCAACGGGAATCGCGTTCGGTGCCACGACGGCCGCCTGCTGTTGGACCTGGCCGGCATGATCGCCGATCAGCTTGCCACCGCCGGCGTGCCGCCGTCGCGGATTCACCTGCCGAACGTCTGCTCGATTTGTAACGAAGGCTGCTACTCGTTTCGACGCGATGGACGCGGGACGGGGCACGCGGGTTTCGTCGCGTGCCTGGTGTGATCGGTCAGTCGACAACACCATCGGCAAGCGGCGTTTGATCGAAGTGCTCGAGGAGATCAGCCGGGTCATCGTAGATCGCCTCGGCCTCGATCAGGTCGCTGTACTTCGCGCCGCCGCACCGCAGAGCAATGATCCGCATGCCGAGCCGGTGGGCGGCCTCGATGTCATACGGTGTATCGCCCACCATCAACGCTTCGTCAGCGGAGTACCCGCTCTTGTCGAGCGCGGCCTGCACGATGTCGTGATCCGGCTGCGACTCCTCGATGTCGGGAGGATTGGATCTCTCGTCGATAAGGTCCTTCAAGCGGGCTGCATCGAGGAGCAGCACGAGGTCTTCTTCCCGCGCCGAGGTGGCCAGCACGACCATCAACCCGCGGGCGTGCATATGGGCAAGTAGCTGTCTGCTGCCACGCGTCGGCTGAATCTGCGACACGTACCGCTCGCGGAAGATTCTCCCCTTACGTTCGAGAATGCTGCGGCCTTCCTCGCTGTGAGACTGAACGCCAATCACTTCCGGGAGCAGCTTGTCTCTGCCCAGACCAATCAGAGGCCGCACCCGATCGACGGGCACATCGTGACCATGCTCTGCCATCGCCTCGACATAGGCCTTGGCATGTGCCCCGTTGCTGTCGATCAGGGTGCCGTCGAGGTCGAGGATTGCGACTTTCACACGATCATCTTCCGTTTGCACTTCACTGAACCCAGCCCGTGGCGCACGGCATCATCCGAGTCCTGCGGCGCAGCATAACGCACGGCCAGCCGCCACCATGCGGTACGTGAGAGCTCCATTCATTTACTCGTACACAGCAACCCCGGAGATGTCGGCCGGTCGATGAGTTGCCACGACTGCCGTCCGCCGCGAGGTGGCCATGAACCGCTCGCCCTTTAGAGGATACGCGGCGATCCTGACGTACACCTAAGATACGGGTTAAATTGCCGTAATCCGCAATGGAAACGGAAAACAGGAGATGAGGCGCGGCTCGAATCAGGCTCCGCTACGAGTGCCGCTGCTCCCACTTCTCTTCCGCCTCCGGGCGGCGGACGTAGATCGGGATCAGCTCTCGGCGATCGATGAATCGACCGGTGGCCGCCAGAGCCCGGCCAAGTCGGTGAACAGTGGCGGCGCGCGGCTGGTTCAGTCGTTCGGAACCGATCTGCACGCCGGAAACCGACTCGATCGCCGGTCGGTGGTATGCGATTCCCTCCCCCAGCACGACAACGGGCACCTGCTCCTGCAGCCAGGACGCGGGGTCGCGTTCCGCCGGCTCGTCCAGCGCGAGGTACGCCCCGTCCTCGAGACGAAATCCGGCGCAGTACACGTTACCGCGCTTGGCGTCGAGGACGACGGCCACCCTGGGAGGCGGCGGGGCGATCTCGAGCGCGTTTTGAGCTACGACGTCGAGTGTCGGGACACGTACGACCTGAGCGCCCGTGGCCAGGGCCATCGCTTTCGCGAACGAGATGCCGATTCGCAGACCGGTGAAGCTTCCTGGCCCCCCGGAGACGTACACGTGCCGGAACTCGTGCGCGCGGATCCCGACCCGCTCGCTAAGGCGGACGACGGTAGGCAGGAGCTCGACGCCGTGGTTGTGCTGGGTGCTGAATTCCGCGCTGGCCAGTACGGCGTCGCCGCGCCCGATCGCCACACTGCCGAGCCGGCCGGACGTTTCCACCGCGATTGCCAGGATTTCATTCCGCATGCGGCTGTTTTCCGGCCATTCAGCAGGCGTCAGAGGCCGCGGAGTTGAACCACGCCACGGTGGACTCGAACCACCAACCTTCGGTTCCGTAGACCGATGCTCTATCCAATTGAGCTAGTGGCGCGTCAGTATGCAATCGTTGCAGATCGCGCCGCGGCCGTCAAGACCGGCGGCCCGCATCATTCATGATCGGCCCGGCTGCGAAGGGGGTCGTTGAGGTCAAACGGGTGTTGGGTTCGCGGCAACTCCGGCGACTCAGACTGCTCCTGGTCGGCGGGCGCGGTGGCCGTGGGTGGCCGGTGGAGTCCGGCGCCGGCGGCGGCCATATCCTCGGGCGTCAGATAAGCCGCACCGATCGGTCGGGCGCAGAGCACGACGCCCCGTTGCGAAACCAGGTATAACGCATCGCTCTCCGTGTTCCGCGCCGGCAGCACAGGGGTCGCCAGGGGGGCGGACGCCGCCGACTGTCCAGTTTTCACGTCGATCATGAGCAGCCGATTGCTGTCGGTCAGAAAGAGATCGCGGTCAGCGTGCCGGCAAAGGAAATACCTCGCGTCGCCGTTATGCCACATCACCTCGCCACGATCCGCGTCGACCGCTGCGATCCCCTCGCGGACATTGAACTGGTAGACCACACCGCCGACGGCGACAGGACCTTCCCCCAATGGTTCGGGGAAGCGAACGCGCCAGCGCTGCACGCCGCTGACCGTGTCGAGTCGGTACAGCGAACGGTCCGTGCTGGCGACGTACGTGCCGCTGGGATCGACGAAGATATCCCCGGTGACCGGGCCACCGGTGCGAAACTCCCAGTTGAGAATCTTGAAGGCTGCGGTGCAACTGTAAACGGACCCACCTTGCGAGGCGAAGATGAGATTCTCTCCCTCGGCCGCCAGCACAGGCTTGCTCGTGACCGGACCACCGGCGATCACGCGCCAGCGCGGGATGGCCGAAGTCGATCGCGGGTCGCCCCAGAGCACTGAATACATGTGGCCGTCGTAACTACCGAAGAACATCATGTTCTGGTAAGCGACGGCCGGACTGGACACCGCCTTGTCCATCGGCATGTCGGCGACAATGTCGCCGGAGTAGCGGTCGAAGATCATCGTGCGGCGCGTCGTTTCGAAGATGACCAGGGGTCGCCCGTCGGGCCCGGCAGAGTGCGTCGGTTCAAAGATCGGCGTGACGCTGTCGGCCACGTGCTGCGTCCATCGCAAAAGCCCGACGTCCGCCCGCACGGTGAGCACGTCGCCGTTGGCGGTGACCACGTAGAGGTTGTCGTCCAGCAGATACGCGGCGACGGCGGGCCCGCTGTCGGCCATGTCCAGCGCCTGGTCCCACATCGGTTGATAGCCGAACGGCCGCAGTTCGCCCGCGGTGATCGCAACCTCCGCGGCGTTGGCCGCGCCGGACATCCACATCGAGAGGCAGATTGACAGCACTGCGGCGAGTGATCGCTTCATCGAAACGGAGCTCCTCTTTCCAACCTGGCGGCGAGCGGCGGCCGCGATTTTCACGAGACGGTGCGACGATTCGTCAGAACGCGGCCGTGCGCCCGCTCCCACGTCTGCATCTCCTCAATCAGGCGAAGATGCGTTCGAATCGTCTCCTGCATTTCCGGGGTCGCGGGCATGGTCTCGAAGACGTGCGGCTCACCGCGGCGTCGCGATTCCAGATCGCGGGCGAAGTCTTCCCAGTTACCTTCGTACAACGTGTCGCGAATCTCGATCAGCATGCGATGCTCGTCCGACAACGACGGCTCCGCCCCATCGGGGTGGAGATCGGCGTCGCGAGGCGTGGGCGGCAAATCGGACACGGCGTTTCTTCCCCAAGCGATGCGTAGATTGAAGAAGATGCCCGGTCCGAGGTCAAGCCGAACGGGCTCGATCAGCCGGACGCAGGCTTGGCGGCCAGTTTCTGGCAGGTTTTGTAGAACTCGAGGTACTCGCGCGCCTCGCTTTGTTCGAGCGGGTTCGAGACCTCCACGGCCTTCTCCTGGTAGTTGACGGCGGCGTCCACGTCGCCGATTCCGAAGTAGACAGAGGCCAGCGTCTGCACGACGCGCGCGTCCTTCCCATCCGCCTTGTAGGCCTGCTCCGCCGCCTGCAGAGCTAGCGCCGGTTCGCGATCCGTGATGTCCGGCATGGCCATGAGCAGGCCGGCCAGCTTCGCCAGCGCATCGCTGTCGTCCGCGTGCTTGGTGATGAAATCGCGCGCCCAGGATCGCAGGTCGGACGTCGAGTCCAACTCCTCGGTCATGACGATGACGCGAAGCTGAAGGGCCTCCATGTTTGCCGGATCGATCGCCAGGATGGCATCCGTCAGGGACATGCTCTTGGCCCAGTCACCCGCATTGAGCGACGAATACAGTTCGTTGAGCAGTGGCTCGATGCGGGCGTTCATCGCCGCCCGCTTCTCCATCTTGGCGGGGTCGTAACGATCGAGCAGCAGGTCGATGATGGTCTCGCGCATCTCCGGATCGGCGGGGTGGCCGATCCACTTGATCTTGCCGTCTTTACCGATGACCACCGCGTGCGGAATGCCCATTCCGCCGGTACCCGTAACGTACGTCTGGAACGACTCCTGCGTGCTGTCAAAAGCAACGCGGTACCGCATCCGCTTACCCTGGCTGGCGACGAAGTCCTGGACCGTACGCAGCGTCTGGCCCTGACCCGCATCGGTGACGCCGATGACCACCAGGCCGTTGTCCTTGTACCGCCGGGCCAGCTCGTTCGTGTCCGGGATGATCTGAATGCAGGGAGCGCACCAAGTGGCCCAGAACTCAAGCAGAATGACTTTGCCCTTCCCGTCCTTCTGGATGTCGAACGGCTTGCCCTGGACCCAGTCGGTGACCTTCAACGGCGGGGCCTTGTCACCGACCTGAAGCAGGGCGCAGGCCGGCCGTGCGGCAGCCAGTGGAGACAAAAGCAGCATCGCAGCCAGTGTTTTCCGCATGTTCCTTTCCTCAGTTGCGCTTTGGGACTGCTTCGCGACAGCGGTCCGCGGCGAAGAACGCCTCCGGCAACCGGGCATTATTGGACAGGCCGGGGCGGTTGTCCATTGAACAGCGGGCAGCCGGCGGGTCGCAGGTCGTCGGTGGGGACGTCAGCGGGCGAGGTGCCGAAGCCGGCGGCAAGCCTCCTCGAGGTCGGCCGTGCGCTTCGCAAAGCAGAATCGCAGTTGGGTCTCTCCTTCGACGGGGTCGGCATAGAACGGGGCTCCGGGAACGCTGGCCACCCCCACGCTCTCGAGGATCGACTCCGCCGCGGCGATGGCATTCGGCCAGCGGCCCGCTCCGAAGTCGGCCATCATGTAGAAAGCCCCCTGCGGTACGAACGGCTGGAAGGCCACATCGCGCAAAGCGTCCGCGAGCATGTCCCGCTTTGCCCGGTAGTCGGCCCGGAGTTCGTCGTAGTACGCTGGTGGCAACGCCAGCCCCGCAAGCAGTCCGTGCTGAAGCGGCGCGGGGGCGCAGATGTAGTAGAGATCGCTCACGACGAGGATCTTCTCGATGATCTCGGCCGGCCCCGCCACATAGCCGACCCGCCAGCCGGTGACGGCATACGTCTTCGACCCGCTGCTCATGGTGAGCGTCCGCCCGGCGGCCTGCGGCAGCGCGGCGATGCTCGTATGCGGGGTCTCGTAGGTGATGTATTCGTACACCTCGTCGGTAACGATCAGCGCGTGGTGGCGTTCGGCGAGGGCCGCGATTTGCGCTAACTCGTCCGGAGTGAAGACCTTGCCCGTTGGATTCGCCGGCGTGTTAATCAGCACCATGCGCGTCCGGTCGGTAAAGGCCGTGGCCAGTGCGCGATCGTCGTACGCCCAGACCGGCGGGCGCGTGTGCACAAACCGGATACTCGCTCCCACGAGCGTGAGCACGTCAACGTAGTAGTTGTAGAACGGCGAGAAGACGACGACCTGGTCGCCGGGATTGAGCGTCGCATTCACGACGCACGCAAACGCGCCCGCCGCCCCCACCGTAACCGCCAGCTGTGTCTGCGGATCGATGTCGATTCCATTGAACGACCGCATTTTCTCGGCAATGGCCCGGCGAAGCTTCGCCACACCGGCCAGGTTCGTGTAGATCGCGTGGTCGTCGTCGATCGCTTTGCTGGCTGCGGCTTTGACGGCCTCGGGCGCGGGCAGGTCACAGACGCCCTGGGACAGGTTGATGCCACCCACCTCGGCGCAGCGAGCACTGATCCGCCGGAGCGCCGTCTGGCGGATGTTGCGAACCCGATCCGCGATCAGGCAGGGCCGCGAGGCCGGTTGCCTCTCATTGTCGGTCATAAATCCTGCGTTCTGCGAGGGAGGGCGGTGCCGCCGGGGCGATACCCGAGCGTCCGAACCGTCGTTGCGCTCGAGCTATGCGTGCGCCACGATCCACGACAAGCCCAAAAGGACCCACAGCAACAATAACCCCTGGACGATGAACGTCATGCCATGCTCCTGCGAGGATTAAGGTGACCTTACGCACCCAGCATTGCGGCAGGCGCGCGAGCGGCATTAGAGCCTGCCGTGTGATTAAGGTCAATCGCGGCGTGTACGCGTCTGCGATGGCCGTGACGGCGAGGCACGGTCCCAAACCGCTGTGTTTGAGTCAGTTACAGGCGCGAGCCAGCGTTGCTAACAGACGACTGATCCACCGTCGGATAACGGTGTCAAAATGGGTCGTCTTGTGATTTCTCGATGAGCGAAGATCCCTGAAAAAAAGTTAATCGCGCCCTGCCGTAGGGGATTGCCCGAGACGCGATGTGCTGCGCGTGCCGCAAAGTGCGAATCGGTTTGCTTTCAGGTCTGTGATATCCGCAGACCCGACGCGCGTCGTTTGCGACCGGCCGATTGCGGCGTAAAATCTGGATGCGTGGCCGATAAGCCATTGCGACTCGGGTGCCTCAGGTTGATCCGATTCGGCTCCGGCCGAGGCGCTTTTCAGGCGATCAGAAGATCAGGTTGGATCGGCCGGTAACGGCTGGCCGGCTGTGAGGCGAATTCATAAGCCACGATCGTCGGCGCCTCCAACGATTCGGATGAAACTGGCACGGAAACCTTAAGAGGGTTGTGTGCTCTTGCCGTCGTTGGCTCGCTGATAACGGTGAGTGCATGCCAGCCGGACGCTGATTGAAACCCTAGGGCGTAGCGCTGCTGCAGTTGGCGCTGCTGCATTCCGCGAAGCGCGTAAGGGGAGAGCGGGTGGAAACCCGTTCAAGGCGCTCGGTGGTTTGCCCTGGAAGGGGGAAACCCCAAGGGAGCTTTCAGGTTGGTCGAGGCCTAACCCGCTTCGGGCGGCTCTGGAACTCGCGAAAGGGTCAAAGCCTGGAAGTCGGTGTCCAGTGCACCGGCTCGTAGCTGTTAGCAGTTGCGGGAAATCGTGCTGGGCTAACGGCAAGCAGGTCCAGCGGTCGTCGAAAGACGGCAGCCACCTTTCGCGAGGCGCTTCGAAGGGGAGAATCCCAGGAGCGCTGCCGGGACGAAACAAGCCCGGCCAAGCTTTGAGGGGAGTAAACCGCCAAGAGGGTAATCAAACCCTGAAGGCGGAACGTAGCGGGGTCGGCATCCCCGCGGGAAGTGGACCCTCATCGCCGGAACGTGCTGAAGGGAACGAAAGCCCATGAGAGGAGTTTGCCGTAATCGCCACGCGGTTCGGCGGACTAGGACTGGTTGTTGAAGACTCTGGAGGAAAGCCGAAGTCGAAGAGAGGACGAGTTGAGTT
Source organism: Phycisphaerae bacterium (assembly GCA_040235375.1). Lineage (GTDB taxonomy): Bacteria > Planctomycetota > Phycisphaerae > UBA1845 > UBA1845 > JBECKQ01. Next base: position 48,398 of record JBECKQ010000254.1, on the reverse strand, counting down.
CTTTAACCGGGGCTCAACCGGCAGCCGCCGTCGGAATGCCACAGGGCCGAGGAAACGGCCGACGGCGAAGTGGTTTCGCGAACCAATACACGCGATACGCGACGGCTGTTAAGACTCTGGACGACAGGCTAATTCCAGGAGAGGACGCGGCTTCCCGGCGACGGGTTTTCGCGAGCAACTGGATCCGAATACTCTGAAGGGCGCAACCGAGTCGGTTTGTCGGTCACGCCTTTTTTGCGCGCCTAGACGGCCCGCCGCCTAGTCTTCGAGGTGACCGTAATCCCGCTTCGTGTCCGCCGGTTGGTCGGTCACGTCGCGCGCTTCCACGTCGATGACCTCGTGCTCGAACGGCGAACCGGCCGGCCCGACCACGACGATTCTGCGCTTGAAGTAATCCGACAGTTGCCGCCGAAACCAGCGGCGCAAGAAGGGAATCAGAAGCAGAAACCCGAACGCATCGGTGATGACGCCCGGCGTCACGAGCAACGCGCCCGCCAGAAAGATCAGCATGCCATCCACCAACTCGCTCGTAGGCATGACCCCCTGCGACAGGTTCTCGCGAATGCGGCTCAACGTGCGCAGTCCCTCCCGCCGTGCCAGGGCCGCCCCGACGACTCCGGTGAAAAGGATCAGGCCGATCGTCGGACCGACGTGAATGACGTGCCCGATCTGGAGCAAGACCCAGATTTCGAGGATCGGCAGGATCGTGAACAGCAAAAACAGATAGAGCAGCACAGAAAAGCTTATCCCCCGCGCGGGTGCGTTTCCAATTCGAAAGCCGCGACCGGCGGCACCGCGATCAGCCGCCCGAGGCCGCCTGCCAGATGTTGAGTCGGCGATCAAACGGAAGCAAACGAACGTCGTAGCCGGACGCCCGACTGAGATACTGCCGACGGATGCCGCTGGCCAGATGCATCAGCACGTTCAGCATCGTCGCGCTGCTGCTCCCAGTCTCGCGGCAGTACATCGCGAGGAACTCCTCGCGATGCGACCAGATCGGCAGGCCGACGAGCAACCGCTGATGCTCGTGATCGACGCGCACCAGGTTCGGATCGTCGATCGCCTCGCGGGCGATACGCTGCAGATGCTCGTCTACGTTGTACGGGCGGAACGGTTCGGCGGGAATCGGCGGCGATCCGATCGCCGCGTCGCACAACGCCAGCTCGAATCGGGCGTTGCCAACACTCGCCTCGCGCGCCATTTCGCGGATTTGCGCCAACGTCACGATCTGTCCTTCGACGCGAAAGCGGTAGCCGTAATCGAGAGACACGCCGTGCACGTCATGCATGGTCGGCGGGATACCGGCCGCCAGCACCGCCTTGAGAACGCAGGCGTTGTAGACGTTGAGATAGTACGCCAGCGGCGCCTGCGGCTCGCCGAACAGACCCGGTGTGGACTTGGGCCCGACCATTTCGACTTGGCGAAGATACGCGTCGAGCGGCTCGCGATGCTCGGCCAGATGCCGGTAATCGACGAGACGATCGCGTACGTTCTCGCGCAGCACCGCCGCCCAGTCCTTGTCGTCGTACGCCGGCTGCGCGGGCGTCGCCGGCTTCGCCTGGTTGAACAGGTTCACCGGAGCGGGGCCGCAGCCAACGGGGAGCACGATGGCCGCGATGGCTGCCGTCATCAGGAGAAGATGGAGCCGGTTGGTTCGCTTCTTTGCGGGCATCGATCAATCTTCGTTGTAGAGTGGGTAGATGGTCAGCCCGGTCGCCAGCTTCGGATAGAAGTACGTGCTCTTTTGCGGCATGAGCTCGTCGGCCTCGCTCACCGCTCGCAGTTGCTCCATCGGCACGGGCCGCGGCAGCAGGGCGACGCCGGACCGCTCCTCGGCGATGCGCCGCGCCATGTCCTGCGACTTGACGTACTGAATCTCCGGAGCATGGCCCAGCCGCTCGGCCGCGAGCTTGTCGATCAGGTAGCGATGGAGATACGCGATGTCGAGCTTGCGCCAGGCGGGTTTCCGGTCGGCCGCAAGCTGGTCCAGGATCGACCGGTTGGTGAACTTCAGGTGCAGCGTCGTTCCCGAGGGGCCGTCGTAAAGTGTCAGATTGGCGTCACTTGCATCGGTCTCGGCCACGCCTTGTGACCACGCTTTCATCAGGGCGGCAGCGTCAAGCGCTTCATCGACGAGAACCCGTCCGTAGCCGAGAATGATGCAGCCCGGGTCGTCCATGCTCGCCAGAACGAGCATCACGAAGTTGGCCGGGTGATCCGGGGCGAGGCCGCCGTGCATTTGGGCCAGGTGATCTCGATAGTTGAGTGCCGTGGTGTAGCGGTGGTGGCCGTCGGCGATGAAGATTTTCTTCGGCTGCATGGCGGCAGCGACTGTCTCGAGAATCGACTTGTCGGTGAGGACCCAGAGCCGGTTCTCGACGCCCTCGAGATTGCCGAAAGCGTCCGGCGGCTGCTGGGTTGCCCGCCATAGCGCCTTGCCGACCTGATTGTCCGGGTCGGTATAGAGACCGAACACCGGCGAGATGTTGCAGCGCGTTTCCTTGGTGAGCGCCAGGCGGTCTTTCTTCGGCCCGCCGAACGTCCTTTCGTGGGGCAGGACGATCCCCTCGCTGAAGTCGTGCAGGCGGACCGCCGCGATGAACTGGTGGCGGGTGTGCTTCTTGCCCTCATGCTCGAAGGTCTGGTCGTACGCATAGAGCGCCGGCTTCTCCTCGCGCACGATCGTACCCTCGGCGGTCCATACGCCGAGCGTGAACTGCGCGTCCAGATACGCCTGCGCCGGCCCTTCATCCTTGGGCGGGATGTGGGGCAGGTCCACGGCCACGATGTTGTACGGATTACGCGCCAGCAGCCGGTCCTTGTCCTCCTGATCGAGCACGTCGTACGGTGGTGCAATCAGGGAAGAGACATTGCCGTGGAACCGGTTGAAATCGTAGCGCAGGGCTCTGAAAGGGCGGACTTCCGGCATGTTCAGCAACTCCTGGAGGCAACCACGGCCGGTCGGGAGCAGGAGACCGTTCCAGCCGAGCGCCAATGGGGCATCACGATAAGCCGCTTGCGAAGGCGTCGCAACCCGCATGTTGCCCCTGATTTGCCATGGTTGCCAAGCGCCGTCTGCCGATAATCCATCGTGGGAGGCCGGTTCGGCAGGAGTCAACGGTGATGGAGCGAATCGTCGTTCTGGGAAGCGGAGGGATTAACAGTACCGTGGCCGCCGCGCGGGCGAAGGCCGACGCCGACGTGCACCTGCTCTTCTTCGACTACGGCCAGGGGTCCGCCGCGGCACGGCGCCGAGCGGTGCACGACCTCGCTGATCATCTGCGGTCGAACGTCACGGTCGTCGATCTGCCGCATGTCGCGCAGGTGCAAGCCATCCAGCGACCCGGCGCCGCGAACCCCGCCTCGGCCGACTCGCTCCTCAGCGGCGACGGAGAACCCTCATCCATCCCCGGTCTGGCGACCGCCATGCTGTCCGTGGGCTACCAGTTCGCACGCCGGATCGGCGCGACGGCGCTGCACGCGGGTTCCAGCGAACTGGCCGATGAGCTCGAATCGGAGTCCGGGCCCGGCTCGGGGGCGGCCGACCATCGTCGCGAGTTCTTCTACCTGGCGAGCCTGACGTTCGAGCAGTTGCATCCGGGCCGGATGCGCGTCGCCGTCGAGACGCCGCTGATCGACCTGCCGCGCGACGAGATCATTCGATTGGGTATGCGCTTCAACACGCCGTTCGATCTGACGTGGTCGTGCGACCGTCGTGACGATGTTCCCTGTGGCGTCTGCCGGGGATGCATGAGCCGTGCGAAGGCCTTCGCCGCCGCGAACCTCGCCGATCCGCCCAAAACAGCAACGGCCTCAGCGCAGTTCCGCGCCTGACCTCGCCGCCGACCGTGCGTTCCGTCAGGCCCTCATTCCTGACCGGCCGCGTGCCTCGCGGCCTCGATGAAAGCGTTCATGCGCTGAGGGTCCTTTCGCCCAGGGGCGGACTCCACGCCGGATGACACGTCCACGCCCCATGGCCGTACCGTGCGGACTGCCTCTTCAATGTTCTCGGGCGTCAGGCCGCCAGCCAGAATGAGCGGCGGCCAGCCGGCCGCCTGCCCGCTCGCGACCACCGCGGCGATGGAATTCCAGTCCGCGGCCACGCCGGTCCCGCCGAGCTGACCCGGACGATATGCGTCGAGCAGCAGGGCCGCCGGTGGATGACCCGCTAACTGCCGAAGCTCGTCACAAAGTCGCTCTGGAAAGTCGCCGGCGCGGACGTGGTGAACCAGGATTGGCTTAAATCCGCCGACCACGAGCCGTGCCAGTGTCTCGGACGTGACATTTCCGTACAACTGGAGATGCGACACGCGATAACGATGCAGCACGTCCGCATAATGAGGCAGAATGCCGGCGCCGTCGACGTCCACCAGCGCGACGGGCGTGCACATCGGCGGCAGCGCTGCGAGGATCGTCTCCGCCGGCGCCGGTTCGATCCGACGCAGACCTGACACGAAATTCAGGCCGATCGCATCGGCGCCGGCCGCCGCAGCAGCGACCGCATCATCTGGAGTCGTGACGCCGCAGATTTTCACCCGGATCATGCCGGCCGCTCCTTAATACGCCGGTCTAACCGACCGATGTTTTGAGGGTCTGACACTGGGAAAAGACCGATTCCGGTAATCGGTCGTGATGGTAGAAGCACGGAGGGCAGCGGTCAAAACGGCGCGCCGCTCATCGTCACTTGACCCTCTGTCGTTCGCGCCTACACTACGACGCTGATCGAAGAGTCGATCTTCCCTCTCTTTCGACGGCTCTTGCAGGACTTGGTGGCATGACCAGAAGGCCGGTCCTACTTGTCATTCTCCTGGCGATCCCACTCGCCGGCGGCTGCCATTACGGCGGAGCCGCAGAGAGGTTCGGCAAGATTTACTACCTCGACGGAGCCGGCAATCTCGGCTTCGGCGCGGTCGGCGTTCCCAAGGGCCTCAAGGAAGCCGGCTACAAGGGCGACGTCGAGATCTACGTCTGGACGTTGTCCTTCAACCCGTTGATCGATCAATTGAACATTCCCGGCGCCAAGCTTCGCGCCGCCGGTCTCGCCGATCGCATCAAGGATTATCACCGCCGTTATCCAAAGAACAGTATTGACATCATCTCCTTGTCCGCGGGTACCGGCGTCGCCACATGGGCGATCGAAGCGCTCGACGACGGCACCAAGGTCGACAACCTCGTGCTGCTCGGATCGTCACTGTCGCACGATTACGACATGACGGCGGCCCTCAAGCACATGACTGGCAAGATCTACGTCTACCACTCCCCGCACGATAAGGTGCTCGAATCCGTAAAGCTCGTGGGAACGATCGACGGCAAGCGCGGCGTCGCTTCCATCGGACTTGTCGGATTGACACCACCGCACGGCCTCGAAAACCGCGTCGTCAACATCGGCTGGGATCCAAGCTGGGTGCGGCTCGGGTGGGCCGGCGCCCATGGCGACTGCGCTAACTACCGCTTCGTGCATTATGAAATCGCCAGGCAGCTCAGACGCCCCCGCGAGCGCCCTGTCGCCCCCCCTCCCCAGATCGCCGCCAAGCACTCAGCCGCGGCTGCCGGTCACGCTTCGGCAGCCGTTAGCCACAACTGATTCAGTGTCCGGGCGGATCTCGTACGAGCCCGTGCGCGCGGGTTCGTCACACCATGGTCCGACGCGCGGATCGCGTTATCGCACGCTGCGGACACATGGCGCGGTTGCGACGTGAACTCATTGACCCTGGCGGCCCGTATTCCTACACTGGCACTTGGCGGAAAGGGCATCGCATCGCAGGCCAGGAGGGGCGCGCCGTGCAACCATCCGGCTCCTCAGCGGAAGTTCTCATTATCGCTTCGGCGGACGACCGCCTGCCGACCAACGTGGCCGAAGCCCTCGAGACGCACCGCGCTGCCGTCTGCTCGTGTACGGACGTTTACCGGGGGCTCGTGCGTGCCGTTCGCAACCCGCCGCGGATGGTCATTGTCGCCGTGGACTGGCTGACAACGCAGGAGATGCAGTTCTTCAGGGTCCTGCGGCGGCGTCAGGCGGACACCCCGATTCTCGTCCTTGCGTCCCGCCCGGTTCAGGGCAAGATCGAACAGGCTATCGGGCTTGGTGCGACAGCCGAGCTGACGCCGGACGCGATCGACGTGGCGCTCGCCGCCATCGACCAGCAAGCCCGGGATGGTATTCAACATCCGCGACGCCCTCTTAGCGGCGATAATCGCGAGAAAATGGATGAAGTATTTGCCTCAGCCGGTAATCAATTGGATGCTGAACGTAGGGCGAGACTTCTATCGGAAGCCTTGCGTCGCCACGACGGGATGGCATCCGTCGGAACGAAAAGGGACGAAGCCGCGGCCTTGCTGGAAGAGGGCGATGCGGTCCCGCAGCCGGAACCGGCAGATGAGGATGAGCAACCGGCGGGTGATGTCGCGAACGAGGGCGATAAGCAGGGGGAGGATGGGTCGAAAACGAGTTCCTCGGCGCGTGTGCCCTGGCTTCGATATCGCGACGCCCCGCAGCGCATCGCTCCACGCGGGCCGGCACCGCCGCCGGCGCCTCGCAACGAGGTGGACGTGCCTTTACTGACACCTGAGGAACTCGACGCCCTGCTCGGCGGCGAGTCTCAGGAGACGCCACCGGAAGGGCCGGACGACGGCGCCACTGAAGAATGAGCAATGATAATCCAGCGCGAAACAGATATTCTGAGACGCGACCGCCTGCTGCTGATCGGTGATCGGGCGGACCTGCTTGATCTTCTGCGCCAGCGCTACCCCGACTGGACGATCGGTCAGGCGTCCAACCTGGTCGAGGGCGTCGACGACCTTACGCGCGGTCGGGTCCGCGCGGTGATCGCCTGCGTCGATGCGGATCAGCCGCGACTGGCGGAGGCGGTGGCGGGACTCCGCGAGGCGGCCGGCGACCAGACGCGCGTGATCCTCTGCTGTGAGCCGGAGGCGGAACCCGCTGTCCGCCGCGTTCTCGCCGGTGGCGCCGACGAATACGTCCTCCTTCCCCCGGACTCGGGCGAGCTCGACGAAGCGCTTGGCGTGCGTCAATTCCGGCCGCTGGAAGAGTATTCGCCGGCGGCCTCGATGGATGAGATCAAACTGCTTGCCGGTCTTCTGGAATCCCTCGGCGGCGACGACTTCGAGCTTGTCTCGAAGCTCGCCGATCTCATCCGCTGCGCGCTCGGCAGCGAGTCGGCGACGCTGGTGATCGAGGGCACGGCTGTCAGTAGTGGCGGAACCGTACTCGAGCCGGTCCTCATGGAACCGATTCGCCGAGAAGGGCGCACGATCGGGCAGATCATGATCGGCGGGCGATCGCTGCCCTATCAGTCGGCTGACCTCGAGAAGCTCAGCCACTACGCGACGCTTGCCGCACACCTGCTTGCCGCGGCCGACGCGCAGCGCCAGTGGCGGCGCGAGGCCTTTACCGACGAAGTCAGCGGCCTGCACAATCGCCGGTACGCGCTGCGGTTCATCCGCGATCTGCTCGAGCGCGCCCGCGAAGAGCGCTTCCGTGTGACCGTCCTGCTGTTCGACATCGACAACTTCAAATCCTACAACGACGACTACGGCCACGACGCAGGCGATGAAGTCATCCAACGGATCGGCCAGCTCTTCCAGAACCACTGCCGCGAACACGACCTCGTCACGCGCTACGGCGGCGATGAATTCTGCGTCATCTTCTGGGACGCCGACCAGCCGCGCGTCGCCGGCAGCCAGCATCCGTCTGACGCCCTCGCGGTGCTTGCTCGGTTCAAGGAGGCGCTGCGAAACTGCCAGTGCGAGTCGCTGACCAACGAACCGAAGGGTGCGTTGACCATCAGCGGCGGGCTGGCCAGCTATCCGTGGGACGGCGCCGTGGCGGAAGACCTGATCGCCCGCGCGGACGAAGCATTGCTGCGGGCGAAGCGGGCCGGGAAGAATCAGGTGTTCATGTTTGCCGGCGACACTTGCGCCCAAACCACCTCGCCCGATGCCCAGATCGAGGAATCGGAATGAGCAACGACTTTGCGGGCCGGCAAGTCATCGTCACAGGCGGCATCGGAGCGCTCGGCGCCGCCGTCGTTGAAAGGCTGCTCGCCGCGGGAGCTTTTTGCACGATCCCCTGCACCGACAGCGGCAAGCTTTCCGGCCTTGCCTTCTCGAATCACGAGCGCGTTCGGATGATAGCGGTCGTGGACCTCGCGGACGAACGTCAGGCAGAGTGCTTCTTCGCCGAGGCCGTTCGCGAAAAGCCGCTCTGGGCCTCGATCCACGTGGCGGGCGGGTTTGCCATGAGTCCGCTGCATGAAGCTTCGCTCGATCACTTCCGCGCACAACTCGATATGAACGCGACGACCTGCTTTCTCTGCTGCCGCGAAGCCGTCAAGCGAATGCGCGAGGCGAAGGAGGGCCGGATCGTCAACGTTGCCGCCCGTGTCGCGCTCGAGCCCCGCACGGGCGCGGGCATGGTGGCCTACACCGCGGCCAAGGCGGCCGTCGCCGCGATCACGCAGGCAGCGGCGCAGGAAGCTGTCCGCTCCGGGATACTCGTCAATGCCGTGGTCCCGTCGATCATGGATACGCCAGCGAACCGAAAGGCCATGCCGGACGCCGACCATTCCGCGTGGGCGAGGGTTGCCGACGTCGCGGCGACCGTCGCCTTCTTAGCTTCCGGCGCCAACACGTGCACGCGCGGAGCGCTTGTGCCCGTTTACGGGCGCTCGTAAGGCCTGGCTCGCCGGGTCAGTGCAGCGGTCGGCGGCAGGCTCACGCCAGCGTGATGTTCGCCACCTGCGGATTACAGAGTCGCTGCCAGTCCTCGCGCTTCACTTTGATCGCCTGCGTGTGACTGCCGGCCTGCATAAAGAGGTACTCGTCCTCTTCGAGCTGTGCGTCCATGAGCGTCTGCAGGCCGTACAGCTTGCCCACCGGAGGTTCAGCCCCGACTTCGCAGTCGGGAAACAGGTCGGCCATCTCCTGCTCCGTCGCCAGCCGGATGTTGCTCGCGTTGAGCACCTCGGCGACGCGCTCGAGATCGAGTTGCTTCGGCGCCGGCACGACGCACATCGTGAAGCCGGAGGAGGTCTTCACGATCACGGGCTTGGCCACCATGTACCCGGTCACGTGCTCCGCATGGGCCAGGGCTTGGGCCGTGTACGTCTTCGAGTGGCTGTCCTGTTGGAACTCGACTCCCTGTTCGCGCAGATAGCTTTCGAGCTTCATGGCTGGGTCTCCTGATTCCGGCCCCTTTGCCTGGACCGCCCGTCCGGTTTGCACCTTGCTCCTTTTTGCGTGATCGTATGCACACGCCGCCCGAGGCGTCCGCACCGTCTACATTCTACATGACGATTCGACCGCGACGCGAGCCGGAAGCCCGAAGGCAGTTTTCAGTTTGCAGTGTTCAGTGATCAGTCTTCAGTGATCAGTTTTCAGCGGGCGGCGCCCCCGCCCGTGTGCCACTGCTCTTTGCATAGTGCCTGGTTTCTCGATGGTCTGCGCGTGCCACGGACTGTACCTTCGGTCCAGACGGTACCACCCGATGCCCCTTTTTTCGCAGGCAACGGCGATATTATGGGACATTTGGCCAGCCGTCCCGGTTCAGTCGCCGGTGTCGATCGACGGGGCATCGGTCGGATCGAACCGATACCCAAAATCGGCGTTCGTGAGCAGTTGATCGATACTGGCCGGCAGTTTGGCCATGTCGGCGAATGCGGTCGGCGGTATCGCCAGTACGTAGTCGCGGTTGCGGAAGCGGCGTACGGACGTGTCGCGGAACACGATGTTGACGAAGAGTCCGCGGTGGTTCGTGTGGCGCAGGCCGAACTCCTCGGGCCCCAGGCTGTTCGTATCCATCGCGAGTGCCTCGACCGGCACCGGCCGGCCATCCACGACGTTCGTGCCCAGGTAGTCGATCCGACCCGGCGACTCCGCCGGCGGGAGATCGTCGAGCTGCCGGTAGAGATAGGAGCCATAGGCATCGTCGGCGGTTCGAATCCGCGGCAACTCCTCATCCAGGTTGAACTGGTCGTCGGCCGGACAGTAGAGGACCTTCGGATCGGGGGAGACGGTATCGAGCAGCGTGCCGAGCCCGTTGTACTCGTCGGGGTGGTTGTTCATCGGGGCGATGCCATTGTCGCCGATCCAGAGCTGATTGGTCGCCAGATCGTTCGCGCCAAAATCAAAGGGCGAATCAGGCTCGGGGCCACGCGGGATGTGGCCGGCGTTGTCGTCGCCGTAAAGCCGGATGGCAACGCCGATCTGCCGCAGATTCGCGGCGCAGGCCGCCATTTTGGCCTGATCGCGGGCCCGGCGAAGCGACGGAAGCAGGATGGCGATGAGGAGCGCGAGCACGGAGACAACGACGAGCAGTTCGGCAAGCGTGAACGCGTATGCTGGTTCTCGTGGCCGCATGCCCGGCTCTTCCTCCATGGCTGCCGCCCCCACCCGTTTTCAGGCCCCCGCCCGCCAACTGCACCCGATAGCCCGCCCCGCGCCGAATCGAAGCCCTGTCCACGCGAATGCTAGTCGCACCGCGGGGGGAGCCACAAGCCACCGAAGAGCCGGGGCCGCCCGCAGACCCTCGCCCCCGCAATCCAGCGGCCGTTCGCTTGCCCGGCGTTTCGACAGCCCTACAATAATGCTGCGATTTGGGCCCCGCCGGTGTTGATTTGCACGCCATCGAGGGAACTGCCGTGTCGGAAATCGAAGAGCTGCGTCCGATCGAAACGGAGGAGTTGAGCGCGGAGATCGCGGAGGAGACCCCGACTCCCCCGCCCAAGAAGCGCGATGCTGCCCGGATTGACAAATTCTTCCGGGCCACGGAGAAAATGGGGGCGTCCGACCTGCATTTCAAGGCGGACTCCCCACCGCGCGTTCGCGTTCGCGGCTCGATAAAGGCCATGGCCACCGGCCCGCTGAGCGCCCGCAAGATCGACAAGCTCCTCCGCGAGATCATGACCGAGGAGCAGTGGGCCAAGTACGAGGACCAGGGATCGATCGACTTTGCCCACCTGGCCAAGGGAGGGTCCCGCTTTCGCATCAACGCTTTCCGCCAGCGGGGCATGACCTCGATGGCGGCCCGCCGCATCCCCAACGAAATCCTCGACTACGAGCAACTGCACCTGCCCAACACGCTCAGCCAGATCGCCATGAAGCAGCAGGGGCTCGTCCTCGTCTCGGGCATCACGGGCAGCGGCAAGAGCACGACGATCGCCGCCATGATCGAACAGATCAACCAGACCCGGCCGTGCCACGTCGTCACGCTCGAGGACCCCATCGAGTTTCTCTACATTGACAAGAAGGCCTTCGTCAACCAGCGTGAGATCGGGATGGACGTGCGCGACTTCCACCGCGCCATCAAATACCTGATGCGCCAGGACCCGGATGTCGTTCTGATCGGCGAGCTTCGCGACGAGGATACGTTCGCCGCCGCCCTGCACGCAGCGGAGTCCGGGCACCTGGTCTTCGGCACGGTCCACGCCTCTGGGACCGCGGCCACCATCACCCGCGTGCTCGAGCTGTTTCCGGAGAATGCCCGCAGCCTGGTTCGAACCTCCCTGGTATTCAACCTCCAGGCGATTATCTGCCAAAAGCTGCTGAAAACCGTGCGCGAGGACGTGCCGCGCATCCCCGCTCTCGAAATCTGCCTGGTCAATACCACGGTCCGCAAGCTGATCGCCGAAGGTCGGGACAGCTCCATTATCAGCGTCGTCCGCTCCTCGCACGGAGAGGGCATGATCGACTTCAACGAGAGCCTGCGGCGACTCGTCGAGGACGAGTACATCGACCAGACCACCGCGCTGGCCGCGGCCCCCAATCCCGAGGAGCTTATGATGCGGCTGAAAGGCATTAATATCGCCGGCAGTGGCATCATCGGTTAGAAGTCGTTAACCTGCCCGACTCAGAGGTTGGCGGAGAACACAGTCCTGGTGATCACTCGATAAGATGCTCGCGATCCTCGCTCAAGCCCAAATCCCTGGGATCGACACGTATATCAGCCTCCCCAAGACGATCGCAGTCCTGGTGCTTTTCGTGCTATGGACGCTCGCTTCGCAATGGGTCGATCGGGATTCCGATCGAGTCAAGACCCGCCGCGAGTGGTGGAACCTGGTCGTCCTGGGAGGCGGTCTCGGCGGACTCGCCGTACTGGTGCTGTTTCCCTGGTCAGGGGCCGCGTTCTTTTTGGGCCTGGCGTTCTGGGCAGTGCTCGCCGCCGGCACGCTTATCGCCTACGTTGTGCACCGCAACGGGCGCATGGTTCCGGCGAACCGCGTGCTCACGCCGGGACACGTCAAGCGATTACTCGCCGGAGTGGGCGGCGGCAAGAAGACGCGTGAAGACAAGGGACTGCGCGTCCGCATCGTGGACTCGCAGGGCGAACAGATGGCCAAGCCGCACGACGTTGTCGTGCTCGATCAGTTCGACGCGACGCAGGATTTTCTCTTTGACCTGCTTTGGAAACGGGCCAGCGACGTCGACGTCCTGCTTGGCAACGGCGAGACGCGCGTCATCTACAAGATCGACGGCGTGGTCTCCGAACAGGAAAACGCGCTGACTACCGACTCCGCGGAGAAAGTCCTGGTCTTCCTGAAGCAGGCCGCCGGACTCAACATCGAGGAGCGACGAAGGCCGCAAACGGGGACGATCCGCGTCGCCCTGCTCGGCAGCGAGGAAAAGCCCGAACCGCTCGAGGTGCAGGCCTCCGGCTCGATGAAGGGCGAGCGATTGCGGCTCAGGCTGAACCGTTCGGCCGGCCTCCTCAAACTCGCCGACCTCGGGTTCACCAACAAGCAGCTGGACCGCTTCAAAAAGGTGGTCGAACTCGACGCGGGTCTGGTTCTTTTCGCCGGGCCGCGAGAGGCCGGCCTCACCACCACGCAGTACGCCGCGCTTCGCGCCCACGACGCCTACCTGCAGAACCTCTACGCCCTCGAGACCGAGCCGCTCATGAAGCTCGACAACGTGACCCAGCAGGTTTACGACCAGGCGAAGTCACAGGTCAGCTATGGTCGCATGCTCCAGACGGTGCTGCGCCGCGAGCCGGACGTGGTCCTGGTAAGTCAATGCGAGGATCGCGAGACCGCTTCGCTCGCCTGCCGCGCGGCAACCGAGAAGAAAATCTACCTGGCGATCAAGGCGACGAACTCGTTTGACGCCCTGTCCCGGCTGCTCGCCCTGGTCGAGGATCCGAAGCTCGTGGCCGGATCGCTGGTCGCCGTCGTCGCCCAGCGACTGCTGCGCATCCTCTGCCCGGCGTGCCGTGAGGCCTACCAGCCCGATGCCCAGATCCTGCGCAAGGCCAACCTGCCGGCCGACGAGATCGAGCACTTCTACCGCCCGCCGTCCGCCCCCATACTCGACAAGCGCGGGCGGGAGATCGTCTGCCAGACCTGCCAGAACAGCCGGCACGTCGGCCGCACGGGTGTGTTCGAGATGTTCATTGTCAGCGACAGAGTGCGCGCGCTGATTGCCTCCGGCGCGTCCATCCGGCAGATCAAGGATCAGGCCCGGGCGGAGAAGATGAGATACCTGCAGGAGGAGGGCGTCCGGAAAGTCATCGCCGGCGTCACCAGCATGGCGGAAGTCATGCGCGGCCTGCGCATCGAGGCGAAGTAGGAGTAGCAGCCGACCGCGCAAGCGGACGGAGACGAGATTATGTGGTTTTCGCTCGCACTGCTGGTCATCATCGTCCTGGCGGGTACCTACTACCTGACCATCCAGGGCTTCACCACGGCTTTCATCACGTGCGTCCTGACAATCGTGTGCCTCGCCGTGGCGTTCGGCACGTATGAGTACGTCGCGCAGAAGGTGTTCATCGGTCTCTTGCCCGATTACGCGTACGCCTGGGCGCTGATGGGCATGTTCATCGTTCCGTTGATCATCCTTCGCATACTCATGGATATCTGGGTGCCGCGTGCGCACTTGCTGCCCCAGTTATTGGACAAGGGGGCCGCGGCGGCCGCGGGACTGATCAGCACATTCATGATCGCCGGCGTCCTGGCCATCGCCATCGAGATGTCGCCGTGGGGGCCGAGCGTTCTTGGTTTCCAGCGTTTCAATCCCGAGAAGCCGGACGAGCAATCGGAGCTTCTGTTCAAGCCCGATCGAGCGGCGGCCGGCTTTGCCTCAGCGCTCTCCGGCGGCCCGTTCAGCGGCACGGTCCGATTTGCGAGTATTCATCCCGACCTGATCACGGAGATCGGCTGGGTACAATCCGCACCCGCGGGCATCTCCCGCGTCGTCCCGCCGGATTCGGTGTCCTTCGTGGACGCGGGGCACGTGAACTTCATCTACGAGAGAGAGATCAAGTCGCAGGGGCCCGCCACGCTGGTCCCGCTGAGTGAGTTTTCGGGGGCCGCGAACATGACGCTGCCCCGCGTCGCGCTCCAGTTGAGATCCGAAGCGGCGAACAAGGACGGGAAGCACCTGTTCACGCTCCGGCAGGTCCGCCTGGTCGGGGATCTCGTAACGGACGACACGCGTCTCCCGGCGATGTATCACGCGATCGCCGTGGCCGACAAGGACGTGCCCACCAAGTTCGTGCGATCCATCAAGACCGAGGGCCGCAGCTCCACGACGACCAACGTGGAGGAGATGGTGCTCACCGCGGCGCCGAACGGGCAGATCGATGTGGCCTTTCAGGTGCCTCAGAACTTCGACCCTCGCTTCGTCGCTTACAAACAGGGGCCGCGCATCCCGATCCGCAAGCAACAATTCAAGAGCGCCGTCGTATCGCCTCCGGAGCAGACCACGGCCGCGCCGCAGCCGACGCCGCCTCCGGTCGTCACGCCGGGTGGGCGCGTTGCCGGCGTAAAGTTCGTCTCTTCGCACTTTGGTGGCGACCTGCCGTTGAAGCTCACCAACTATTCGGGCGATGCCGATATGCAGGGCGACGAGCTCGTCCAGGGTCACGTTCTGGCACTCGTTGCCGATCAGGAGGGTGGCTCGCAGCAGCCCGTGTCGGCGCTCAAGGTTCCGCAGGGCCGGGCACTTCTGCAGCTCAATGTCGAGAACCTCCAGGCGGGCAGCACGCTGGGCCGGGCCCTCAGTTACAGCGTGCATACGATCGAGAACTACACCGTCACCGACGAGCACGGCCGGCAGTACACCCCCGTCGGCAAGTACGCGGCCGCCAAGGTCGGCGGCGAAATGTATTTCGAGCTCCAATATTATCCCGAGTATGCCGAATCCGGCGCTCGCGCGATCAGACCTTTCGACAAGATCAAGAATCAAAACCTCCGCGACGATTACAAGCTCGTCTATCTGTATCTCCTCCCTCCCGGCACCAAGGTTACCGAATTCTCGACCGGCCGCGCCACGACTGATTTGAGAAATCAGAATTTGGTGGCGCCGTAGTTATTCGTGGGCGGATGCCGCTGCGCAGGCCGGTTGGCGTGCCCGTTAGTACGATTAGGGTCAGGATTCGGATGATGATATAGGTCGAGACGAACCTTGCGCGTTCCCTTCCTGATTCTGGTCCTAATCCGATACTCCCGCGCGCGGCGGTATTATCGGCCCTCTCGTTATTGCTCTCGATCGTAACGTAATGATTCCCTG
Source organism: Phycisphaerae bacterium (assembly GCA_040235375.1). Lineage (GTDB taxonomy): Bacteria > Planctomycetota > Phycisphaerae > UBA1845 > UBA1845 > JBECKQ01. Next base: position 32,876 of record JBECKQ010000254.1, on the reverse strand, counting down.
CTCCACTGCCGACAAACTCTGCGGGGGGCATTCTGCGCCTTCCGGGAGGTATTCTCTGATGCGACTTCAGGTCCTTGACCCGACTGCCCGCTTTTCATGCGGAAGCTGCACCGCTTGTTGCGATCAGCCCTGGCGAACGCTTATCGATGCTGACAAGGCACACGCGCTCGAACAACACGACTTCAGCGCGTATCCCCAACTGGTGCACAAGACCTACTACCACAGGCCGCGCGACGCGCCCGACGGTCACTACGTTCTCGCCAAAGGCGAGGGCACGCGATGTCTCTTCCTCGATCGCGACGGACTGTGCATCATTCACAAGGAACTCGGAGCGCAGGCGAAGCCGCGCGCCTGTCTTGGATTTCCCTACATGGTCGCCCGGACCGCCGCTGACGATCGGATCTCCGTCGACTTCGGCTGCCCCGCCGTGCAGGACAGGGCCGGTCGGCCACTGACCGAGCAAGCCGATGACGTGGCCGCCGTTATCCGGTTGTCGAAAAAGCCGCCGGATCCCGCGGCACGCACGCGGCTCGATACGACGCGCACCCTGTCGGCGGCCGAGGCCGATGCGGTCTACGACCGGCTGCTGTCCATCTTCGCCGACCGGGCGGACGCGGACATCTGGCGGTGTTTCGGCGAGGCCCTCGCTCTGGCAACCGCCCTCCAGCGTTACAAGGAGAACGTGCGCGTCGAGGAGGATGCGACGCTGATCGAACTGCTCTGCAGCGACGCCCAACTGCCTTCGACGCCGGACATTCCGGAAATCAGCGCCTTTGATCGGCCAGTGGCCGCCCCCAGCCCGGTGCGTCTGCTGTTCGCCGCCACGCTGTTTCGCGACACGGCGCCGATCGACGCCACCTCCTACGCCGGCCTTTGGAAACGACTGACCATGTTGCCGAAGCTCATGTCGCTGGCGCGGTTCTCGGGCGCGTACGCCTCGCGCGTGCTCGGCCGGAACATCAGCGTAGCGGACGTGATGCAGCATCCGGTCGCTCCGCAGCTCGATCCTGCGGCGACGGGACTGCTCCTGCGCTACATGCGGTCGCGTATCTGGCAGCGCCTGCTGGTGGGAACGCGGTTGAGCGTGGTCGGCGGGCTTCACCAGCACGTTCACGATTTCAACGCGGTGATCTTCTTCGCCCGCGCCGACGCCCAGCACGCCGGCGACCAACGGCTCACGCACGCGCTCGTCCGCAACGGCCTGCGCTACGTCGAATTCCACCTCGCGAACCAGCCGCGCGTCTTCGATCAGAGTCGCGTGGGATGGTTCCAGGCGCAGCTGGAGAGCACGGCCATCGCGTTCCAGAGCCTGCGGCTGATGTCGCTTCGCACGCCTTCGGCGGCGCCGCCGGCGATGGCGGCACGGGACGGCGCGCCCAACGTGTAATTCCCGCTATAGATCCAGCGCAAAGAACAACGCACCCTCGAGCGGATTGAACCGATACGGCTGCGTCTCGCAAAAGCCGAGACGGCGGTACAACGAAATCGCCTCGTTCATGTGGGGGGCAGTGTCGAGCAGCATCCGCCGATAGCCGATCGCGCGGGCATCCCGGATTACTGTTTCCGCCAGCGTCCGACCAATGCCGCATCTGCGAAAATCGGGACGAACGTACATCCGCTTCATCTCGCACGAATCCGTGTCGAAGCGACGCAGCGCGATGCACCCCACCGGCCGGCCATCGAACAACGCGACGTACATCCGCCCGTCGGGCCGGGCGTAGTCGCCCGGCAACCTCTTCAGCTCGGCCTCGAAATCCTGAAAGCAAAGGTCGAATCCGAGCGAGTCGGCATATTCCACGAACAGCGATCGCGCCAACGCGATCTGGTCGGTGGACTGTGGCTCGATGAGCTCAAGCATGGTGTTCAATCTTCAGCGTCGCTTCTCTCGTCGTCAACGCGCGAAGCGGAAGCAGCCGCTCGCGCCGGCGGCCCTGGCGCACGTGGCCGTCGTCGTTGACGGTTCGGACGCGACGGTGATACGCTCTACCCACGTGCGGGCTGATACCCTGGTCTTTTCCCATGCGGGAGTGATTCATGGCAGGATACCTCACTGCAAACGAACGCCGGGTGCTCGGCGTGCTCATGGAAAAATCCATGGCCCATCCGGAATACTACCCGATGACGTTGAACGCCATCGTGGCCGGTTGCAATCAGAAGCAGAACCGCGATCCGGTGATGACGCTCGACGAGGACGTTGTCTGGAATGCGCTCGAGAGCCTTCGCGAGCACAGTCTCGTAACGGTCGTGCTCCCCGGCCCGGGCGCTCGAAGCAAGAAGTATCGCCACCAGGCACACGAGCAGCTCGAGTGGGACAGACCGCAGCAGGCGGTCATGGCGGAGCTGCTGCTGCGCGGCCCCCAGACAGTGGGCGAATTGCGTGGCCGCTGTGCGCGGCTGGCCCCGTTCGCCGATGCGGCCGCGGTCGGGGCCGTACTCGATCAACTTGGCCAAGCCGCGCCGCCGTTCGTGCGTGTGCTGCCGCGCGGCACCGGCCAGTCGGCAGACCGCTATTGCCACACGCTGTACCCGAAGGAAGAGGAGCCGGCGACAACGACAGCGGCGGCGCCCGCCGCGCATCCGGCACCGCCCTCGAACGACCTGGCCGAGCTGCGCGAGGAGCTGGTCGCCCATCGAGCCGAGCTGGACGAGCTTCGCCGCCGCATCGAAGTCATCGAAGACGCGCTGAAATAAGAGCTTAGTGGCCGACCTCGCCGCCGCGTCCCCGACCGCCTACCATCCGGGGATATGGACGGACGGCAAATGACCACCACGGAGCCAACCCTCGGCTGGCAGGCGAGGCTCGCTCACGTCGTCGAAACCGTGCGGGCGATGAGCACGCACACTGATCCGCAGACGATGGTGCAGGACTACCGCCGGCGCATGCGTGCTTTGCTGCCGACGGAGCGCATCATTTCGCTGAGTCGCCGCGACCTCGCGTGGCCGCGATACCGCGTGACGAGAAGCACGACGTGGGACGAGGAACCCAATCCCTGGAAGGAAAAGTCTCGCCTCCCGTTGCTGGAAGGAGGCCTGTTCGCCGACCTGATCTATGGCGACGAGCCGCGCATCATCGAAGAGCTCCAAGTATCGGCAGACGACCCCGCGGCCGAATACCTCGCCGGGCAACGATCGCTCGTGGCGATTCCGCACTTCGACGGCGGCACGGCGCTTAACATGGTCGTGCTGACGCGCAGCCAGCCGGCCGGTTTCGACCCCGAAGACCTGCCGGACATGGTGCTGACGAGCAACCTGTTCGGCCGGGCGACGCACAACCTCGCCCTGTCGTCACAGCTCCGGGAAGCCTATCGCGAGGTGGATCACGAACTGCGCATGATCGCCCGGATCCAGCGCTCGCTCCTTCCGGCCACCCTGCCGCAGATTCCGACCATGCAGCTTGCGGCACACTACGAAACGTCACGCCGCGCTGGCGGCGACTACTACGACTTCTTCGCCCTGCCGAACGGACGGTGGGGCATTCTTATCGCCGACGTGGCCGGCCACGGCACTCCCGCGGCGGTGCTGATGGCCATTACGCACAGCATCGCTCACTCGTATCCGGGCGATCCCGACCGGCCGGCAGAGTTCCTGGGCTACCTCAACCTGCGGCTCACCGAGCACTATACGGAAGGCAGCGGCACGTTCGTGACCGCCTTCCACGGCGTGTACGATCCGGCCAAGTGCGAAATGGTTTACGCGTGCGCAGGACACAACCCGCCAAGGCTGAAACGCTGCCAGGATGGCTCGATCTTTTCGCTGGACAAGGCCCGATCGCTGCCGCTGGGAATCATGCCGGACGCAGCGTTCGAGCAGGCTTCGCTGACGCTGCATCCCGGCGATCAGATCGTGTTCTATACCGATGGAATCACCGAGGCGACAAATCCGCGCGGCGAGATGTTCGGCCTCCAGCGACTCGATCTGACGCTCGAAGACTGCTCCCTCTTCGCCACCGGACTTATCAAGTCGGTACTCGACGCCGTCAACACGTTCACCGACGGCCACCCCGCAGATGACGACCGCACCGTGTTGATCGCAAAGATCACGTGACGCGAACGCGCCTCGCGCTCGGCCACGGCCGCTGCCGCGATGGCGCGCTCGCCAGGCTCGCCACGGTCGCCTTTCTCGCCGCCGGACCATGCCGAAGCCGTGTGCCCCCCCTGGCGTGGCGGGCGGCGATGAGCAGTACTGCGCCGGCGCCGGCGCAGTCAGCTCGCATGCGCCGCCACCCTCTGCACGGCCATCGGTAACGTGTTGGCCTGCAACACGCTCTCGTCGGCAGGCATCTCCTTGGCCAGGCAGTCAAGCAACTGATCGGCGTACATCACCGCGCTCTGGACCGTCGACAATGCCGACGCCTTCCCCACCGTCTTGTTCGCCAGAATCCCCTGGAGGCACATGGTGGCGATCCACTCGCGCTTGGTCAGCCCCGACGGCCCGAGGCTCGCGAACGAACCGGCACTAAACGCGGATACCAGTTTCTTGCCGATGCCAATGTCACTCATAGAAGCACTCCTATCCCCTCTTTTCCTCACGATTGTTCAAAGAACGATGGTCGACCGAAAAGAGCCGACCGACGGCGCGCAGCCAGTGGACTGCTGCCACACGCCTCAGCCTGGCGTTCCGGTCCCACGCGAACCGGGGCGCGCCCGGCTGATCCAATCCCTCGTAGGACAACCCTACGATACAAATTCGGTCGCTGGCCAGTCTGATGATGGAATTAAGATGCGTTCCCTGGAAACGAGGGACGCCAGCTGAAATTCGCCAACACTTGCCCTATCGGACTGCGGCGAAAGGCGTCGGAAGGATTGTCAGCCCGATAAAGAGGACAACTTCGATCGCCAGCAGGACGAGCGCCGCCACGCCGAACCAGCGATCGCGGCCCATGCGCAAACTCTGAACCGTCCCTTCGACCGCGACCCATCCACCGATAATGATCAAGCCCGTACCGAGCGTGCCAAGGAGGGTCTCCCCTCAGCAGAATCGCGAGTACAGGTAGATGCCGACCAAGGGGGCAAAGGCCGCGAGAAATGCCAGCTTGCCGTTCATGACTTTATCCACTGCCGCGTTGAGCGGGTTGCGTCACATTGCCAGATCGCTCAACCCGCAGAATTCTCTGGAAAATCCTACGTGCCGTTCGGTGTTTTGTCGAGCTTTCGCGGGCCGGTTTGCCATCCCCCGTCGCGACGTCAATACTGCCTCGCACAGTTGACTCGTGGACAGCGGGGCGCGGTGAAGTGCCGCGCTCAGCAAAGGAGCCGCAATCGTGAAAGTCCTTGTCAGCGGATCGACCGGCCTGATCGGATCCGCAGTCGTCGATCGACTGAAGCGCGAGGGACACAGTGTGACACGACTTGTGCGCACTGCGTCCCACGCCAACGATGGCGCGGTCACGTGGGACATTCGCGCCGGTACGATCGATCGCCGGGGACTCGAAGGGCACGACGCCGTCGTACACCTTGCCGGCGAGCCACTCACCGACGGGCGCTGGACCGAAAAGAAGAAGATGCGCATTCGCGACAGCCGTGTGAAGGGCACGCAACTGCTCAGCGAAGCACTGAGCGGCCTCGCGCGCCCGCCGAAAGTGCTGTGCTGCGCGTCCGCCATCGGCTTTTACGGTAACCGCGGCGACGAGCAGCTTGACGAGAACAGCGCTGCCGGCTCAGGTTTCCTTGCGGAGGTCTGCCAGGCATGGGAGGCGGCCGCCGAGCCCGCGCGCGAGGGCGACATCCGAGTCGTGCACACGCGATTCGGCGTCGTGCTCGCGGCGAACGGGGGAGCCCTGGCGAAGATGCTGCCGGCCTTCAAGATGGGGGGCGGCGGGGTGATCGGCGGCGGCGATCAATACATGAGCTGGATCGCCATCGACGACGCCGTCTCGGCTATTCTGCACGTTCTGCAAATTGAGGAACTGTCCGGGCCGGTCAACACCGTCTCGCCGAACCCGGTGACGAACCGCGAGTTCACGAAGGCGCTAGGCCGCGTGCTCAAGCGACCGACCATCGTGCGCGTGCCGAGGATGGCGCTGCGGGCGGCGTTTGGCGAGATGGCCGACGAAGCCTTGCTGGCGAGCGATCGAGCGCTGCCTACCCGCTTGATCAACACCGGCTTTGAGTTCGACTTGCCCGACCTCGAACCGGCCCTGCGCCACGTGCTCGGCCGCCCCTGACGCTGTCAATGCCGGAAATGACGCGTGCCGGTGAAGACCATGGCGATGTCCCGTTTGGTGCACGCCTCGACGATCTCGCTGTCGCGTTTCGATCCGCCGGGTTGAATGATGGCGGTGACGCCGGCGTCAGCGAGGATATCCGGACCGTCGCGGAACGGAAAGAACGCGTCCGACGCCGCCACAGAACCGGTGAGCGACTGCGCGTGGCCGTTCTCTTTCGCGAGCCAGGAGGCGATCCGGCAGCTCACTACGCGGCTCATCTGCCCCGCGCCGCTGCCGAGAAGTTGGCCGTCGCGACAGATGCTTATCGCGTTGCTCTTCGTATGCTTGCAGACCAGCCAGGCAAGGCGCAGGTCCTTCCACTCGCTCTCCGACGGCTCGCGCTTCGTCACGACCTGCCATTCATCCTCGTTGAGCCCCGGCAGGTCGCGTGTCTGAACGAGCATGCCGCCGGCGATCTTCTTGAAATCGAGCTCGTCTACGTTCGGCGGATTCAACATGTCCGCAACGGGCAAAAGCCGCACTCGTTGCCCCCATGCCTTCGCCTTATGCATCAACTCGATCGCTTCGCGATCGAACGACGGCGCGACCCACACTTCGGCGAAGAAGCCGCTCGCGCCGGCGGCCTGACCCCACCGGTCGAAGGACGCCATGACGGCTTCGGCGATACGCGCGTCCACGCGCTCGCTGATCGCCAGCACACCGCCGAACGCAGCGCCCGCGTCGCCCAGGTACGCCAGCCGGTACGCCTCAACCGCGTCTGCGGCAACGCCGACGCCGCAGGGGTTCGTGTGCTTCACGAAGACCGCGACCGCCGCCCCCGATTGTCCGATTGCGATCTCGCGGCAGAGTTCGAACGCGGCGTTGGCATCGACGTAATTGTTGAACGACATTTCCCCTTGCAGAACCTTCGATAAGACCAGGTTCGCCGCATCGATTCCCCCTTCCCATTCCCCAAAGATGGGCTCGTACACACCCGCATCCTGATGCGGGTTCTCACCGTACCGAAGCTTGGCTTCGAGCGTGGCGTCCCAATCCGCCATGGCCGGTAGAATCTCGCCGAGCTCTGGCGCGTTGCGGTCCTTCTGCTCCCGCCGATCCGGGTAGAGCACGTCGATGAAGTAATCACTGATCGCGTCGTCGTAGTCGTTCGTGGCGGCAAACGCCTCGGCGGCCAAGTCGATCCGCATTCGCTGATCGGATGGCACGCCCTGCCGCATGGACTGAAGGATCGTGTCGTACTGCTCGGTCCGGCATACGACAACAACTGACTTGTGGTTCTTCGCCGCGGCCCGCAGCAGGCACGGACCGCCGATGTCGATCATCTCCACCGCCTGCTCCAGAGTGCATGCCGGGTCGGCGATGGTCCGTTCGAACGGGTACAGGTTGACCACAACCATGTCGATCGGCTCGATCCCGGCGCGGGACAACTGCCGCACGTGGCCGGGGTTGTCCCGATCGGCAAGGATGGCCGCGTGGATGTTGGGGTGCAGCGTCTTCACCCGCCCGTCGAGCATTTCGCCGCAGCCGGTGATCTGCTCGACGAGCGTCACCGGAATGCCGGCCTGTTGCAGCGCCCGAGCGGTGCCTCCGGTCGAAATGATCTCGACGCCGAAGTCGTCGTGCAAAGCACGAGCGAACTCGACGGCACCCGTTTTGTCGTACACGCTGATCAGAGCACGCCTGATTGCGGTTGTGGCCATGTCTTCGCCTCGATGGAGGTTCCCGCGCGGCCGTTCGCCGACCGCCGGCACGGACACGCACGGAGTTTCGCCGACGCGCCGCGATCATAGTCCGGCCGGCACATAAAAAAAGCGGCTACCCCACCGGAGGGGCAGCCGCCACGATGACTCGTCAACAGAGCGACGCGTTCACTCGACGACCTCTTTCGGGGCCGACTCGTGAACCTCCTCGCGCTGCTCGATCGTCGTCCTTTCGCTCGGCGCCGGCTCGGCAGGAGCCTCCGTGATCGGCGGGATGGGCAGCACGCATCGGAAGCCGAAGTTCATCTGGTGCACGTCCGGCCGGGCGCCTCGCCGGCTCGTCACCTTGCACAGCGTGATCGGATCGGTATACGAGCCGCCCCGCAGCACGCGCTCATCGCCTTGCAGCGGCCCGACCGGGTTGAACTCCACGCCACTGTCGACGTCCATCGCCCCGCCCGGCCGCTTGTGAGGCTCATACGGCTGTGGGCCAACCCAAGGCCAGTCATGCCGCAACTCAGCGATGAACGGGTCATAGTTATTCGAGCACCACTCCCACACGTTGCCCGACATGTTGTAGCACCCGTACGGGCTGATGCCACCCGCGTACTGCATCACGGGAGCCACGTACTCCGCGTCGTCGAGCGGCCCGAGGCTGTTGCACAGCATTTCCGCCTTGGCCGTCTCGGTGCCCCACGGGTACTCGCGATGTCCCTGCGTGCCCCGCGCGGCAAGCTCCCATTGCGCTTCCGTCGGCAGGGTCTTGCCGGCCCAATTCGAGTAGAGCCACGCCTCCCACCATGCGACTGCCCGCACGGGGTCGTCGTTGTTCAGGCCCGGCACCCAGTAGTCGAGGTAGAAGTCGATATCCTCAGGCGTCTGCCCCGCCCAGAAGTGGAAATTGTCGCGCACTTCGGGATAGCGCTTCTGCTTCGGCGTAAGCCGCGGCCAGGATTCGCTCGCGTACCCGTGGAATGCGTTGCTCTCGATCCATGGCCGCCGCCACACGCGGTCCATCGCGGTTGCCAGCCCGCCGTCCTTGCGGAAGCGATCGAACTGCGAGTTGGTCACCTCGTGAATGTCGATGTAATACGGATCGAGATAGACCCGCCGGTAGTTCGGCCCCTCGCCCATCTCAAACACGCCGCCGCCGACGTAGGCCATGATCATGTTGTCCGCTTCACACACGATGAAGCGCGGCCAGTTGTCGGGATAGTCGTCCGGATTGTTGGGGTCGAGCCCGATCATCGGTGTGAAGCCATCAGGCAAAGCCCCGGCATTGCCAAAACGCTCGTGCGACGGCTCGCCCAGCTCCGATTTCTGCGAGCAGCCGCCCAGCGCCACCAGCAGCGCCAAGGACAACGCGAACGTAACCGCCGAGCGACCGCCAAGCCCGATCCGTACCTGCGCCGTCATGTCCTTATGCTCCTATTGTTCGCCTTCCGGATTGAACACCTTCAGCTCCGCCCGCGGATCGCCCCAGTGCATGTGCCGGCCGCCCACCCGCATCACCACGACCACGTCGCCCAGCCGCGGAATCGTAATGTCGCCCGTTTTGAAGTCGCAGTTCGGCCCCACTTCGAAGCCCGGATACTGGCGGGCAAAGGAGATCTGTTCCTTCGTATCGTGATAGGGCCACTGCGTCTCCGGCGTTGCCAGAACCAGCGCCCCCTGCCGATTCACGATGCTCATCGTGTCCAGCAGACGCGTACGAATGCGCTTTTCCTGCTGCAGGTCGTCGATTTGATCGCGAATGGTGGTCCGCTTGTCCTGAAGCTCCTGCCGCTTGGCCTCGAGCTCGATGAAGTGCTCGTTGAAACCCGACGAATCACGATACCGTACGAGCGTGTCATAGACCGGGTCGGCGTGAATCGACTCCGCCCGATACGTCTGGTACCGGGCGTCCACGAATTCCAGTTGCGAATTCAGAACGGTCTCCGCTGATCGCAGCCGGTCGATGTGCCGATCGATCATCCGCAGGCTCGCCCAGGCGTTCTCCAGATTGGCAACGAAGTAGACCTTCGTCACCAGATCGCCCTGCCGGAGATGCTCCACCTCGAGCTCGGTCAGTCCGACGCCTGACGGACCGCGCACGGGGTAATAGTGCTCCTCGTCGCGATCGTAGTACTTGCTCGGCAACAGGATGGGCACAAACGCCTCGCGGACGAACTTGGCCGCTTCGGCCGTCTGCGGGGCGTGCACGTCCAGCTCGCCGTAGATGCTGACGCCGGGGAAGCCTTCTGCCGTCGAGTACTTGAATGGATACGTCTTGCCGGTGGCCAGGTTGAAGACGGCGAACTCCTCCGGCGAGTTCTCCAGCCGATGGTCCGAGCCGTAGACGGCCACCTCGTGACTCCGCGTGTTCAGCCCGTCCCGCACCGTCACGGTGGCACCCGGCGGCGCATAGAACTGCAACTGCACCTTCTGCGGACTGGCCCAGCCCGTCTCCAGCGGATGCTGCGAACAGCCGGCCGCCACCAGCAACCCGACGAGAACGGCGGACGTGCCAACGGCCATCCCCGGCACGCTGCGTCGACGCTGCCTCCGCGGTCGTGCAACTCCAGCCCGGCCCTGGATCGAATCTCCAACCGTCACTTGCCATCCTCCTTTTTCGTCGGCGTCCGCGGACGCCTCGTTGTGTGGTGGTGGACTTCAGTCCGCTGCCAACCCCTCACGTGCGCCAACGCTGTTTCCGTGTGCCACTGCTCTTGAGCAGTGCGATCCGCTCCGGGCTCACCGCGCCAAACGATGGCGGAGCCGCGTCGCGTTCTGGGGCAGTCTCAAACGGGTCCACGTCACCGCCGGCATCGTTCCCGGCCACCGGCGGCCTGCGCGCATTCATCCGTTAGCCTATCCTCGACCTTGCGCGCCGACAAGCGAAGACGGACTGTTCCGGCGTCCAAACCCGCCGAAATTCAGCGCGATCGTACTTGCCCCCGGTGTCGTGTCAAGGCGAGCGGGCCGCCCGGCGCGTCCCGTGGCCGAACGTACCGCTGGAAGCGCTCTTCGCCTCACCATGCCTCCGGTTTGCCCACCACGGGGCCACGGCGTTGACCTGCCGTGGCTCGGACCGCGGGCTTGCGCCCAGCGGCTGTGATCCGCTACGCGTCCGCGTGATCGGAGTAGCGCGCAACAGCCGTTTCCGGTGCGCGGCAGGCCGGCGTGCAGCCCGCGAACCTCGTTTGCCGCGCATTCGGCTTCATCGCGTATACTCGTTGGATCGTCGGTTAGTGGCGGTCACAAGAACGCGACGCCTTAACGGGGCGAATGGGGACCGATGACACGCGCATGGCTCAATCTAGCGGAGCGCATAGCTCGCACCCGAGTGTCGTCAGCGGTCAGCCGGTACGGCATGGCCATGGCGCTGACTCCCGCGACCGTGGGGCTGGCTCTGCTTGCTGCGGCCGGGCTGCCGGACTCCTTTGGCCGCGAGGACAGCTTCTGGTTTACGTTCGTCGGCTCGCTGATCGCCATGACCGGGTGGTTGTGGATCTGGCGTCGCCTCATCCGCTGGACTTTGCGGCGAGCCGTTGGAGCGGGCTCGGCCACGGGCATCGCCATGATCAATCTCCTCGTCTGGCAGCCCCTCTGGCAAGCGGGCTGCGTCAGAGAGGATGTCCTGCGCGTGGGCCAGAGCGCGACCCTGCTGGGACTGTGGTCCGGAACAATCGTTTGGCTTCTGTGGCGTTCCCTGTCGACCAAGTGGACGAGCGAGCGTCTCTCGCACGTGATCAGGAACCGGAGGCAACAGATGTCCCCTCTCGTGGCCAGGATGATTACCGGGTTCGCTTTGCTCCCCTTCGTCACCGGCATCTGGGCGATCGTCGGCGTAGCATGCGACGATTTGTTGAACCTGTCTGAGCGGTTGAGCCTCACGGTTGCCCACACCGTGGGGGCCGTCATCACGATCGTCGCCTGGCTCGTGATCTGGCGTGCTTCGGTAATCTGGGACCAGGCGTCCCGTAGAGGAACGCTCATCGCCGCGGCGGTCCTGCTCGGGTCGGCATGTGGCTCACCGTGGATACCGCGAACAGGCGATGTGACGGAGGTTCTCCATTACGTCGGGCCGCTGCTCGGAGCCGCCGTGTGGTTTGCTGCATCAGCGCGGTACTGGCAATGGCGTGAATTCGGCACGCAGTCGATCGAGGATCGGCTGCGTTGCCCGAATTGCGGATACTGCCTGGCGGGCCTCAATCAGGCGCGCTGTCCGGAGTGCGGAAGCGTCTACACGCTGGAGGAACTGCTCGGATACCTGCCGGCCCCCGTCGGCTGACATCGCCGCGGAGCGATACGTCGATCGCCCTCAGTTCAGCCCGCCGCTGTATGTGCCTTTTTCGCCCTTCTTGCCCCAGCGGACGCTCATGTATCCGTCGCTGCCGTCCTTTACGTTCAGGAAGTACCGGTCGTAGCCTTCGCCCAACGGCTCCGGCGGGCCGGCTTCGCTCTTGATTCGCGGCTGAAACTCCGCGATCGGCAAGTCGTCATTCACGCGCTCGTAATCAAACCGCCGTATCGACCGCAGGTTGATGCCTATGTCCTGCACCAGCATCACCGGCCGCCAGGTCTCGGCGTCGATCCACCAGCGATTGATGTCGCACGTGACCCTCTGGTCTCGCCGCTCGGCGTACCACGCAGAGATCACGTGGCATCGCCGCCCTGACACCGTCTCCTCGCCGAGGTACTCGATGTACAGGTCCTTGACGCGCTCGCCCACCTCGCAAGACAGCAAGTCAAACGGATCACACAGGCAGACGTTCTTCTCTTTCACATCCTCGTATGGGCACGCCGACAGCGTTTCGCTGTCGCTCCGGCAGTACAGCCAGCACTGCCGGCCATCCGACCCCACCACGAAGGGAATTCGCATGATCCCGCTCACGTCACCGATAAACTGCCGCTCACCCTGCATCTTGAACACGCTTGCCCAGCCGCGGATGGACATGCCGCCGTTCTCGCCGTAGACCAACTGAACGTCCGCGACCGTCTCGACCGTGGATCGCAAGTTCGCCCGCGCCGCCTTCATCTTCTGCAGCACGTCGAGCAACTTCGGGTCCTGGCGGCACCTTCCGAAACGTCGCCGCACGTCGTCGGGAACGAGAGCGTCCGATGCCCGGTACGTCAGCGTCACCGGGTCCGCGTGGCGACCGTTCACACTGTAAAGCTCGCGAATCTGCACGCGCCCTTCGGCCCCCACGGGCAGCCTCAACACGAAGGAAAACGCGTGCTGATCATCGTTGTAGCGCACGTACGGCAAGGCGTTCGCGCTGGTCAGCCAATCGCCGGCGAGCGAAGCAAAGACATAGCGCTTGGGATCCATCGGCTGGTCGAACCGCACAACCACCGGCTGGATGAGTGCCGTTTCCGATCTCAGCGGCGGCTCGATGGAAACGACCTTCGGCGCTTCCGCATCCGCAACGACCGTTGCCGCCGCCGTGGTGAATGACCACGTGTATGACTGAGCGTCCACGCCGTCCTCCGACTCGAAACCTTCCGGCTCGTGGCGGCCGAATCGCGGATTCACCTGCACCGTCTGCCGCGTTTCCGGCGGCAACTGCAAGGGAAACACGAATTCGTTCTTCGCCGCGTTGTACTCCGGTTGCCTGCTATCGCAATACCCACCCGCCTGCCACTGCAGCGTGATCTGGTGCGGGTCCATCGGCCGGTCGAACCGGATCCGCAACCGCGCATCCAGCGGTACGTCCGTCGCTCCGTCCGCCGGCCACACCTCCACGACCTTCGGCCGGTTAACGCTCTCGCTCTGCGCCGCCGTCGGCGCGCCCGGTATGGCCACCGGCGTCTCGGCAGACTCCTTCGGCTCCGGATTCGGCGTCGCGATCGGCTCGGCGGGCTTCGGCTCGCGGTGCATCCGCTCGAGCGCCGCCGCCAGCAACGGATCGTCGTCCCCCGAAAAGGCATCCTCCGCAGCTGCAAACGGCACGTCCGGCTGCACGCCACGCTTGTCCAGCGGCGACCCGTCCGGCAGCAGATCGATCCACTGCGGCAGGCTTACCGTCAGCCCTTCGACCGGTGTCAGGATCGCCGGGTTCCCGCTCGACCCGCACGTCCGATCCCCCATCAGCGTCACGTTGGGGCACTCGCCCATCATGGCCACGAACGACTCGTTGCTGCTCATGCACTTCTGGCCAATCAGCACGATCACCGGCCGATCGTAGCGCCACGCACCGCGCGGCTGCACCGACCGCGGCAGGCGTTCCGTCAGGTCCTCGTGCTTCGGCCCGTTGCGATACTGGCTGTAGGCATAAACGATCTCGCGATCCGCGAACCGCCCGGCTACCTGCCGGGCCAGCACCTCGTCGCCGCCGCCGTTGAGCCGCACGTCGAGAATCAGCCCGCGCGTGTCGCGCAACTGATCGAGGGCCTCGTCCACCTGCTGTGAAATCGCGTTGTCTGACCAGCCGTGTATGGCGATGAACCCGACGCCGTCAGCCGTCCGGCCCCACTGCACCGCCGAGCCCGCGAGACGCACATCACCGATCAGCTTGGCGTACGCCTGCGGATTCGCATTGCTCGCCCGCGGCCGGTTGAACACCGGCACGTACTCGGGGCCAACCTTCACCCAGATATGCAAATCGCGCAGGCTGCGCAGCATGTCCGCCAGCACGCACGCGAACTCGTATCGCGTCTTCGCCGCGACGGCCTTCGGCCGGTACTCGTCGCGGAGCTTGGCCCAATCGACATCCGGCCGGAGCACGAACATCGCGTATCGCCGGTCGAACTCGGTCCATACCATGTCAAAGCCGGCCTCCGCCGCGGCGCGATCGATCGGCTCCTCGGCCGGCACGACCCGCGACTCGAACGCCGGGATGTACGTCAGCTTGGCCGGCCACGGCGGCTCGCCTGTCGCCCCGCCGGCCTTGGTCGCCTCGACGCTGAAGAACCGCCGCACGCCGCCCGTCGTGTCCAGATCCACGGTCGTGTAGTTTGGATCCGGAATCATCGCTCCCATGCCGGCATGCCAGCTCGAGGTGAACTTGGCGGCAACGATCCGCTGCATCCGGTGGAGTTGCCCGGCATCGCCCGGTCCGACGACAGTAGCCGGCGGAAAGAGCATCGTGATCTTCCGCGGGTGAAACCGCAGCCAGACGTGGTCGATTTCTTCCGCGTCCTTTGCTAACCAGCTTTTCAACGTGGCCTGCGAACCGGCCGGGCTGCCGCCCGCGGCGTTCCTCGTCGCGCGCGGAATCACGATCGCCCATACCGCCCCGCGCTCGCAGTGACCAATCCCCACGTCGGCCGGACCGATCGTGACCGCCAGCCGCTGCTCGCCCTCGGGTTTCGAGTCGTCCACGGCTTCCAGCCGGAACCCGCTGACTTCGTAGATGTCCTCCGGCTCGAACGACCACTCGCAGGCGTTACCCGGCTCGGTATCCCCCGCAATCAGCGTCGTCGGATACTTCGCCAGCAGATCCACATCCGCCCGCACCATATCGGCCGGCCAGAGCACCGCTGCACAGACAAGCGCGACACTTCGAAATGACACCACACGGCACCTCCCGCAGAAAAAGATCCTCTCCGGCAGCGATACCAGGCCGTGGCCCTCACCCGGTCATCATGTTACCAGAATCAGCGCACGCGGTTTGGCGCAGCGGCGTTCCACCCGCTCTGCACCCACTTCAATAGCTCCGGCTTCTGCAGCGGCTCGCCGATCCGCCGCAGGTACGCGCCCAACTGTCCTGTATGATGCTGAATATGTCGCGTGTTGTAGATATACAGCTCCCCGCGCGAAATCGTCCTCCGCGCGAAGCCCGACGGACCTTCCAGCGACGCGTGCGTCTCCGCCGCAATCGCTTCCGCCGCCTTCTGCCGGCATACGGCCGTATAGTCGATGATTTCCGGCTTCTCGAATCGCCTGCTCGGGTACTCGTCTTCCAGATCCTTCCAGCCGCCGGGATGGATCGGACGCAACTCGAACGACTTCTCGTCCGGCGACAAATACCCGTCCGTGCAGCAGAGCGTGTGATAGGCCACGTGCCAGAAAGCGTACTTGCCGACTTTGCCGTCCCAATGCTCGTCGGGGCAGAGCCGCACGCATTCCTCGAACATACACAGCGCCGCCTCAAACTGCCCTTTGAGAATGGCCTTGACGTAATCGATCATCGTTCTCCTCCGGGTCAGAACGTGTAGCTGAACGCCACGGCTGCGTTTTCGACGTGCTCGCGCCGCGTCTAATGCAATATGATCATACGGACCGAGTGTTTCTCACCCCGCCGAGGCGCGCGACAGGAACCCGACACTCGAGGCGTACACGCGCTCGGGCAGGCCGCCGCCCTCCTCTTCTTCCTCGAGGTCCCGCAGGTTCGCCAGGCACATCGGGCAGCCCACGACGTCGAGATGAAACTGCGTGTACGAGAGCCACGGCTCGTCCAGCACACCCAGCAAATAGGAGCCCAGCGTGCTCCGCTTCAGGCACGTCAGCCGTCGTTCCCGCCACACGCGCGATACCGTAATCTCCGCGTGTTCGTCGGTCAGCTCGCAGGAAGACGGCATCTCCTCGAGAAACTTCCGCAGCTTGCCGATCGCCCGGAACTTTACGCCCGCAATCGCCTTCTGGTCCTTGTCGAACAGCTCGGCGACCTCGAGGTTTCGCCGGCCGCCGTAGAAGAGCAGCTCGATGATCTGTAAATCCTCGAACGCCCCCCGATCGCGATAATCGCAGATGAGCCGCCGGAGCACGTCGTCGAGCACCTGCTCGCGCAGCGCCGCGTCCTCGGCCGCGACGGCCAGCCGTGAGGGCGTTTCGCCTCCGTCCGCCGCGATCCGATCCCACGCGTCCTCGTCTTCGTCGCTCGACTCGAGCGGTGTGAGCCTGCGAGTCCGCAGCCGGTCGATCAGCTTAAAGCGCGCGATCGTGAACAGGTATGTCTCGAGCGGGCGGGCGGCGTCATAGTTCGGCAGCGACTGGAGAAAACCTACGAATGTCTCCTGCACAATGTCCTCCGCATCCGTCAGGCTGGGCGTTCGCTGGCGCACGAACGCCATCAGTCGCCCGTGGAATCGGTCGATCAGCTCCCGCCACGCGGCGTCCTGTCCGGCGCGGATTTGCTCGACGAGGTATTGATCGGCGCTCTGCGATTCCATATTCCCAGAGACCTCTCGATCTGTTTCACCCGGGGTTCATCATACGACCCGTTACCGGACCACGCCAACCGGCGACTGCAGTTCGACCGAAATCGGACAACTTCGAACACGTGGGACGCCGCGACGCCGCGGGCGAAAACGCCATGACGCTGCTCCGTGTATTGATGAACCCCTTCGCCACTCTACACTACGACTGCGTCTGACCGTATTGTTATGCGACGCGGTGCGCCGCATGCCGGAAGCGCGTCCGATCCGGACGAACGCGAAAGAGCGCAGCATGAAACTGGCGATCATTCTTCCCGACGGCGCCGCGGACGAGCCGCTCCCGAAGCTCGGCGGCAGGACTCCGCTCGAAGCGGCGGACATTCCCAACATGGATTGGATCGCAAGTCACGGCCGGCTCGGTCGCGTCGTGACCGTGCCCAACGGCTTTGTGGCCGGAACGGACGTGGCCACGCTGTCGCTGCTCGGCTACGACCCGCACGTCAGTTATACGGGTCGGGCGCCCATCGAAGCCGCGGCGCAGGGCATCTCGCTGCAGCCCGACGAAATCGTCTTCCGGTGCAACTTCGTGACCATCCTCGAGGGCCGCATGCTCGACTTCACCGCGCATCACATCCAACAGGACGAAACCGAAGCGTTGATCGCGGCGCTGAACGCGCACTTCGGCGACGAACCGCTCTTGTTTCACGCCGGAGTGTCGTACCGCAACCTCCTGGTGGCCGGCGACAACCTCGGCGAGAAGGCGCATTGCACGCCGCCGCATGACATTCCGAATCAGCTGGTTGAGCAGCATCTGCCCGCGGGCGCGGGCGCCAATCGCCTCCGCGACATCATGACGGCCGCGGCCGGCGTGCTGCGCCATCATGAAGTCAACCGCCGGCGTGCCTCGACCGGTATGCCACCCGTCACGGACATCTGGCTTTGGGGCCAAGGCAGACCACGACCGCTGCAGAGTTTCGCCGATCGCTGGGGGCTACACGGGGCAGTCATCACCGGCGTGGATATCATTCGCGGGTTGGCCGTCTCCGCCGGGCTGGAGCTGATCGAGGTGCCCGGGGCAACTGGCTACGTGGACACGAACTACGCCGGCAAGGGCCAGGCCGCGGCGGATGCGCTGCGCTCGAACGACATCATCATCACGCACGTGGAGGCATCGGACGAGGCCGGCCACCTCGGCGACGCCGACCTGAAGGTGGAAACGCTCGAGCAGATTGATCGGCACGTCGTCGGCCGGGTTCTCGACGCGATCCGCCGCTTTGACGACTGGCGCATCCTCGTCGCTCCGGACCATCCGACGCCGGTATCCACGAAGGCGCACTCCGGCGTGCCGCCGCCGTTCTGCTATGCCGGCCCCGGCGTGCCGCCCGCCGGCCGCCCGTTCTCAGAGCGCGCCGCCGCCGAAACCGGCGACCTGATCGACCCCGGCCACACCCTCATGGCCCAGTTTCTCGGCCGGTAGCATTCGCGTCTCCTGCGCGCCGCATTCCTTGATGTGCGCGCAAAAAGGGCCGGGCTACGCACCCGACCCTCGTCGCGAAGAACAACGCCGCCTACTGCGTTGTCGTCTGTGTTCGATGCGTCGTTTTGGAATCGATGCATCGTCGTTTTCGGTCAATACGATTGCGCCGCTCAGCGCTCAGCCCTACTCCGATCGAAACCCCCATTGACCGCGCGCGCCGCACACGTGACCCGAAGTCACCACGGAACGCCGAAGTTACCGGCGCCGGTGCAGCCGGAGGCCGCCGGGGCGGTGGTGTTCGTAACGATCATGGTCGCGATGATGACGCCCGTAACTGCGGCCAAAGTTGATGCGGATCGGCCGCTCGTAGCGGTACGCGTGGTGCCGGTGATGGCGCGCCGTGCTGAACAGGCTCACGCTTCGGCGCGACGGGTAGTAATAGCGGTGACCGCTGCCGTAGCTGAAGCCGAAGCTGAACCCGCTCGACGGCCGAACGACAACCGCGGGACGCTGGACGACCACGGGCCGTTCGACGACAACCGGCCGCTCCACAACAACCGGCGCGCGTACATACGTCCGCCGGGGCGCGCACGCTCTGGTGCGGCGCGACGAAACGTAGACGCGTGCGGGACGCGGCGGATAGGACGATCGGGCAAGATCGCCGAACGTTCTCGCCCGCCGGATGTGCTGCGCCTGGGCCGGCAGGGCCATGGCGCATACGGCTACGATCGCGGCGGCCATCGGCAGGCCGTGTCTGATTGCGGTTCGCATGGTTGTTCCTCCGTGATAGCGGCCGGCTGTTCAAGGTTGGGAGCCGACACTCGGTTTACTTATATCATGTAAACATTGTCAATCAAGCCATATTGTTCGGAATTGAAATATTTTCGCATAGCATAATAGACCCCTTGGAGAGACGAGGGTTAGCCGCCATTTCGATTATTTCTTTGTTGCCTATTCTGCTGGCTACGCGGCCAGTGGGGAGGAAACGGGCGGTATTTTCGGGTCTTGTTTGCCGGAGGCAAGCGTCCGGCGGGGGCGGGTCTGGTTCAGTCCTTCCGCAGACCGGCCTGGAGATGATCGCGGATTTTGTTGAGGATGTTCGCAAACTCGTCCCGCTCGGTCTGGGTCAGAACCGCCAGGAGCCGTACGGCGGCGCCGAGTCGCTCTTCCCGATAGGCCTCGAGAACCTTCCGACCTTCGGAGGTGATCGAGACGTCCACCTTCCGCCGGTCCTCCGGATTGATGTTGCATTCGATGTAGGGACCGGAGCTTTTGTCCTCGAGTGATCGAACGATGCGAGACATCTGCGCGGGCAGTACGCCGATCTCCCGTTGTATCTCCCCCACCGTCAGCGAGTCGTGTTTGCTGAGCAGATCCAGCGTAAGCGTCTCGGTTTCGGTGAGCGTGTCCACGGAATCGCCCGACCGGGCCTGCGCGCGGGCCCGCGATCCCAGTTTGGAG
The DNA here is from genome assembly GCA_040235375.1 of Phycisphaerae bacterium. GTDB lineage: Bacteria > Planctomycetota > Phycisphaerae > UBA1845 > UBA1845 > JBECKQ01. Next base: position 12,991 of record JBECKQ010000254.1, on the reverse strand, counting down.
AGTTCGAAAACGTCTTCTGCCAGCGCCTGGAGTTGCTTGCGTTTCTCCCGGGTGTCCATTGCAGGCGTGTCTCCGCGAACGGGGCGGCCTCAATAACATTCCTTCGACGATGACAGCAGGCCGCTCAAGAAAATCCCCTCACGGATGATAGTTTACAGCGCGAAACCTTTCCGTCCAGTAACGAGCTCGCTTCGTTCCGATAACGCGGCTAAACGCCGTGCGAAGGCTTGCAAGCCGGCAGCATTTGGAATGAGAAAGGCAATCCGCGGAATGCGGCAGCCAGTCACTGCGCCGACGGGCGTTGGCTCGAGCAGCTCCAGCAGATGTCGAAGCTGCCGGGGACTTTTTCGCCGCAGCCGGGGCACTCCCAGCGAGGGCTGGCAGGCGGCCTCGGCGGCGTCTCCCCCCGTTTGAACAGACGTTTGCCGAACTCGCGTTCCAGGACCTCGACGCCCTCGCGGTAGAACTTGTGCGGTACCATCAGGCGCGGCATGCTCGACGCCCGGGCGAACATGCCGAGAAACGGGTCGAAGCTGCCGGTCACGATAAGGTTCGAGATTTCATGGCGATCCATGACGAGGGCCGCCGCCCAGACCAGCGACTGGTCAGCGGCCGTGAACACGGTAACCGGCTCGTATTCGAGATGGAGCCCGCATTCCGGGCAGTAGACGCCGGAAATGCCGCGCAGGCTGTACCGGCACCGTGGGCAGGTCAGCTCGCCAAGGGCATCGCGCGTCGCGTCTGTCAGGGCGCGCGGCTGCCGGTCGGGGAAGACCGACATCTCCGGGTGATTCGGCATCCGGCGGAACTCGTCCCACCGGGCGAGAAAGGCATCCGACATTGCACGGGCTCCAAGGCCGCGACATCCGCGGCCGTCGGTATATATGGTAGTGCTCAAAAGGCCGATGGCGACTCCCGGCGGCGTCGATCGCGGCAGAGGTCGGAAATTGTGGCGCTGATAGGATGTATGCCGCGGTTGCGTCCGGAAGCGGTTACGATGACGGCGCGCCGCGTCAAACGTCGCGGCGTCGCGTCGAAGAGGTGCGGAACATGGGACGGCCGGTGGTGGTGACGGTGCTCGCGTGTGCGGCGATTGTGCTGGGTCTGAGCGCGCTGGCGAGCATGTGGGGGCGGCCGTCGTTCTCATACAGCCTGGCCAGTCGCATGATGATGCTGCAGGTCTACCTCGACGAGGGGTCGGTGGTTACCGGAGTCTGGACACGGCTGGCCGAGGACAAGCCGTACGCGTCATGGCAACCGGTACACAAGTACGCGGCCGGCCTGATGTACTCCGACGAGGTGATGCGCAGGCGATACCGCGGCGTGAACGGGTCGATGCGCCTGCGACAGTTCGCGTTCCCGGGTTGGCTGCCGGCATTGGCCCTGGTGGCGTATCCGGCCTGGGTAATCGGCGTCGATGCGCGCCGCCGACGGCACCGCCTTCGCCAGGGACTATGCCTGCACTGCGGCTACGACACGAAGGGCAACACCGGCGCGGTATGCCCGGAGTGCGGCCGGCCGGCGCGAGCGCTGTGAACCTGTATCACCCCGCGATGCGGATTGGCACAATCACGTAGAAGATCAGCCAGATGATGGCGAGGATCGCCAGCAGCACGATGGTGGCGATGATGGTCGTCCGCCGGCCGCGGCGTGTTCCGGCGGCGATGTCCACGGCCCTGGCCTCCTTCGGCGTGGTCGGGAACGTCAGCCCCTCGAGCTTTCCCGTCGGCAGCGGCCGCGTCGCGATGCTCACCACGACCAGAACCAAAACACACACCGCGAACATCAGGATGGCGAAGTGGAGGAAGTTCATCGTGATCAGTATGTCGAGCTTGCCAAATCGCCAGTTCCAGGCGTTGAAGCCGAGCTCCCCGACGAGCCGCAGGACGCCGAGCACGAAACCGGTATACAGCGAGGCGATCGCACCTTTGCCATTCAGCCGGGGCCAGAAGAGGCCGAGCAGGAACACTGCGGCGATCGGTGGGCTGATATATCCCTGGATCTTCTGCAAATACTGATAGAGCTGGCTGCCGCCAAGGTACTTCATGAAGGGCACGTACAGGATGCCCAGTATGACGATGACCACCGTGACGAGGCGGCCGACGAACACGAGCTCGCGTTCCGACGCCTGCGGGCGCCGCGGCTTGTACAGGTCCATCGTGAACAGCGTGCCGCACGAATTGAAGCACGCGGCCAGCGACGACATCATCGCCGCAAACAGGCCCGCGATGACGATCCCCTTGATGCCGATCGGCAACAGGGTCGTGAGCATGGGGTAGACAGCGTTCGATTGCCCTTTCTCGATGTTGGGGAAGAGCTTCAGCGCGATCATGCCCGGCATCACGAGAATGAACATGGGCAACAGCTTCAGAAAGCCGGCGAAGATCGCGCCGCCGCGAGCATTGTCCAGGTTCTTGGCGCCCAGCGCCCGTTGCACGATGTATTGATCGGTACACCAGTACCATATTCCGAGGATCGGAAGACCGAAGAGCATGCCCGGCCAGGGATAATCATGCCCGATCGGCTTGAGCATCGACCAGTGGCCGGAGGGTATGTCGTGGATCAGCGCAGAGACGCCGCCGATCTTGTCCAGCCCGACAAGGGTCAGCACGACCGCTCCGCCAATCAGAATGAACGCCTGAATGAACTCGGTGTAGATCACTGCGGAGAGCCCGCCCGCGACCGTGTAGATGCCCGTCGCGACGACCATGATCAGGCTGGACGTGTAGAGATCCCAACCGAAGAGCATCTTGAGAAACAGCGACCCGGCAAACAACGTCACCGAGATTTTCGTCAGGATGTACGACACCAGTGAGATGACCGTCAGATACGTTCGGCACTGCTTATTGTAGCGGCGTTCGAGGAACTCCGGCATCGTGAAGATACCGCTGCGAACGTAGAAGGGGATGAAGATCCATCCCAGCGTCAGGCACGCTACCGCAGCGAACAGTTCGAACTGGGCGACCGCCAGACCGCTCTTGAAACCGTCGCCCGCCAGGCCGACGAAGTGCTCGGACGAGATGTTCGCCGCAAACAGCGCACCGCCCACCGCGAGCCAGCCGGCATGCCGGCCCGCAAGGAAGTAGCCGGTCGTGTCCTTCGCGCGACGGGCAAAGTAGAAGCCGATGCCCATCACCATCACGAAGTAGGCGCCGATCAGAACCCAGTCGATGATCGCCAGATGCTGCTGCGGGATTTCGGGCATTGTCGTCTCCCCTCGCGAGCGCTCAGTCCGCCTCGCTGCTGACCTGGAATCGTCCCTCGATGCCGTCCGCCGAGTTCGGTCCGATCCAGACCGCAAACTCGCCCGGCTCGACGACGAATTGCATGTCGCTGTTGTAGAAGCCCAGGCTCTCCGGCGTCAATGTAAAAGTGACATCCTTTGTCTCACCCGGCTCGAGCGATACGCGCTGGAAGCCGCGCAGCTCCTTGACCGGCCGGACTCGACTGGCGACCAGGTCGCGGATGTAAAGCTGGGCGATCTCGTCGCCGGCGCGCGAGCCGGTGTTTCGAACCTTCGCGCTGACTTTCACGCTGCCGGCCGGACCGATTTGCTGCGGCGTGACCACCAGGTCGGAGAACTCGAACTGCGTGTAGCTCAGGCCGTATCCGAACGGGTACAGCGGCGTCCAGGGCAGATCGATATACTTGGACGTATAGCGCTTGTCCGTCGGCGGACGGCCTGTGTTCGTGTGGTTGTAGTAGATCGGCACCTGGCCGACCGATCGGGGGAACGTGATCGGCAGCTTGCCGCTGGGGTTGAAGTCGCCGAAGAGCACGTCGGCGATGGCCGGACCGCACTCGACGCCCAGATGCCAGGCGATGAGGATGGCGGGAACGTTCTCGGCCGTCCAGGAAATCGACATCGGCCGGCCATTCATCAGCACGACGGCCATCGGCACACCGGTGGCGCGAACCGCCTTGACCAGATCGAGCTGCCGGCCGGGCAGGTCCAGGCCGGCACGCGAGTGGGCCTCGCCGCTCATGTCCGCACTCTCGCCAACGACCACGATCGCCATGTCGCAGTCTTTGGCGAGCGCCGCGGCCCCGGTGATTCCCTTGTCGTCGCCGCCCAGGACTTCGCAGCCTTTCGCGTAGCGGACTTCGCACTGCGATCCGGCCCGCTTCCTGATCCCCTCGAGCGCGCTGATCACGTCTTGAGACCTGCCGATCAGCGACCACGTGCCGAGCGGCGCCTCGTGGTTGTCCGCAAGCGGGCCGATCACGGCGATCGACTTCACACGCTCGCCTATAGGCAGTACGGCGCCTTCGTTTTTCGCCAGCACAATCGAGTGCCGGGCCACATCGCGAGCAGCACGGCGATTCTCGTCGCAAAGGATGACCTTCTTCTCCAACGCCGGGTCGACGTACGGGTCGTCGAACAGGCCGGCCAGCGTCTTGATTCGCAGCACGCGCCGTACGGCCTCGTCGATGGTCTGCTCGGATACGATGCCGGCCATGACCGCATCGCCCAAGTGCGTTCGATAGGAAAACGACGACATGTCCATGTCCACGCCGGCGAGGATCGCCTTGACGGCGGCGTCGCCGTCATCGGTCGCGTAGCCGTGGGCGACCATCTCGGTGATGGAGCACCAGTCGCTGACGACGAATCCGCGGAAACCCCATTCCTCGCGGAGGACGTGGCGAAGTGTAAGCGGGTTGGCGGTAGCGGGCACGCCGTCGATGTCGTTGAACGCGCTCATCAGCGTGCCGACGCCGGCGTCAACTGCGGCCTTGAACGGCGGCAGGTACACCTCGCGCAGCCGCTGCTCGGAGAGATCGACAGTGTTGTAGTCCCGCCCGCCCTCCGGGGCGCCGTAGGCTGCAAAGTGCTTGGCGCATGCCACCAGGGCATCATGGGCGGCCGGGTTGCCTTTCTGAAATCCGCGGACGCGTGCCGCCGCGATCACCGAGCCCAGGAAGGGATCTTCGCCGGCGCCTTCCGCGACGCGACCCCACCGGCCGTCGCGGCAGATGTCCACCATGGGGGCGAAGGTCCAACGCGTGCCGGCGGCCCCCGCTTCCGTCGCGGCGACGATCGCCGACTTCTCGATCAGCGCCGGGTCCCAGGTGGCCGCTTCGCCGAGAGGAATCGGGAAAATCGTGCGGTATCCGTGGATCACGTCGTTGCCAAAGAGCACGGGAATGCCCAACCGCGAACGCTCGACGGCCTCGCTCTGCAGCTTGTTGGTGAGCTCGGCGCCGTGCGCGTTGAGCACGGAACCGAGCTTGCCGGCGCGCACGGCGCCGAAGAGATCCCGATCCTTCTGGTTGGGCGCGTCCGGGTTGTAGTTCTCGCCCGGGCCGGTCTGCTGCGTCAACTGCCCAAGTTTCTCTTCGAGTGTCATCTTCGCCAGCAGCGCGTCGATTCGCTGCTCGGCTTTGGCGTCGAGACATATAGCCGGATCGGCCGCCCGTGTCGGCACGGCGGCAATGCCGGTCAGGCAGAATACCAGCGAAAGGACGAGCCACATTCGACGAGAAGTGCCTGTCGGCGACACTGCCACCATCCGCATATCCTTTCCGGCGCATGTTGCGCGCCTGCTTCAACGGCGGGTCGTATTGCTCCGCTGGCAGGCGACTTTACTGTTCAGGAACGAAGCTAGGTCAGGCGCCGCTCGCGGATATTCGGCCAGCATAATTCCACATACATGCCGGCCGGTCAACTGGACATTCACACCGGTCGAAGGCGACGCCATTCGATCCCGCACACTGAAACAGTTTCACCGAGAAGAAACGGCGATAGGCCACTGGTTCGGCGATTGACGAGACTGGCTGGTACGACGAGAGCGCGTACATACGGAGCCCAGTCCTACAGGTATCGGCGCCGGTTACGGACCGCCGCCCCATTTCGTTTCGAGATGCGGGGCGGCACGCCGGAGATAAGTGACACGATGTGTCATCGACGACACAACGGCGACTCAGCCGCGGCCGATATCTCGCTGTTGCCGGATAAGAGCGGTATCATGCGATCATCATCGCGTGGATAAGTCGCGATGCTCCCCGGCCACACTTTGGACATCAAATGAAAGTAACGTATCGGATGGGCGCACAGGCAGTCGAATCGGCCGAGGCATTGCGTTACAATCATAGTGCTGACTCCGTCCCCCCTGGATTGCGGTGGTCGTTTTCTTTGGCTTTGACAAGGAGCCCGGATTCATGGGCCGATCGATCCATCTCACCGTGCTTGTTGCCCTGCTTGTGGCCGGGCCCGTCGTCGCCGGCAGCGTTGCAGCGCCAATATCGCGCAGCAGCAGTCTGCACCAGCGTGCCCTCGAGCTGCACCGTGCGACACCGACAGACCCGAGCCTTATCGGCGATCGAACGGCGCCGATCATGCCGCTCGCCCAAAGTACGGGGGAGGTGGGCCCGTGTGCAACGATCTTCGGGTTCCTCCCGTACTGGGAGAGCGCCGCGAACATCCACTGGGACCTGATCACGCACGTCGCCTGTTTCTCTGTGGAAGTCAACGCGAGCGGGACACTGGGCAACGACCACGGCTGGCCCTGGACGAGCGTCATCAACTCCGCCCACGCTAACGGCGTGAAGGTCATCCTCACGGCGACGCTGTTCGACAACGATTCCATCAACACGCTGATCAACAACACCACGTACACGAACAACTTCTTCGTCAACATCAAGAACAAAATGCTCGAAGGCAGTGCCGACGGGCTCAACATCGACTTCGAAAATGGCGGCAGCGGCGCGGCCACGTGGCGCGGCCAGGTCCACACGTTCATGGCCGCGCTCACCGCCTACCTCCATGCCGAACTGCCCGGCAGCGAGGTCACGTTCGACGGGCCAGCCGTCAACTGGAGCAGCGCCTTCAACCTGACTGCCCTGGCCGACAGTTGCGACGGCATCTTCATCATGGGCTACGCCTTCTGGGGCAGTTGGAGCTCGACCTCGGGGCCGAACTCCCCATTGACCGGCGGCAGCATCAACATCACCGACACCGTGCTCGACGAGTACGGCGCAGTCACGCAGAACCATCCGGAGAAGCTGATCCTCGGCCTGCCGTATTACGGGGGGCATTGGACGACCACGTCCTCCAGCCCCCGATCGAGCGTGATTGCCTGGCAAGGCTCTACGAGGTTCAAGAACGACGAGCCCGCGGCGCAGACGTACGGCCGGCTGTGGGATGCCACGTCGCAGACTCCGTGGTATCGATACCAGGAAGGTTCGACCTGGCACCAGGTCTGGTACGACGACGCCGAGAGCCTGGGCCTCAAGTATCAGTTCGCGATCGATCACAACCTGCAAGGCGTGGGAATGTGGGCGCTCAATTACGATGGCACGCGGCCGGAGCTGTGGGACGAGCTCCAGGAGATGTTCGTCGATCCCTGCTCGCCGCCCTACGGCGACGCCAACGCCGACGGCGCCGTCGATGCAACGGACCTCAGCTTCATCGCCAAATGCCTGGCCGGGCCGAACACCGCACCTGTACCGGTCAATCCGCTTTTCGGCAGCGCCGATTGCCTGCGCGTGTTCGACGTCGATGGCGACAGTGACGTGGACCTCGTGGACTTCGGCGCATTCATGGAAATCTACGGCTGGTGAATGCCCGGGTGGCGCGGTCTCGCCGGAGGCGAGGCCCTGCGAGCACGGCGCTGGACGGAGTAGACGGGGTATTCGTCGGGTGGCACGATCTGCCGAAGTCAGGCCGCGGTTGACGCGAACGGGAATCATCCAACCCGGAGCCTGCCCCTTCGGGTCAGGCCTCGCCAGCCCCCCTCGTGCGATGGCGCGACGACGGCGCGGCGAATTTACAGCGAGATGGCCTTGTCGATAGCGTCGATGACGCGCTGGTGCAGACAGCCGTTGGTGGCGACCACGCCCTTGTTGCTTCTTAGGGTTGTTCCCAAGGAGAAATCCAGCGGCTTGCCGTGGATGTCGGTGACCTCACCGCCGGCGGACTTGATCACCGCCCAACCCGCAGCGTGGTCCCAGATGCGCTCCTCGTAGTCGGCGCGCGTGGGCATGCGCAGGTAGATCGAGCTCTCGCCGCGGGCGGTCACGCCGTACTTGCACTGACTGTCGATGCGAACGGGCTCGGCGGTCACGCCGAGTATCGCGGCCACACGGGCGCTGTCGCTCTGCTTGGTGTGCTCCTTCTCAACCGATTCGCAGAACGACGCCCGGGACGGATCGTCGATGTTCGACACGTGGATCGGCGTCTCGCTGTCGCCGTCGATGGCGCGCATCACCGCCGGGCGGTCCTTCTCACCGACGAACAGGCAGCCGCGAGGGCTGTCCGGCTGGCCCAGGCGCAGCGGCAGGTTCGGGCAGCCGAGCACACCGAGCACGACCTGACCGTTGTCGATCAGGCCGAGGGCGATGGCGTACTGATCGCCGCGGAGGAAGCCCTTGGTGCCGTCGATCGGGTCAAGGGCCCAGTGCCGGCCGGTGGGGCCGCCGGCGTAACGTCCGTAGTCGATTTGTGCGAGAATCGTGTCGTCGTCGAGATCGGGCAGGATGGCGCGGACGTGGCCGATGACGAGGTCGCGAACGCCGGCGTTCTCCTCCTTGCGAAGGGCGCCGGCCTCCTCCTCGCCGACGATGGGCATGTCGCCAAGCCGGCGACGCAGCTCCGCGGTAACGACGGCCTGCACGCCAAAGTCGGCGACCGTAACCGGCGAGCGATCCTTCTTGTCCAACGTCCCCGCGGAAATCAGGCCACGATGCACGGCGTTGCACAGCCGGCACGCCTTCAAGACCGCGTCAACCGCTAGCTGGCGTTCGTTCATGCTGTCACCTTAGTCAAGGCTGTCGCCGATTCGCCTGCTTCGGCAAAGTGGCGCGGGCATCTTGCCCGTGAATCACGGGCTGGAAGCGTGTGCCACAATCCAGCCTCTAGTCCTTGAACCTGCGGACGACCAGCGTGTCGTTCTGGCCGCCGAAGCCGAAGCTGTTGGACAGGGCGATCTCCACCTTGGCCGGGCGGGCCTTGTTGGGCACGTAATCGAGGTCGCAGTTCGGGTCGGGGTTTTCGTAGTTGATGGTCGGTGGAATGATGCCGTCGCGGATGGCCAGCACGCAGGTGATCATCTCCATGGCGCCGGCGGCGGCGATCAGGTGGCCCATCATGCTCTTGACGCTGCTGATGGGGACTCTCGTGGCCCGGTCGCCGAAGAGGCTGCGGATGGCGAGCGTTTCGATCTTGTCGTTTTCCTCGGTACCGGTTCCGTGGGCGTTGATGTAGTCGATGTCGTTGATGGTGAGGCCGGCGTTTTCGATGGCCAGGCGCATGGCGGCAATGGCGCCGCGGCCGGTCTCGTGGATGTCGGTGATTCGGAAAGCGTCGGCGGTGGAGCCGTAACCCACAATCTCGGCGAGGACGTTTGCGCCGCGGGCACGGGCGTGCTCGAGCTCTTCGAGAATGATGATCGCGGAGCCTTCGCCCAGGACGAAGCCGTCGCGTGTTCGATCGAACGGCCGGGAAGCCGATTCATACGCGTCGTTTCGCGTTGACAAGGCGGTCAGCCGGTTGAAGCCCGTCGTGCCGAGGGGGTGAATCATGCTGTGCGTACCGCCGGAGATCATGATGTCGGCGTCACCACGGCGGATGATGCACGTCGCCTCGCCCATGGCCTGCGTGCTGGCGGCGCAGGCCGTGAGCGTGTTGAGATTCGGCCCCTGGGCGCGGAGCATGCAGGCCACGTGGCTGGCGGCCATGTTGGGATCCTGCTCGAGTTCGCGAAGGCGATCGAGCTTGGCCCGGGCGATTCCCGCCCACTTTTTCGCATCGAGCGTGGCGTTGTCCCGATCCCACCCGCAGACAGCGGCCGCGGCAAAGTTCGTGAAATCCAACGGGCCTTCGCCACCACCGAAGTAGACGCCGACGCGGTTGGTGCGCTTCGGCGGGTCTGCCTCGAGCCCGGAGTTGGCCCAGGCCATCTTCGCGGCGGCGAGTGCGAAGCGCGAGTTCAGGCTGGCCGTAGCGTGGCGCGCGGCGAGCTCGGGGCCGACGATGGCCTCGAAGTCGAGGTCCTTCACTTCGGCGGAGAACTGCGTCGGAAACGTGGAGGCATCGAACCGAGTCGTCAGGCGAATCCCGCTCTCGCCACGGAGCAGGCGCTTCCAGACCTGCTCGATGTCGCAGCCGAGCGGCGTCACCCAACCCATTCCGGTAATAACCGTTCGTCTGGACACGGGATTATCCTTCGTATTTGCGGATGATGATCGCGGCGGTCTGGTTGCCGCTCAGTGCGTACGCCGTGCTGAGGGCGACATTGATCCGAGCGTCGTACGGATCGGCGTCGGCGAACTTCAACAGACCGCCCGTGTCGGCCGTCTCGGTGTTGAGCGACGGCGGCACCGTGTTGTTGTGGAGAGCCAGCGCGGTCGCTGCCACGTCGACGGCGCCGGAACCCGCGCCGCCGTTGCCCATCGAACCCTTGACGGCGACGGCAGGCATGTTGCTGCGGCCCCTGAAGACTTTTGTGAGGGCGGCCAGCTCCATGGCGTCGAAGGCGTTGCAGCCGACGCCGAACGTGGTGATCAGATCGACGGCGGCGGGCATGATGCCGGCGTCTTCCAGCGCGCCTTCGAGAGCATGAACGATGCCGGTGCCCTCCGGCTCGGGGTCGTGCCAGCTTGCGATGTTGGCCGACGCGCCGAAGCCGACAACCTCGGCATAGACCCGTGCGCCGCGGGCGCGAGCGAACTCGAGCTCCTCGAGAATCAGCAGGCCGCCGCATTCCGCCGCCACGGTGCCGTCGACCGAGGCGTCGAACGGCCGGCAGGCGCGATCGGGCTGATCATCGTGCCCGGTCACGAGTCGGCCGACGAGTTCCTGCCGCAAGACTCCCATGGGATTCATCTTGCTCTCGGCGCCACCGCAGATGCAGACATCGGCCGCGCCGCGCGCAATCGTGCGGAACGCCTCCCCGATGGCGAGATGCCCGCTGGCTTCGCCGCAGGTGATCGTGTTCGAGGGTGCCTGGGCATCATGCACGATCGTGACGTGGCAGCCGAGCATGTTGGGCAGAAACTTGAGCAGCCAGAGCGGGGTGAGGCTCTCCATGCCTTCGCGCCCCCACTGCCTCAGATCGAAGCGGCCGTCGCCAGGATCGCCGCAAGCCTGCAAGGCACCGGCAAGCTCGGGAAGATCGGCGCAGATCAGGCCCGCGCCGATGTTGGCGCCGAAGCGCGTGGAAGGCACGGACGGCGGGCCCTCGGCCTCACCGCGATCGATCATACATCGGGTTTTGAGCGACGCGTCCTTCGCGGCCTCATAGGCACAGGCGACGGCGAGCTCGATGTCGCGGGCCATGACCTTCGTGCTCTTGCGGTAGGCCTTGGGCACGACATCGCCCATCTTGAACGGCGGAACCTCACCGCCGATGGTGCACGCCATGCCGGAAGGATCGAAGCTTTCGATCCGCCGGATTCCGCTGCGCCGGGCGTTCAGCCCATCCCAAAGCCGGTCGATGCCCAATCCGAACGGGGTGGCAACGCCGCAACCTGTGATGACAACACGTCTTTCCTGCTTCATTCGCCGGCCCTACTCATGCCGCGCGCTGATTCGGTACAGGCGCAGCAGGCTCATGAACTGGTCGTGGAACACGAAATTATGCTCGGGCAGATCGAGTTCTCTCGCCGCCCGGTCCACGTGGGAAAACATCAGCGATATGCTACCGATTTGGCGGCCGTTGCGATAGACCGTTCCCTGAATGGTGGCCGCGGCCTCTTCGAGCGAGTCGACGACGGCCTCGTACGTCACCTGGTCACCCGGAACGCAATACTCGTCAATTCGCGCCTGTCGGACCTTGGCAAGAATGACTTTCTCCTGGAACGAGCGCGCCTCGCCGACGAGGATTCCCGCCGTCTGGGCCATCCCCTCGATCATCAGGCTCGGGGGAAGCACGGGGTAGCCGGGGAAGTGATCGTGCAGATGATCTTCGGCAAGCGTGACGTTCTTGATCGCCCTGGCGCGCTTGCCCGATTCGAACTCGGTGAACGCGTCAATCCAGATCCATCGCATGAGAGGTCACGCGGCAAGCTTGCTTTGAACGTAGTTGACGATGGTGCCGACCGTGAAATGGTCCTGCATCTTCGACACGTCCGGGTCCTTGGCGAAGGCGGAGAGATCGGCATGGGGCATGGCCTCCTGCAGCTTTTCGAGGCCTCGCGGCGTCATGCGGCCGTTCTCCACGTATTCCGGATTGCTCAGCAAGTCGGTCGGAAAGAGCTCGCCCCGGGGGATCTTGATGCCGAAGTCCTTTTCGAGGCGGAAGACGATGTCGAGAAAATCGATGCTCTCCGCTCCCAGATCGTTCGTCAGCGTGGCGGACTCCGTCACTTCGTCGTCATCGACGCCGAGAGCTTCGACCAACACTCCCTTGACTCTACCGAAGACCTCTTCGCGACTCATCGCCATTGCAGCGAACCTCCTACAACACCTGCCCCGCTGAGGCGGGGGCGCCGACCCGCGTCGAGCGGCCGTTCCCGGTACATGTGCCGGCCGCCGCACGTTCATATTCAAGGTCCCGGCTTGTCATGCAGCAGGGCAAACCGGGCCCGCAAACCGTCGATGATCCGGGAATCGCTCGATGCCATCGCCTCATCGGTCTCGGCCAGGTTGAAGTGCCGCAACGTGAACCGCGCTTTCACCACTTCCCGACCGTCACAGAGCCCGACACCGGCGAAGTCGCTGTCACACTGCGCCATCCGGCGACAGCTTACCTCCACCCGGAGAACGTGACCGGGTTTCACGAAACTTCGATATGTAACGTTTTTCGCCTCGGCTAGCAAGATCATGCTGTGAGCGAAGTTCTCGCTGCTGCGCACGAGCCACGCCGCCGATTCGGTCATGGCCTCGAGCATCAGCACACCCGGCAAAACGGGAAACGACGGGAAGTGGTCGGCCAGGTATTCCTCTGCCAGCGACACCGCCTTGGCTGCGACGATCCGCTCGCCGGGTTCGAGCTCGATGATGCGGTCGATCAGGCCGAACTTCACCGCTGTATCCGTAACCGCCTTGATCTGC
>JBECKQ010000042.1:0-5105 GCA_040235375.1 Phycisphaerae bacterium | reverse complement strand
GCCCTACAAGCCCGCCGCCATCCGGCGCTTAGCTTTTTCCCGGGCGCCAGACGGGGTCGTGCGTGTCGATCTTGGCCGGTTCGAACCAGCGGGTCATGGTCATGCGCTGCTGGGTGTAGAAGCTCATCCCTTCCTTGCCCTGGATGTGCAGGTCACCGAAAAACGACCGGTTCCATCCAGTGAAGGGGAACCAGGCCATCGGGGCGGGCACGCCCACGTTGATCCCGATCATGCCGGCGTTGAACCGCTGTTTGAACTCGCGGGCGGCCCGGCCGGACTGCGTGAAGATGACCGCCCCGTTGCCGTACGCGCAGCGATCGCCGAGGGCGATGGCCTCTTCGAGGGTCTTGACCCGCGTCACGGAAAGCACCGGGCCGAAAATCTCGTCGCGCACCGCGTGCATGTCCGGCTTAAGATGATCGATGATCGTCGGACCGAGGAAGAAGCCTTCCGGCGCATCCGCGACGCGGAGCTTGCGACCGTCCTGGGCGATCTTCGCCCCGTCTTTTTCTGCCTGGTCGATATGGCCGCGGACGCGCTGCAAATGAGCGGCACTGATCAGCGGTCCCATGTCCACGTTCTTGCCGTTGTCGGTCCGGCCGACCTGCATCTTCGCCGCCGCCTCGCACAAGCGGCCGATTGCCTCGTCGGCCACGTCGCCGACCGGGACGGCCAGGCTGCCGGCCATGCAGCGCTCGCCCGCGCAGCCGAACGCGGAATGCCTGATGCCGTTGATCGTCGCGTCGATGTCGGCGTCGGGCATGATGATGATGTGGTTCTTCGCCCCGCCGGCGGCCTGCACGCGCTTGCCGTGCGCCGCGCCCGTCTCGTAGATGTACTTGGCGACCTGCGTCGAGCCGACGAACGAGATTGCCTTAACGTCGGGATGCGTCAGCAGCGCATCGACGCAGACCTTGTCGCCGTGCACGACCGACAGCACGCCCTCGGGCAGGCCGGCCTCCATGGCCAGTTCGACGATGCGGATCGCCGAGAGCGGCACGCGCGGCGACGGCTTCAGGATGAAGCAGTTGCCGCACACCAGCGCTACGGGATACATCCACAGCGGCACCATCGCGGGAAAGTTGAACGGCGTGATCCCCGCGACGACGCCGAGCGGGTGGCGAATCGTTTCGCTATCCACGCCGGGGGCGATGTTGGCGAGCAGGTCGCCCGGCAGGAGCGAGGGCAGCCCGCACGCGAATTCGATCATCTCGATGCCGCGCTGCACGGAAGCGCGCGACTCGGCGAACGTTTTGCCGTGCTCGCGCGTGACGATCGCGGCGACCTCGTCGGCGTGGCGGGTCAGCAGCTCCTGGAAGCGGAACATGATGCGGGCGCGGTCGGTGACGGCCGTGTCGCGCCAGGCGGGAAACACCTTCAAGGCGGACTTCACGGCGCGGTCCACGTCGTCGGCGCTGCACAGCGGCGCGTGGGCGATGACTTCACCGGTCGAGGGGTTCCAGATATCAGCCTGGCGGTCGGTCCTGGCATCGATCCACTTGCCGCCGATCAGACACTGACACGTGCTTGCACTAGCCATGACGATGGTCTCCGCTGCAAAATCAGCCGTTCCAATCTTTGACGAAAGGTCGCAGTATATCTCCGCGCTTTCGGGGGGCGAAGGGGTCAGGCACGTTTTTGTGAGATGCCGCCGCCCGGCATTGTCGCGCGCCAAGAGGAAAAGACGCTGATAGCCCCGGTACTGTGGCAAAAACGAGCCAGACCCCTGGGCGTGGCGAGGTTTACAATCCGATCGCGCAGCCGGTATAGTCATTGCCCGTCTGAACTTCAGTCCCGCGGACCTTTCGCACAAGGAGCCCACCATGCCCCGCGTCGTCAGAGGCGGTTTGATCCAGGCCACGCTGAGCGAGCCGACCACGTCCCCCATCGAGAAGATCAAGAAATCCATGGTCGACAAGCACGTGGAGTTGATCGCCGACGCGGCCAAGCAAGGCGTGCAGGTCCTGTGCATGCAGGAGCTCTTCTACGGCCCGTACTTCGCCGCCGAGCAGAACACGAAGTGGTACAAGCTCGTCGAGCGCATCCCCGACGGCCCGACCACCAAGCTGATGTGCGAACTCGCCCGCAAGCACAAGATGGTGATGATCGTGCCCATTTACGAGGAAGACCTGCCCGGCGTGTACTACAACACCGCCTCGGTCATCGATGCGGACGGGACGTATCTCGGCAAGTACCGCAAGACGCACATCCCGCACTGCGAGCCCGGCTTCTGGGAGAAGTTCTACTTCCGGCCAGGCAACCTGGGCTACCCCGTGTTCGATACGAAAGTCGGCCGGATCGGCGTGTACATCTGCTACGACCGGCACTTCCCGGAAGGGGCGCGGTGCCTGGGTCTGGCGGGTGCGGAGATCGTGTTCAACCCGTCCGCGACGGTGGCCGGTTTGTCGGAGTACCTGTGGAAGCTGGAGCAGCCGGCACACGCCGTCGCGAACCAGTATTACATCGGGGCGATCAACCGGCCGGGGACGGAGGCGCCGTGGAACATCGGTGAATTCTACGGGACGAGCTACTTCTGCGATCCGCGCGGGCAGATTATGGCGCAAGGCAAGCGGGTGGAAGACGACATTATCGTCGCCGACCTCGACCTGGACGCCATCCGCGAGGTTCGCAACGTGTGGCAGTTCTTCCGCGACCGCCGGCCGGAAGAATACGAAGCGATCGTCAAGCTCTAACCGCGCCGCCAATTGCGCCTGCGCCGTTGGACGGCGTTTGTGGCTGCGCGCGGGTCAGAGCCGCGACCTGACAGACTGTCGAAATACGTCCGAGAGCTCATCGCTCTCGAAACCCCCACCCAGCCTCCCCCTGCAAGGGGGAGGGTCACGCCCTGCCTTGGCGGAAGGGGCAGGGTTGGTCGAGAACGAGCAGCCTCCGAGTTTTCCGACAGTCTGGTGAGGGAACGGACGCCGGCGATGTGCTCGCGGCGTTCGATTGCGCAGAGCGATTGAGCAAACCGCTTGGATACGGGCCGATGAGAAGAAAAACCGTCGTTTATGGGATCGATGACCGTCCGCCACCGGCGCGGGCGTTTATTCTCGCATTGCAGCACGTGCTCACCATGTTCGGGGCGACGGTGGCCGTACCGTTGCTGCTCGGGCCGCAGATGAACATGTCGCCGAGCGAGATCGCCGTGCTGATCAGCTCGGTCATGCTGTGCTCGGGCCTGGCCACCATCGTGCAGACGACCTTCGGCACGCGGCTGCCCATCGTGCAGGGCGTGTCGTTTGCGTTTCTGCCGGCGTTCTTCGCGATCATCGCGTACGGCAACGGCACCGGCCTGAGCCACGCGCAAATGATGCAGATGATCGCCGGGGCGATCATCGTCGGGTCGATCGTCGAGATGACGGTCGGCTTCAGCGGCCTCGTCGGCTACCTGCGGCGGTTTCTCTCGCCGGTGGTGATCGGACCGGTGATCATGCTCATCGGCCTGGCGCTGTTTCAGCATGGCGCGCCGAAGGCCGGCGAGCACTGGCCGACCGCGGGGCTCACCATCGTGCTGGTGATCGTGTTTTCGCTGGTGTTTTCGCGGAAGTCGCGGTTCTTCCGCATCTTTCCGATCCTCAGCGCGATCGTCGTCGTGTGCGCGGTCTGCGCGATCCTCTCGGCGGCCGGCGTGTACACGCCCGGGCATAAGGCGTACATCGACCTGTCGCAGGTGGAGCAGGCACCGTGGCTGCGGATCCACCCGAGCGAGATCGTGCTGCCCTGGGGCCGGCCGACGTTCCATACCGGATTCATCGTGGCCGTGCTGGCCGGATTTCTCGCCTCGATGATCGAGTCCGTCGGCGACTACCACGCCTGTTCGTACATGGCCGGCGGCGGCGACCCGACGTCAAAGCAGATTTCGCGCGGCATCGGGTGCGAGGGAATCGGCTGCCTGCTCACCGGCCTGCTGGGCGGGTTCAGCTCGACGTCGTATTCGGAGAACGTCGGCCTGGTGGGGTTGACACGCGTGGGCTCGCGCTACGTCGTGCAGATCGGCGGCGTGCTGCTCGTGCTGCTCGGCATCTTCGCGAAGTTCGGGGCGTTTGCCGCGACGATTCCCGGGCCGGTTGTCGGCGGGCTGTACTGCGCGCTGTTCGGGCTGATTTCGGCGGTCGGCATCCAGCAACTGGCCAAGGCGGACCTGTCCAGCGACCGCAACCTGTTCATCGCCGGCTTCAGCCTGTTCATGGGGCTGTCGGTGCCGGCGTACTTCGGCGGATACGTCAGCGGCTACAGCCCGACGGCCGCCGACCTGCTCGCCAACGTGCCGGAAGGCGTCCGCAGCATCATCGTTTCCGTCGGCAGCACGGGCATGGCCGTCGCCGCGATAATCGGTATCATCCTGGACAGTTTGATTCCTGGAACACCGCAGGAGCGCGGATTGGCCGTCGAAGCGGACCTCCACGCCCCCATCATTCATCCCGACGAGGACCTGATAAAGGAGGAGGTCAGACAGCATGTCGACCGCGAAGCAGCAGGTGACCAGAGTGCCCTTGCCCGTTAGCGACCACAAGCCGGCGCCGTACAACGGACCGAGCAAGGAAGAAATCCTCAACCTCCGCCGCGAGTACGTGAACCCCGGCGTCCTCGTCTATTACAAGGAACCCATCTGCATCGTCGAAGGACACATGCAGTACCTGTGGGACGAGACGGGCAAGCAGTATCTCGATGCGATCGCCGGCATCGTCACCGTCTCCGTCGGGCACTGCCATCCGAAGGTGACGCAGCGAGTCCGCGAGCAGGTCGGCAAGCTCGTGCACACGACGACCATCTACCTGCATCCCAATATCGCCCTGTTCGGGCGCGAGCTGGCCAAGCGGATGCCGGAGAAGTCCGGCCTGAAATCATCGTACTTCACCAGCTCCGGCAGCGAGGCGAATGACCTGGCTATCCTCATGGCTCGCATGCACACCGGCCACCACGACGTGCTCTCTTTGCGCAACGCGTATCACGGCGGGGCGCAGAGCGCGATGGCCCTGACGGCCGTCGGCACCTGGCGATACCCGGTGCCGGCCATGGCGGGCGTCAAGCACGTCGAGCCGGGCTATTGCTATCGCTGCCCGTTCGGCCTGGAGTATCCCTCGTGCGATATGAAGTGCGCC
>JBECKQ010000029.1:0-4757 GCA_040235375.1 Phycisphaerae bacterium | reverse complement strand
CGCGCCGGCGCCAATATCGCGGCCGTCAACTACCACTTTCACGACAAGATGGAGCTTTACGCCCTGGTTTTGCGAAGGGCGTACGATCGCGTTCTTTCCGCGGTGGATCAGGCGCTCACCGCCGACTCACCGGAAGGCAGGATGCGCCAACTGCTTTGCGCGATGCTCACGTCGGCGTTGGATCCCGACCGCCCCAAATGGCATACGCAGCTTCTGGGCCGCGAGCTCATCCAGCCGACGCCGGCGCTGGATCGGCTGGATGACGTGCTGCAAAAACCCTCTCGTCGCCTGCGTGAAGCGGTCCGCGAGTTGCGCCCTGACCTGTCGGATGAGGCATTGGTTCTGGCTGTCTACAGCATCGTCGGCCAGTGCGTTTTCTACGTTCATCATCGCCATCTGGTCCGGCGTCTGTATCCCACTCTCGGTGAGCTGACCGCCCAGTCGCTCGCCCGCCACGTCGCGGACTTCTCGCTCGCGGCGCTACGACAACTGCCGGCTGGCAGGGATAACGCAACACGCTTGTAACAATGGCGTTTTGTCGCTACCGTGACCTGTCGCCGGTTTCGACCAGTTCTCGGGTGGCATCGTGTGACACAGCGAAGTGTGGCCAGTGCGTGGCGCCCAAGCAAAATGCAGGCGATCCCCGGACAGCCGCAGTTCAGTTCTGTAATGCGGCGTATCGAACGAAGGCCGGCACGCGCCATGGGGTTTTCCGGGTCGAGGCGCGATCGGCAGGAAAACCATTGCCACGAACACCGGCAAGTCGTAAACTGTTGCCGCTGATTGACTTACTGAGCAATACGCCAGTAGCTCAGCTGGATAGAGCACCGGACTTCTAATCCGGCGGTCGCAGGTTCGAATCCTGCCTGGCGTGGTCGCGAGCGGTGACACGGGGAGTCCTCCCCAAGAATCACTCGACGACAAGAGGCGGGTGCCGCATGCGCCGGCGCGCGGTGTTCCAGGGAAGCCTCGATGGTCTGCGTCGCGCGGTGCGCGCGTCTTCGATGGATGACGAGCGCAATACGCGATGGCGCGAATTGGGTAACATCAATTCGGCATGCAGCCTAATATGCGCTTGGCATCGCTGGTGAGGAGGTTGGGAAAGTCGCAATATGCGCATGGGAGAGAATGGTGTATTTACCTCAGAGGATAGGCATGAGATTCCTGAATAGCATTGGGCAAGCCAGCAGCAGAAAGACGCCTCGTTCACTTCCTCCCGGCCCGAACAGAGGTATGTTGCTGGCTCTTTTTACGAAGTGCCGGGAATGGTCACGCCGGCGCCATTGTGGAGTCCGGCAGAGTTATTACATCATCGTAAGCTGAAAGGCAGACGGCGTTTTGGCGGAGAGTCCATGAGCAAGCAAAGAAGAAGAAACCTGGAAGACCAACTGCGACGCGCGATCCGAGACAGCGGCATGACGCAGAGCTACATCTGCCACGCGGCGAGGATTGATGAAGGCACCCTGTCGTGCTTCATGCTGGGCAAGCAGGAGTCGATGCGCCTCAAGACGGCGCAGCGACTCGTGAAGGTGCTGGGCCTGGAGCTCAACCTCGATGCCTCGACGAACTCGACGAACAGTCGCCATCGGACATCCAAGTCGACTCGCGCGCGGCGGCGCTGAGTCTTCGGCAAACGCGAACCCTCGGCCAGGTTGGGAGCCCTCTTGCGGGACTCTCAACTCGGCGGGAGGGCTCCATTTCATGTTTTTGGCGAGACGGCCTGTGACGACCGTGGCTTCGCAGCTTTGGTTGTCTGCGCTCGATCCCGGCAATCGGGTGACGGCCTGCACGTACTCTGGCAGTTCCTGAAGGCGCCGGTGACGATCGCTGCGCCCCAGACGCCGGCCGCGGACCGAGTGATGCCCGGCTCGATGCGATGCACCGGCGGCTGCAGGCGCGTTATGTGGTATTTGACCGGTTGGCCGCCCAGTTAGCCCCTCGTTCACCGCACCCGCACTCTCGCTTTGGAAAAAAGAGAAACCCGATGGTGATCCGGCGTTCCTGCGCCCTGATGCCCCCACGCGCAGGCGATAGGCGAAAGAAAAAAGTGGTGAACCACTTGCCGTTCGCCCGATGTTAGGGTAGACTAACATCAGCCGAACGCCAGTCTGAGTGATCGCTCGCCAGAGCGGTCGCCGTGGCGACTCAGTGGCGTTTGGGGTCTCGTAAGGAGATGAGACCGTGACAGCGAACGAGGCAGGGCGGACTCACCGGCACGCAGGGGACGAATCGCCAATATGCGTCTTCGGCCCCGGTGGCGACTTTTGCAGCGCCTGGGTCCCGGCACCGATCGATCGCGAGAACCATCGCAGGGCTTGCGGTGTCTGGGCCGCGACCGACGAAACGGCGTTGCGCGGCACGCAGCCGATGGCCATTGCCGCGACGTGGGCGGGGGCGGCAAGGTATCCAAACCTGCGTGTTCGGCCCGGCCATGGTTGCGTAAACGTCGTTGCGTGTGCCCCGCCCGGCTGGGCGGCCGTTTGGAACGCGGTGCTCAGTGAATGGCGGACGCGCCTGGCGCCGGGACACGATTGGCGGGCCGGCCGACGGGTTGTGGCGCACATGGCGTCGCTTGTCGGGCCCATGTGGGAGAGGGTTCGGCGGCTCTATTCGACGGTTCTGCTGCTGCATCGTCGCTGGTCAGCGGCGGACATCGTCGTTCGACCCTGGTATTCGCCGAAAGGCGAGGAAGCCGGCAGCGCGGACTTGGGTGTCGCTGCCGGGGGAATGACATTTGCGAATACGATCCCTCCGGTCGTGACCGGCTATGAAGGACTAGCCCCCTGGTTGGCGAACGGCCTCGGTCGATTGGAGATTAACAGCAGGGAGGAAAGCAATGCCCCCTCGAAAACGAGCGAAGGAAGCGAACGTTGCCCATCAATTGACTCCTCGGCAGCTCGAGATTCTGCGGCTGATCCGCGATGGCCGGCGGCAGCGCGGCGTGTCGCCGACCATGCAGGAGCTGGCGGACACGCTCGGCATCACCAAGGTTACCGTGTTCGAGCACGTCGACGCCCTCGTCGAAAAAGGCCTGCTGCTACGACTGCGGCACAAGCCACGCTCTTTGGAGCTGACCTCTGAGGTCAATCTCCCGGACGAAAGGCCGACATGTCTGCCGCTTGTCGGCCGGATCGCGGCCGGCCGTCCGTTGGAGGCGGTCGAAGATCGGGAGACCATCGATCTCGAGGAGATTTTCGCGAGCCGCGGCAAGACGTTCGCCCTCCGCGTGAACGGCGACAGCATGATCGACGACCAGATTCGCGACGGCGACTACGTGGTGGTGGAACAGCGTGATTCAGCGCGTAACGGCGAAACGGTGGTCGCCTTGCTCAAGGACGGCGAGGCGACGCTCAAACGGTTCTATCGGGAGAAGAACCGCATTCGTCTGGAGCCGGCGAACGCCGCCTTCAAGCCGATCTACGTCGACAACATCGACCTGCAGGGCGTGGTCGTCGGTGTCATCCGCCGGCTGTAGTGGTGCCGCTTCGCGGAAATCTGGGCAGCAAGTCCGGAGTTCCGCGACGTGCAGACAGTGGCACGAGCTTCCAGCCCGTGTTCGGGGGCGAGATGTCTGCGGGTGGCCGGAAGCGCACGCGCTTCCGGACGATGAAGCACGGGCAAGATGCCCTTGCCACATCGGCGGGAATGCTCCGATCGTCCGTCAAACCGAACCACTCAATCAAAGCGGACCAGGATCGACTTCTGATAGTCCGGATCGGCGGCGAAGTCGATCGGCAGGGGGGGCCGCGCGATCGTCTTGTGGTACCGGCCGCCGGAGGCGAGGTCGACCTGGTCGGCCAGCCATGAAGTGGTGAGTTGCCGGTTATTCGTGGAGATGAGCATGTGCCCGCCGGGCCGAAGCAGTTCGCGCGCCCCGTCAACCAACTCCGCGAGGTCCCGGCGGATCTGAAACACTCGCTTCGGCTTCTTGCTCCGCGCGAAGCTCGGCGGGTCGAGGATGATGATATCGAAGCTCCTGTCCTGCCGCTTCGCCCGCTTGAAGTACTCGAACGCGTCACTCCGGATGAACGTGTGGTTATCGAGGTTGAGACCGTTCACCTGGAAGTTGCGTTTACCCCACTCGAGGCTGCCAACCGCGAGGTCCACACTGGTCGTCGATGTCGCGCCGCCGATCGCTGCGGCCACGCTGAAGCTGCACGTGTAGGCGAACAGGTTCAGCACGTCTGCGCCGGCGGCCATCGCGCGAATGCGCCGCCGGTTGTCTCGCTGGTCCAGAAAAAGACCGCACGAGAGCCCGCCTGCCGGCTGCACCAGGAAGCGCATGCCGTCTTCCTGGACGGTCACCTCTTGGTCGGGCTCGCCCTTGAGCAACTGAATGACGGACTGCGCGGAATCACGCACGATGTCCGGGCGGTCGCGCGTCCTCGGAATCGCCTTGGCGTACGCCGCATTCAGCTCGAGCACCCGCACATACCAGTTGGCGACCTGTCGAAGAACGTCGTCCCCGCCGTGGAACCTGCCGGCGTGCGTCTCCAGGATCAGCAGCGGGCCGTAGCGCTCCGCGCTCAGGCCGCTGATGCCTTCCGGCCCGCCGGAGAACAGGCGGTAGCAGTCGGTCTTGGCGTCGACGAGGCAGGCGAGCCGCGAGGCAAGTGCCACGTGCAGGTGCTGCTCGGTGAGCTTGCCCGTGGAGAGGAACGCGCGGTACGAGCGCGGCGCGGGAGCACGTAGCGTGATCGTCTCGCCGTTGACGGGATGGCGAAAGGTCAGTTGCTCGAGATGAATCAACGGGTGTT
>JBECKQ010000025.1:0-5436 GCA_040235375.1 Phycisphaerae bacterium | reverse complement strand
GGGATCTGGCTCGTTTTCGCCAAGGGTCTGGCTCGTTTTCGCGGAGGCAGGATACCATACGCAACGCTGATGACGCTCGCTATCCGGCGACCCATCGATGATCGAGTTCGTTGCGAAAACGTGCCTGACCCTCTCGGCTGGCCGGCGGCCTCTCACAAAAACGTGCCTGACCCCCGCGCTGCGTCCGCCATTGCGTGGCGCCGCGTTCGGCGTAAAGTTGCCCCATCTGGCGAACCGGTCACCCGACTCTACAGGAGTATTCGGTCATGTGCAGACGAGCGTTGTACGCAACATCCCTGGTGACGATCTGGGCCGTGGCGGCATGCGGGCAGAGCCGGCCCACCTGGACACAGCTCTCCCTCGACACGTGCGGCGTGGACGAGTTCCTGGCGAAGAACCCGAAGGCCAATGGCCAGGGCGTGGTCATCGCCGTCTTCGATACCGGCGTGGACCCCTCCATCCCCGGCCTTACGCAGACGCCCGACGGGCAGACGAAGGTTATCGACCTTCAGGACTTCTCCGGCGAGGGCGATGTCAAGCTGCACAGCGTTCATGGCGCCGAGTGGACCTTCTACACCCCCTACAGCAAGGACAACACCGTCGTCGACTACAACGACGAAGGCGCGCCGATCAGCTACACGCTGCCGGCCGACCTGCCCGAGGGCCAGCCTGGCGAACAGCGTATCTTCCTGCTCGGCTTCTTCGAGGAGAAGAAGTTCATCAACTCGAGCGTCTCCGACCTGAACGACAACGGCGAAACGAACGACCGGTTCCCGATCCTCGTGACGGCCATGTCCGGCGACGGCGACGACCAGGCTGTCGCCTACGTCGATACGAATCTCGACCGCAGCTTCGCCGACGAGAAGCCGTTGCACAACTACCGCCTGGATTACGACACGTTTACGCTCGCCCGCGCCAAGCCGGAAGCGCAGATTGAGCCGATGACGTTCGCCGTCAACATCTTCCTCCGCAAGCGGGAGATTTCGATCGTCTTCGACGACGGAGCCCACGGCACGCACGTGGCCGGCATCGCCGCCGGCTACAGGATCAACAACCAGGAAGGCTTCAATGGCGTCGCCCCCGGCGCAAAGCTGATGGGCCTGAAGATCGCCAACAACGCCATCGGCGGCACCAGCGCCACAGAAGCGAAGAAGAAGGCGCTGGCCTACGTCGCCCGGTACGCCCGCGAGCACAACGTGCCCGTCGTCTGCAACGTGTCCTTCGGCGTCGGTTCGACGATCGAAGGCAGTTCCGCGATCGACAGGCACGTCAACGAGGTCCTGAGCGAGAACCCGCTGGTGACCTTCTGCACCTCGGCCGGCAACGACGGCCCGGGGCTGTCCAGCATCGGAACGCCTTCGGCCGGGCCGCAGGTGATCGGCGTCGGTGCCCTGCTTGCCGCGGACACGGCCCGCGACGTCCAGGGCTTCGAGATACCGCACGCCATCCCCACGGTGTTCACGTCGCGCGGCGGCGAACTGCCCAAGCCGGATATCGCCACGCCCGGCTGGGAGACCTCGACCGTACCCCGCTACGTCAAAGAGGGCGATTTCTGGGCCGGCACGAGCATGGCCAGCCCGTATGCGGCCGGCCTGTGCGCCCTCGTGCTCAGCGACGCCATCCAGCAGAAGACGCCGGGGGCAATCCGGGCGTCCAACGTCAAGCATGCACTTTCCCTCTCCGCCGAGCCGCTGCCGAACACCACGCCGCTCGACATCGGCTGGGGTGTGCCGAACGCCGGTAAGGCCGCCGCCCTGTTCCTCGACATGACCGCTGCCGACAAGGACGACCCCCTGCTCGATTACGAGATCACCACCGAGTCGCCCAGCGGCTATAAGGGCCGGGCGCCGGCCGCATTCTGGCGAAGCACGTGGTTCCCGACCGATGAGCCGCAGGTCTTCACCATCGAACCCATCTTCGCCCCGACGGCCGACGCCGCCGACCGCACCAGCTTCACCCGCAAGTTCGAGCTGCGCTCCAACACGCCGTGGTGCAACGTCCGCCAGCAGTCCATCTACCTGCGGAGCGAGCAGAGCGCCCGCGTGGAAGTGCAATACGATGCCAAGCAGCTTACCGAACCGGGCCTGCACACCGGCACGGTGGACGCCCTTTACAACGGCCGGCCCGCGTTCCGTCTGCTTAACTCCGTCATCGTGCCCTACGAATTCAACACCGAGAACTCATTCGCCCGCGCCTGGCAGGACCAGACCGCCAAAGGCTGGCAGGTCGAACGCTACTTCGTCAGCGTGCCGGCCGGCGCGACGGCCATGATCGTGACACTGTCCGCCCCGCAGGGCAAAGAGTCCAAGGCAGGCGTCCAGCGGATTTTCACGCCGGAAGGCTACCAGTTGCGCGACCGGTCGAAGGCGCTCGACACCGAGACCGGAAAGCGCGAAGTGAAGTGGACCGTCACGGACGAACTCGTCTCCGGCGTGTGGGAGATCGATGTTGTCGCCCGCCGGCCTGATCGGGACGAGCCTTACGACCTGGCGATACGCTTCTTCGGCCTCGAACCGGACCCGGCGGCGATCACGGAGTGGTCCCAGTCGCCCGGCGAGCCGCCGTCGGGCAGCCTGACCGTCACGAACGCGTTCAATCGCCCGGCACACACCAGGGCGGACGGCAAGGTGGAAGGCTTCCGCAAGGCCGACGAGGGGCAGTTCAAGGGCCTCAAGGACGAGCTCGTCTACAAGATCAACACGACCGACAACGTGAAGTTGGTCCGCGTCAACCTCGAGCTGCTGCCCGAGGACTTCGCCGAGACGACCGACCTGGCGGTCGAAATCCTGGACGCCAGCGGCAAGGCCCTGCTCGAGTCTGCCATGGAGACGGAGACCTTCACCGACACGGTGGACGTACCGAACCCTGGCGAGGAGAACGAACTGACGCTCAGGCTCACGGCCGGCTTCGCCATCGCCGACGATCAGCGCAAAACGCCCATCGAGGTCGATGTCGACCACCTGCTTGCCGAGCCTGTCTCGATCAAGGTCACCCGTGCCGACGCGTCGAATATCACCTTCGTCCCCGGGGTGCCCGTCGAGGTGGATTTCGCCCTCGAGCACGAGCTGCCGGCCATCCCGGCAGGGCTGACGCCTGTTGGACTCTTGAAATTCACAGAGCGCGGCAGCGGCGAAACCGCGCTGGAGGTCCCGATCGAAATCGACGAATAGGCGGGATTACAGACATTCACCGCCCAGGCGATCGCCCTATCGCCTCAACCTCGAGCCTATGGCGAGACGGGCAGGACGGAGTACGGCTGCGTGTGCTCCATGCCCGTCTGTGTCGGCGGCATGGCGCAGCAGGTGGTTTGGTTTGATTCTCCGCACGCGAGCCGCTAACTTCTGCCTTCACGAGATGTCGGCACCAATCGCGAGTACAGTCACGACATGGGTTTACGTCAGCACCCGCCCCACCGGCGGCGCTCTGCCTGCGCCGTTCGGTGTGGCCCCGGCGCGGACCAGACCCACCTGTCCGCGACGCCGGCGCCTGATGATCAGCGCGAAATCGATCTCAGAGGCGCTTGCCTGATCCCGGCCGCGACCGCGTGGCCGGCGATCGGTGCATCCCCCGGAGAAGGAAACTCATGGGTCCAGACAAATCGCAGTTCAAGTTCCCCGAAAACGCCTATCGCGAGCTCGAAGCCGGAGAATCGTACACCCCGATGGTTCCGCCGAACGTGCGCGTTCCCGAGTTGACCGGGCGCATGTTCATCTTCGGGCTGATCATGAACATTGTGTTCTCCGTGGCGGCCACGTTCCTGGCCCTCAAGGCCGGCCAGGGCATTGAGACGGCCATCCCCATCTCGATTCTGGCCGTCGGCCTGTCCGGGTTCCTGATCAAGGCCGGCGGCCGGGCCAGCTCGATTCTCGAGAACGTCTACATCCTGTCGTTCAGCACGACGTCCGGCTATGTCGCCGGCGGCACGTGCTTCACGATGCCGGCCATCTACGTGCTCGAGCTCAACAAGGGCCTGAACATGGGCAACCTGTCCCTGTTCCTGGAGATCACGCTCGTACCATTCCTGGGAGCGATACTTGGGGCGCTCTTCCTGATTCCCTTCCGGCGCTACTTCGTCAAAGAGATGCACGGCAAGCTGCCGTTCCCTGAGGCAACGGCGACGAACGAGATCCTCGTCACCGGTGCCTCGAGCAGCACAAAGCAGGCCTGGGTGCTGATCTACTCGTTCATCATCGCTTTCGTCTACAACTTCATCTCCGCCGCCATGCACCTTTTCAGCGATGTATTCACTACCGGCGTCGCGACGCTGAAACCCGCCGGCAGGGCGGTGATCGAGACGATGGCTTTTCGGTCTCAGTTCTTCGAAGACCTGACGCACAAGGTGAAGGCCGTCTTCTACATGGGGACCGGGGCGTTCTATCTCGGGCTCGGGTTCATCATCGGTTTGCGCTACGCTTCGATCATCTGCGCCGGGTCGTTTCTTTCCTACTTCGTAATTGTTCCGCTGCTCGGACGCCTGGATCTGCAGTCGCTTCAGATGCTGAATCCGGCAGTCGCCTCCACGTCGGCCGCCGACATCTGGCACGAAATCCCGCGAATCATGGGGATCGGCACGATATTCACCGCGGGCATTATCTCTATCCTGAAGATGGGCAAGGTCATTGTCACCGCCCTTACGCAAGCGCTGGGCGGGCTCTTCAGCAAGAAAGGAACGACCTTCGTTGAGGATCGGACAGACGAGGACATGAGCTACCCCGTCATACTGCTGCTCGGTATTCTCGTCGTGGCGGTGATGGCCGTTTTCTTCCGCTTTGTCGTGCTGGCGAACATGGCCAACGCCAACTGGCTGACATTTGTCTCCGTGGTACTTGCCCTGGTTATCGCTTTCCTCTTCACCACGGTGTCGGCATGGGCCATCGCCATGATCTCGGTGACACCGATCTCCGGCATGACCGTGACCACGATCATCATCACCGCAGTCCTGCTTTCCGTTGCCGGGCTGCCGCGGGGTGACGAAGGTATGCTCGCCACGCTGCTGGTTGGCGGCGTCGTGTGTACCGCTCTGTCCATGGCGGGCGGGCTCATCACGAACTTCAAGCTCGGCTACTGGCTCGGCGCCAGTCCGAAGCGCATAACGTGGAACGCGCTCGCCGGCTCACTCATATCGGCGATCTTCGTGTGTGGCACGATCATGGTGCTCGCCTACCGCCCCGGCTACACAGGAGAAGAGGCGCTGCCCGCGCCGCAGGCGAACATGATGGCCAGCGCACTGCAGAGCTTTCTTGGGACCGGAAACGTCCCCTGGCTGTTGTACGGCCTGGGGGTGATCGTAGCGCTGACCGTCGAGCTTGTCGGCATCTCCGCCCTCGCGTTCGGCCTTGGCATGTACCTGCCGATGGAGATCAACACGCCGATTCTGATCGGTGCTTTCGTGGCCTACCTGGTCGCCAAAAGCACGAAGGACAAGAAGCTGTCGAG
>JBECKQ010000022.1:0-4231 GCA_040235375.1 Phycisphaerae bacterium | reverse complement strand
CCTCCGGACTGTGCGCCTCCTGCGGGGCAGGAATGGCAGCTTGACTCGGACTGCGACGGGTTGGGTGACGCCTGTGAGGCTTGCCAGGACATCGGCGGACCTGACGTGGATCTCGACGGCGTGCTGGATGACTGCGACAACTGTCCAGACGATGCCAACCCCGATCAAGCTAACCTGGATGGGGATGCCGAAGGTGACGCGTGCGATGACGACGACGACAACGACGGCTGGCCCGACCAGGGCGATAACTGCCGCACGGTACCCAACCCAGACCAAGACCCCGCCTGCTGCGATCCAAACGAGCCGGATGCCGATGACGACGGCGTGGCGGACGTTTGCGACAACTGTTTGCTGTACAACCCCGACCAGCGCGACTGCCAGTCGAACGGTGTCGGCGATATGTGCGATGTGGCCTACGGGACGAGTCCGGACTGCCAACCCAACGGTGTCCCTGATGAATGCGATCTGGCTGATCCGACGGCCCGGGACTGCAACACCAATCTGATCCCCGACGAGTGTGATGTTGCTGGAGGGACCAGTTCGGACTGCAACACGAACGGCGTCCCGGATGAATGCGAAGGCTTGGGTGATTTCGATGGCGACGGCGATGTCGATCGCCAGGATTTCATTCTGTTCCGCGATTGTCTCCGCGACGGAGGCCCCGGCATCCCGCCGTCACCCCGCTGCGAGGGGGCAGATCTGGACGGCGACGGCGACGTGGACATCGATGACTGCGAGATGTTCCGGTGCACGTGGACGGGTCCTGGGCAGCTCCCGCGCTGCGTGGCCATCGGCGGTCATGGGCGGCCCGCAGGCGGCCTGCGCTCTGGTTCGGTTATTCAGTTGGCCGTTACCGATCCCGAAGGCGGAGTCATTGACGGAAGCACGAATGGCATTCCGGGAGCCGTCATGTTCGAGGCCGACTTGGACGGGGACGGCAACATCGACGACGGAGTCCACATCGCCACCTACGTGACGGGGACTTACACCATCGAGGTTCGCGCTGAGCCGGGTGCCGATCCCGCCGATGCCTACACGCTGATATTCTCGGTGGACGCCGAGGACGCGGTTCTGGCGGAGGACGTAACCGTTCCGCAAGAGACGGTGGAGTACGCGGGCGAGGTGAACGGGACCGGGGACATCGACTTCGACGGCGACGTCGATCTGGATGACTATACCATCTGGGAGGTCTGCCTGGCCGGGCCGGGCGTGCCGGGCATCGGCGGATGTCAACACGGCGATCTCGACGGCGACACCGATATCGACCTTCAGGATTTCGCGGCGTTCCAAGAGGCATTCAGCGACAACAGACCTTGATAGGCGCGTGCTCTGGGGCGGCGGACGTCGGCGGATCACGATCGTTGCCGGCACGGCGGCTGCCGAACAGCCGTGTCGAAGGTTGCGCCTGTGACCGCTCGCCGCCGATTAATCGCTCTTGCTCGACGAGAGTCAGCTGCTTCGGTCCCACGTCAAGCCGGCGCGTCTGTGCGTGTGATGAATCACGGGTTGCGGCATGCAACCGTCCCCGTTGATGGCTCGGTCGCGCCGTTGCAGCAGCTCAAGCGTCGACACGAACGACGGCTGCTGCGTCACCATCAACACGCGACACAGCGGCGTCGCCGATGTGGAACGCGCCGAACCGCGTCGTTACCAGACCTAATTGCCGGGTGGCTCGGTATTTCCTAAGTGTTCTAGGGAATCCCCCGATTGAATCAACGAGAGGCGTTTCGTAGGATAGACCTGAAGGCCATGCGGGTTGAGGTCAAGCCCGATGCGCAGCACCAGGGTGGTCCGAGCCCGCGTGCTTTTACTACCGGCGGTCGCGGGCTTCGACAAGGTCGGGCAAGCCCACGGCCGCCACTTCATATCCGTGGGGGTGTCATGCACGTTGAAGAGAATGAGCGATCAGCGACTGCATCGCGGTGGGCGATTGTTCACCATCGCGAGATCATGGACCTGTTCCTGGAACGGGCATGCGGCGCTCGCGCACTTCCTCGACGATGGCGCGTTGCCCGGTTCCGTCGATTGCGGCGACGAACTCCCACTCCGGCGACTGCATCAGCAGCAGAAAACCACCGAATCGTTGGCGACCGGCTTCGAACTGGGCAAGAGCGTCAGGCTCCACGTTCGTGAGATGGGCATCCCACGCCGGAGCGCGCAGAATTTCGGACTCACCGGCGGCGGTGGTCTGCAGTGCGATCCGCTCGCGCGTTGCCAGGTGCAGATCGCAGGTATGCCCGTTGGTTTGCGTGATCGCGAGGCTGACGCCGGCCTGGAGTGACTCTCGGACAATGTCGAGCATTTCGCGTGACCAACCCGAGTAGAAGATCTGAATCATCGGGGCTGCTGGCTGGCCGGGTTCGGCCAGCAGGCCGATGCCGAACAGCATGTCCTCCTCGGTGGCCTTGTAGAGATTTGTGAGGTCGATTGTGTTCATGGATTGGAACTCCTGCTTGCACGGCATCGCCAACGGCGTTGGCACGCGGTTGACGGCGACGCGAACTGACGGTCGGCGCGTGGCTGGTGATTCGGAGCGCGCTGCTCCGGTGGTCGGCGGACCACTCCGGTCGATTCGCAGCGAATAAAGTACGCGTTAGAATCGCGGCATGCCGCGGAGCAACTCAGGAAACGCCCAACAACGGTCACCGCTGACGGTTGATGAGATACTTCGCTGGGCCGATCTCCACCACCGCCAAACCGGCAGGTGGCCAACGAGGGATGCCGACCGTGTCTTCGACATGCCCGAGGACAGCTGGGCCAGGATCGACGCCGCGTTGCGGAATGGACGATACGGCCTTGACGGTGGATCGTCCCTTGCCCGTCTGCTGTGGCAGCATCGCGGCGTGCCGAATCGCAGCGCACGGCCGCCGCTGACGAAGAAACAGATCGTGGCGTGGGCCGAGGCCCACCATCGCAGGACGGGGCGGTGGCCCTCTCTCGAATCCGGCCCGGTCAAGCACGCCCCCGGCGAGACTTGGCGCAACGTCGACCGGGCGCTGAGACGCGGCGACCGCGGACTGGAGCCGGGCGACTCCCTCGCCAAGCTCCTCAACAGGCGACGGGGCGTACCGCACCTCCACCGTTTGCGTCCCCTGAGCATTGCTATGATCCTCGCCTGGGCTGACGCCCACTATCGGCGCTATCACAAGTGGCCGACCAACCGCACGGGACGCGTCGTGACGGCCCCCGACGAAGACTGGGGCCGGATCAATGCCGCCCTCAACAACGGCTCACGCGGCCTTCCCGGCGGAAACTCACTGGCCAAGTTGCTGGCCGAGCACCGCGGGCGGCGGCACCAGCGCGAGCTGCCCCGTTTGACGGTGAAGCAGATTCTCACCTGGGCAGATGCCCACTTCGCGCGTACCGGGCATTGGCCAACGGAAAGATCAGGGGCAATTGCCGAGGCGTCCGGTGAGACGTGGAGCGGCGTGACCAACGCGCTCCGCTGCGGCAGACGAGGTTTGCCCGGCGGCTCATCGTTGGCGAAGCTGCTGAAGGCCGAGCGAGGTGGCGACGGCCGCTCGAGACGCCCGCCGCTGACAGTGAAGCAGATACTGGCCTGGGCCGACGACCACCACACCAGGACGGGGAAGTGGCCGACCCACCTGTCGGGCAGAGTGATGGCTGAGCCGATGGAGACGTGGGGTGGGATCAACGCGGCGCTCCGCGAGAAGCACCGAGGCATTCGTCGCCGCACGACGCTCGCCAGGCTCCTGGAAGAGAAACGCGGCTACCAGCACATCGGCAATCGCCCGAGGTTGACCGTCGAGCAGATTCTATCCTGGGCCGATGCTCACCATCGCCGTACCGGCCAATGGCCGGACAAGTCATCGGGTGCCGTCATCGGCGTTCGCGGCGAAACGTGGCGTCGGGTGGCGCAATCCCTGGAGCGCGGCCACCGCGGCTTCGAAGGCCGCTCGTCGCTTGCGAAGCTACTGGCCAAGCATCGTGGCTATCGCAACCCCAAGGGGCTCCCGCCGCTGACCGTCGGTCAGATTCTGGAGTGGGCGGATCGCCACAAGAAGCGCACAGGCCGCTGGCCGAACGCCAAGTCGGGTGCGGTGGTGGACGCTCCCGGCGAGAAGTGGGGCAACATCCAGAACTCGCTCCAGCGCGGGCAGCGGAGTCTTCCCAAAGGTCTGACCATCATGCAGCTCCTGGCGGAGCACCGCGGCGTGCGCAACAAGGGCTTTCTGCCCGTGCTGAAGGAGCCGCGGATCGTCAATTGGGC
>JBECKQ010000455.1:0-15766 GCA_040235375.1 Phycisphaerae bacterium | reverse complement strand
TGCCGCCACCGAGTCCGCCGCCGCCGAAACCGCCGCCACCACCGCCAACTCCGCCACCGCCGCCTTGGCCGCCTTCCGTGACGCTCACGGTCGGGCCTTCGAAGTCGGGCACGCTGAGCAGCAGGTCTTCAATGGGGTAGACATCGACGTATGTGTCCTGGTCGAGGAACGCCTGTGTCGCAATCTTGATCACGCCGTCGTTCACCACGTAGCCGAGCTGGACCTCGCCGCCGCCGACTTGGTCCAGGATCTCGTCCAGCGCCTTGCTGAACCGCACGTCCGACGCAAAGCGAAGCGTGACCGGCAGGTCGCGCTCGATGCCCACGGCTTCCAGGTCATTCCAGATGACGGTGATGTTGACCGCCTGGGATTCGGCCAGCGAGTTGACCACCTCCTCGAAAGGCTGGTCCTCGAAGTCCACCGGAATCTGCTGATCGAGCTTCGCGTGCAGCGCGCGGTCTTCCGACGAAAGACGCTCTCGTCCCGTCGCCACACGCTCGGGACCGGAGATGATCTCCAGCCAGTTCTTCGGGTACTTGAGGGTCTCATGCCACGGAATCTTGGCTTCTTCCGCGTCGACCAGCACCGCCTGCTGCTGGGCGTACATCTCGTTGCGGGCCTTCCGCTGGCGGCTGAGCTCGTACAGGTCCTGAAGGTCGTCCTTCATCCAGTCTGCCCGCCGATCATCAGGATTGATCGCCAGGATCTGGTCGAGGACCTTGACTGCTTCTTCATAGTCCCGGTTGTGCCGAAGCTGAATCACCTGCTCCCACAGGGCATCGACCTGCCGCTGTCGTGTCTCGGCCACGCGGCGTCTGCGTGCCTCCTCCTGCCTTTGTATCTCCTCCCGCTGCTGCCGGACCTGTTCCTCCGCAGCACGCCGCGATTCCTCCTCGACGTGCCGGCTGAGGGCATCAACCTCGCTCATCAGGCTCTGGTACTTCACCAGCGGTTCGGCATACTGCCGGGCCGACTCGATCACCTGCCGGGCCCGCAGAAGCAGGTCGCGGGCCAGGTCGAACTGCCCGTTCAAAACGGCTTCCATGATGTCGCGCTCGAGCCCGCGGTATTGCTGCACCGCGCGTCCCCACAGCACGTTGTTGCGTTGCTTGATTCGCTCGATCAGCGAACGACTGCCGACCTCGACCTCGCTTCTCGCTTGCGCCTGCCGTATACCCTCGGCCGCTTGCGGGTAGCCGGGCACGTAGCGCATCGCCTCGTCGAACAGACGGATTGCTTCGCTGGTGCGACCCGCGTCGAGCGCGTCGTAGCCCTCCTGCGTCAGCGAGCGGGCGCGCTCGGTATCGACGGCGCGGCCCATCGGCTCCGTAGAGGGGGCTCGCGGCGGAGTCGGCTGCGCTTCGACCGGCGGCGGCGCCGTTTCGGCAGGTTGCTGTTCGATCGGCTGCGACTCGACCGGCTGCTGCGTGGTGGTTGGCTCAGGAGCGGCGGGCGCACTGGCTGCGGACGGCTCCGTCTCGCCAGTGACCTGCCCCTGCTTCAGTGCTTCCAGATCACGGAGTTGCTTGACAGCCGCCGATCGCTGAGCTTTCGTTGAGTACTCGTTGTTCAGCACGTCCTGGAAGTGCTCGTGGGCCGCGTCGTAGTCCTTGTCCTCGATGGCGGCCTCACCCTTCTCGAAGTCGAGCTCCGCGCGCTCCACCATGGTGATGGCCACCCGCGTGCGATTGACGTACTCGTCCCGCAGGGCGCGTTCATCCTCGCTGAGCTCGTCACGCTCGATCTGGAGCAGAACCTCCTGGGCCTCTGCGTATCGCGCCTGATTAAATAGCTCGATCGCATGATTCAAGGCATCTTCAGCCTCTCCCGCCCACACCAGCGGTGTCATCAACAGGCAGGCAACGATGAACGGCAACCAGGTTACGGGGGCCAGCACCCTGATGTTTCGCACGGAAACTCTCCTTCGCTCGCACACACTATGACCGCAGAACCGAACATCACGCTCGGCTCGCTATCGGGGGAAGGCTGATACCTGTCGGTTCGGCTCCGCGCCTGCGCCAAGCGGCACGCGGTTCCGAGAGCATCGCTGGAGCTAACGCGACAAGAGATTACCGGCTCGCCCCTGCGTCTGCAAGCATCCGCAGCCCAATAGCCTTGCCGCCGCCGGCGCGGCAAACAACCCCCCGCGCCTCCGCTACAGCAGGTTCCGCAGCACGGTGGCGATCCGCTCCACGTCCGCCTCGGTCAGTTGGGCGTGGAACGGCAGCGCGATCGTCCGCTCCCCGAGCGCTTCGGCCACCGGAAACTCGCCCGGCCCGTGCCCGAAGTCGCGGCGATAATACGGTTGCAGGTGAAGCGGCGCAAAATAGTTGGCACACTGGATGCCCGCCTCGCGCAGTCCTTGCAGAATGTCGTCCCGCCTCCGGGCGGAATAATCGTCCCGCAATCGAACCACGTAGACGAACCAACTCTTGGTGCACCCGGCGGTCGTCGCCTGAAGCCGGAGCCGATCGTCGCCCGCGAAGCGCTCGTCGTACATGCCGGCCACCCGCGCCCGGCCGGCGAGTATCTCCTCCAGCCGGTCAAGCTGCGCGCAGCCCAGGGCGCAATTGATGTCGCTCAGCCGGAAGTTGTACCCCAGCCGTTCGTGGTGCAGCCAGGTCGATCCCTCACCGCGGCCCTGGTTGCGGATCGAGCGTGCCAGGCGGGCAAGTTCCTCGTCGTCGGTCACGATCATCCCGCCCTCGCCGGTGGTGATCTGCTTGTTCGGGTAGAAGCCGAACACGCCGGCATCGCCCAGGGAGCCGGCCGGCCGGCCATGGTAAGTCGCCCCCAGCGCCTCGCACGAATCCTCGATCACCCGCAAACCGCGGCGCTTGGCCAGCGCGTTGATCGTCTCCATGTCCGGTATGACGCCGAACACGTCCACCGGAATGATCGCCCGCGTCCGCTCCGTCACCGCCTTCTCGACGCGCGCCGGATCGATGCACCACGTATCCGGATCGACGTCGACGAACACCGGCGTCGCTCCCTCGAACAGCACGCAGTTCGCCGTGGCCGCAAACGTGAACGGCGTGGTGATCACTTCGTCGCCCGGCCCCAGGCCCATCGCCCGCACCAGCAGGTGCAAGGCGCTCGTGCCGCTGTTGCACGACACGGCGTACTTCGTCCGGCAGATTTGCGCAAACCGCTCCTCGAACCGGGGCACGATCGGCCCCAGGGACAGATTCGGTGTATTGAGAACTTCCACAACAGCATCAATCTCGTGCTGCGTGATATTCGGACGTGCCAATGCGATCGGATCGCTTGATGTCATCGCGCTTCTGTTCGCTCCTGTCTCGAGTTCCTTCCGCTGGCGCCCGCAGGAAACGGCCGGTATTCCGTCGTCCGGCCGGCGCAGCCGGCCCCAGGCCAATGCTCAAACCGCAAACGGCCGATGATACCCGCGGCGGCCGTCGCCCGAAAGCCGCAGTTGCAAGGCCGTAGCGCGGTCCTAATATGTGGCCCGTTCCGGTTTTTGTCCGCATCCCAAAGGAGGGCACTGCGTGGCTCACAACAAGCTGATCGCGAAGATCGACAGTCGCAATGCCGTGGTGGGCGTCGTCGGCATGGGATACGTCGGCCTGCCGCTTACGCAGACGTTCATCGACGCCGGTTTCCCCTCCATCGGGTTCGACATCGACGAGAACAAGGTCGAGAAGCTTAACGCCGGCAAGAGCTACATCAAGCACATCCCGTCTGACTTCATCGCCGCGGCGCGCAAGACCGAGCAGTTCCGCGCCACCGCCGACTTCAGCGAACTGCCTCAGGCCGACGCCATCATCATCTGCGTTCCCACGCCGCTCACCAAGATGCGCGAGCCGGACATGTCCTACGTCGCCGACACCTGCACGGTCATCGCCAAACACCTGCGCGCCGGCCAGTTCGTCAGTCTTGAGAGCACGACCTACCCCGGCACCACGCGCGAGCTCATGCTCCCGCTTCTTTCCGCCGGCGGGTTGAAGGTCGAGCGCGACTTCTACCTCGCCTTCTCTCCCGAACGCGAAGACCCCGGCCGCAAGACGCATTCGACCGCGACGATCCCCAAGGTGGTCGGCGGATTCGGGCCGCACAGCCTCGCCGTCGCCAGGGCGCTGTACGGCGCCGCCATCAAGTCGATCGTGCCGGTTTCGAACTGCGAAGTGGCCGAGGCGTCGAAGATCCTCGAGAACGTCTACCGTTCGGTGAACATCGCCCTGGCCAACGAAATGAAGATCCTCTTCGATCGCATGGGGATCGACGTGTGGGAGGTGATCGCCGCGGCCGCCACCAAGCCGTTCGGCTTTCACCCGTTCTATCCCGGCCCCGGGCTCGGCGGCCACTGCATTCCGATCGACCCGTTCTATCTGGCGTGGAAGGCCCGCGAGTACGGCATGTCCACCCGCTTCATCGAGCTGGCCGGCGAGATCAACACGCAAATGCCGAGGTATGTCGTCGGCAAAGTTGCCGAGGCGCTCAACAATGTCGGCAAGCCCATGCGCGGCTCCAGGATTCTCGTCCTCGGCCTGGCGTACAAGAAGGACATCGACGACGTCCGCGAGTCGCCGTCCATCGAGCTGATCGAGCACCTGCGCGAGCTCGGCGCGGTCGTCGATTACAACGACCCCTTCATCCCCCGCACGCACCGCCAGCGCGAGCACGACCTGCGGCTCAAGAGCCAGCCGCTGACCGAGGACACGCTTCGTGAGTACGACGCCGTGTTGATCTCCACCGATCACTCGGCGTACGATTATCAGTGGATTGTGGACAGCGCCCAGCTCGTCATCGACACCCGCAACGCCACGCGCGAATGCAAACGAACCGCCAAAAAGGTCGTCCGCGCCTGATGCAGAATCACCCGTCACCATCACGGCTTGCAAGTGGCACGGGCTTCCAGCCCATGAGGCCCATGGAGAAGTCGCGCGCCGACGCAGGGTGGCACGGTCTGACTCGAAAGGGCAGCCCGTGTGGAACGCGAAGACACGGTTGGCGCGTAGCACGGTCGGAACCGAAGGGGCAGGCCGTGGCGAAGGCCAACGTGCTTTCGCACTTTCTCACTTTCTCACTTTCTCACTCGCTCCCCCGCATCATCATTCTCGCTGCGTTCGCTCTCATTGCCGCGCCGCGCGCGAACGCGGTTCTGCTACCGGTTCCGATCCGGCAGCCGGCCGGTGATATCGATCCTGAGCACGAACTGGATAGGGCCGTTGCCGATGTCGTGGACCTGATCGACTCCGGCGGCTCGTGGGACACCTGCCGGCGTCGTCTCGACGCCGCCATCATCGAGTATGGTCAGCCGGAATTCGACCAGGACGCCCGGCGGCTGCTGGCCGGCATCGAGGCCGCCTGCAACCGCGAGGAGCGCACCATGGGTCCCCACCCCGACGCGCTCTCGGACGCGATGGCCGGGCTGACCGAATCGCAGATCGACGCCGGCCTGATCTTTCGCCCGTTCGGTATCGCCGGCCGGTACGGCTGGCAGGACGCCGTCCCCGGCAAGCCCGTCGAGGGCATGGATCCCGCGTATCGCCTGTTTGCCGCAGGCCGCCAGGCGATCCCCACTGTGCTCGATGGCCTCGACGATCTGGCGACAACGCGCACCATCTTCACACGCGATGACGTCGAGCCCGTCGTGTTCCGCGTCTGTGACGTATGCCTGTCATTGATCGAGGGGATCACGCATTGCCGGTTCGGCGCCGTCCGCTCGCAGCCGCCGCTGATTTCGCAATGGCCGCAGGCCGACCGCGCCGAACTCATCGCCGGCATCCGCGAGTGGTGGCAGCACACAAAGGACCTGACGCCGACCGAGGCGGTCGTTCGCCGGATCGAGGCCGCCGATCGGCTGCAGCAGGCGCAGATGATCGACGTGCTTATCGCCTCGGGCGAGAAGACGGCCGCTCTCCGCTGCCTCGAGCCGCTTTACCTGATCAAGGACGACATCGACTTGCAGATGTCAGTGCGGATGGTGCAGGCCGGCTCGCGCGAGCCGCTCGCCCACGTGCACGAGGTGGCCGCGGCCGGCCGGCCGCTCACCGTCAGCATGGTGCGCCTGATCGCCACGATCGGCGACCGGCAGGATTACGAATTGCTCTACCGGCTTGTCACCGGCCTCGTCGCCGAGGGACGGGCCGGCGACGATCAGGTCGTCACGCTCACGCGTGTTCTCGCCCCGACCGACAACAGCCTGGCTATTCCCATCCTTGTCGCCATCATCAAGCCGCAGGTGCCGCAGCCTGCCGTCGAATTGGCGGATTGGCCGATTCCCGCGTATGTCGACGTGGCCGCAACTGCCGTGCAGCGGCTGGCCGGCGTCAGCTTTGGCTATCGCAGCGACGATCCGCGGCGGACGCGCTGGCAGGCGCTGACCGAACTGGTCGAATGGTGGCGCACGGAAGGATTCGCCCTGTACGGCTTCGAGCGCAACCGC
The DNA here is from genome assembly GCA_040235375.1 of Phycisphaerae bacterium. Lineage (GTDB taxonomy): Bacteria > Planctomycetota > Phycisphaerae > UBA1845 > UBA1845 > JBECKQ01. The sequence goes on along the minus strand of JBECKQ010000455.1, from coordinate 9,360 downwards.
CCCCACGGCACATCGGGCGTCCGGTGATCGAAAGTGAGAACGTGACAAGGTGCCAAAGTGCTGCGGTGTTCGGACGCCGTAGCGCACGCGTGTGCGACTGCGCTGTGAGCAGTGCTCGGAGTGGCACGGGCTTCCAGCCCGTGAATCGCGGGCAAACATGCCCGTGCCATAGCGACGATGACCGTCCGCCTTCCCGGCGCTCCCCTTCCGACCTCTGACCTTTGACGGGAGTCCGATTGAGGCATCGTCAGCGTGGTCTGGGTGGGAATGACACGCCGCGGCGACAGGCAATATGGATCAGGAAACGGGGGACGATGAGCGAACACCAACTGAGAATCTGGACGAGGATGGTCGAGGCCACAGAGGCATTCCTATCCGGGACGATTACATTGCGAGATACTGTGAGGGTGCTCGAAGACTCGCTGGATGCCGCGGAGCTGAAGGATCGAGGATTGCTTCAGGAGTTCTATCGGCATTGGAGCCCACTGGAGGAGCACTATGCCGCCAGCGTGGAACTGGGTACTCCCGCCGACAGCGAACCGACGCGGCGAAGCGTCGAGGATCTGAGGGATTTCCTCCTTCGTATGAGTAACCGTGTCAGAGATTCCGAGTAAGGGAGAGCAGATAGACAGGCTGTGTCGCCTCGTCCGTTGGTGGCGGAGTGACACCTGGACAAGAGTAGACGATGGCGCCCATCTTTTACAACGCGCTGGTCGCCGTTGAGGTTCTTCCTTTCGCCTGGCTGGCCTGCATTCTCTTTGCGCCGCTGGCCTACTACGCGACCCGGCGCAGATCGTTCCGCGGGCTGCGCGTGCTCGGTTGGGTGATGATCCTGACGGCGACCGTCATCACCGCCTTGAGCATGGCTCTGGAGTCCGTGAGCATCCGCGACTTCGGCGTGCTCGACCTGCTCGTGATTCTCTTGTTCTGCGGGCCCCTGGCGCTCTTCGGAGCTATCACGATCTGGGTCGGTTATGCTCCGCCGGTCCGCCGAGACCCGCCGCGCTGCGCCAGATGCGGCTACATCCTGACCGGCTTGCAGGAGCCGCGGTGTCCCGAATGCGGGCAGAGTTTCACGATGCCGGAGCTCGACGGCCGCCCGGGCGGGAGTAGATGACCCAATCTGCAGCGCCGCTTGTGAGCGGGTTCTCACTTTTCAAGTCGGCTTAGTCGAAGCGGCAATCTGTACGGCCGCAAGCTTGATCGCGCGTGCAGCTAGCGGAGGCGCGTCACGGAAGGGCCCGGCACCAGGCGCGCCGTCGGGATCACCTCTCAGGCGCCCGCGAGATCGGAATCGCCCACCTGTTCCAGCAGGGCCCGCTCGATCCGCCGGTCCGGGATGAGCCACATCAGCGCCACGAGCACGTAGATCGCCCCTGCGATCCATGCCCGCACGAACGCCAGGGGTATCGCGGCGAGGTACAGCAGCGCCGAAAGCTTGCCTTTAAAGTCCTTTCCAATAGCCCGGGCCAGAACGGAATCCTTGCCATGCACCATGACGATGCAACGCTGGAGCAGCAGGTACGCCAGTGACGCCATGAACAGCACGACGCCGTAGAGCGAAGTCGGGGCGGCGGCGAACTGATTCTCGCCCATCCACGCGGTGACGAACGGGATTAGGGACAGCCAGAACAATAGATGAAGGTTCGCCCACAGCACCCCGCCGCTCACCTTGTCAGCCACGTACATCATGTGGTGATGGTTGTTCCAGTAGATGCCCAGGTAGACGAAGCTGAGCACGTAGCTGAGGAAGACGGGGATAACAGGCTTCAGATCGGCGATCCTCGCCCCGCCGTGCGGCGCGCTCATGGAGAGCACCGTGATGGTGATGATGATCGCCAGCACGCCGTCGCTGAACGCCTCCAACCGGTGCTTGTTCATGATCGCGCTCATGGTCACTCTCTATCGCGAGCCATCGCTTGGGGCTGCCTGCCCGGTGCTCCTGTAGTGTAGGACGCCGGACGTCGAAGGTCAGAGGTCGGATGTCAGAGAGCGGGGGGGCACGGTCGGACCCGAAGGGGCAGGCCATGGTGCTCCCACTGAAAACTGCTCGGGACGAGCAATGGCAGGACACGTAGTCGTGTGGAAAATGGAGCAACCGAGCCCGGATTGCGAATCGGCCATCAATGGACTTCCCATTTGTGGAGGCTACGATCCCGTGATCGCTGGAGCAGCGCCTCGCCCGAGTGGCGAGAAGGAAAGGAGTTCTATCAATATGTTGAGGAAATTCCGCTGGATCGCGGCGGCCGTCATCGCCTACCTGTTGGCGTTCCCCATGGCGGAGAAGGCGGTTGCCTCCAGCGCAGGCGACATCGTCAGCGCCTCGCTCTCCCTGGCTGGCGCAATCATCAGCGCCGCCAGCCACAGTTGAATCGCCGGCACGGCGATGCCGTTGCCCGTCGCGTCGCCGCTGGTTACCCGTCACGTGGGGGCAGGTCGGCCGGCGCGACCTCGTTGCCCCATCGGGCGTGCGCCCACAGGTACTGCGCCGGGTCTTGCAGCACGATGCGCTCGAGCGCGCCGACGTACCGCTCGGTAACGCAGACCACCGGATCGCCGGCTGAGGCCCACGCCTGCGCATCGAAGAAATCGGACACCACGATCTCGAAGCGGAACGGCCGGTCCGTCCGCCGGATCCCTGCCACCGCGACGACGGCGCCGTACTTGACGGCCAGCAGGCCCACGGCACGAGACGCGGTCGTCGGCACGCCCAGAAACCTCACCGCCACGCCGTGCCGCGCGTGGTGGTCCGACAGGATGGCGACCACCCCGCCTTCTTCGAGCACTTCCGGAAGCCGGCTTATGGCCTCCTCGACGGGTACGGCCGCGCAGCCGCTCCGCATGCGAATCCGCGCACGGTACGTGTCGAAGCTCCGATTGGGATGACGCTTGTAGACCGCGCACGCGCGTATCCCATTGTACCCCAGAAACAGCGGCAACAGATCGAACGGCCCGTAGTATGCCGTCACCAGGATGACCGCCCGCCGCCGTGCCTGCGCGTCGTGCAGCATGCCGAGGTACGGCTCGGGAATCGAACCGCCGTAGCGCGCGTACGTGCTCGCCTTGATCCGCCGCTCTGCCAGCAGCAGATCGCCCATGTCGAGCGCCCGATGCACGAACGATTCCGCGGCGACGTGCTTGATCTCCTCCGGCGTCAGTCGCTCTCCCAGCGCTGCCCGGCACTGCGCTTCGCACCGCTCGCGCAGCGGATCGAACAGGCGGTACAGCCACCGTGCCATCGTGCGGTAATAGGCGTAGGTGATGCGCGGTCCGGCCACGTGCACGCCCAGCGCCAGCGCTCGGCGATACGCATTGCTCAGACCGATAACCCCTCGCGCCAATATCTTCATTGAGAAAATCGAACTCCTGACCGAGCGACGTCAACGACTCTCGGCCCCGGACTTGCGTCCGGGGTTCTGACCGGCAACACCGTTCCGAAGTCGCATCGGCATCCGAACCCCCCACGCCAGTGGGGGGGCGCGAATGCCCACGACAGTCGCTGCGCCGGCGTCCCTTTGCAGAGTCAATGACTCCCGGCCCCGAACTTGCGTCCGGGGTCCTGAAAGCTGCCGCCGTCGTCTGGCAGTCTACCGCTCGCAGAGCGCAACGACTGGCAGAACCCCGCCCCTTTGGATCACGAGCCGGCGAAAGGCTTGGCGACGAGCGTGTCCGGGTTCTTGGCGTAGCGCAACGCGGTCTCGAAGTTGATTCGCCCCGTCGAGAGCAGCAGTTGCAGGCTGTCGTCCAGGCGGATCATCCCGTCGGCCCGCCCGGTCTGGATGGCCGACTCGAGCGCTTCCAGCTTGCCCTGCTTGATACCGGCGCGCACCGGGTTGTTGACCACCATCGTCTCGAGGGCGAGGGAACGCTTCTCGCCTGCCGTTGCGGCCGGTAGAAGGTGCTGGGCGATCACGAACCGCAGGTTCCAGGCCAGTTGCGAGCGGATGTCCGACTGGGCGACGGGATCGAAGAGATCGACGTATCGGCTGACGGCGCCCTTGGCGTCCTTGGTGTGCATGGTGGTGAGGATGAGATGACCGGTCTCCGCGGCGGAGAGGGCCATGCGGGCGGTTTCTTGGTCGCGGATTTCACCGACGAGGATGACGTCCGGGTCCTGCCGCAGGCCGTACTTGAGGCCGTCGAGGAACGAGCCGCAGTCCGAGCCGACTTCCCGCTGCGTGATGAGCGACCGTTCCAGCCTTTCGTACACGTACTCGATGGGCTGCTCGACGGTGATGATGCGGTAACCGCCGCGGCGGTTCATCATGTCGACGATGCCGGCCAGCGTCGTGGACTTACCCGAGCCGGTGATGCCGGTGACGATCACCAGGCCGTTGGTGAGGCGAACGATGCGCTCGGCAACCTCCTGCGGGAAGCCCATCCACTCGAAACTGGGCACCGTCTCGGGGATGTAGCGGAAGCAGCCGCACACGTTGCCCTGCGACCGAAAGGCGTTGCCGCGAAAGCGGAGGCTCCGGCCGTCGTTGAGCACGGTCAGCGAGAAGTCGAGGTTCGGGTCCTGCTGAAATCGCTCGCGGCGGTCCGGCGGGACGACCGACAGCACCATCGCCTCCGATTCGGCCGGTTCGACCTCCGGTCGCTCGGTGGGCACGAGTTCGCCGTGTACGCGGTAGGTCGGGCGGTGGCAGGGCACGAGGTGCAGGTCGGACGCCTCGGCGGCGACCATGCCGACGAGCAGCTCCTGCATGCGATCGTGGGGGTTATCGGCCGGTGGATGCATCGAACGCCTCTGCCGCTATAGTACAGCGCCATGGTAGGCGGGTTGCGGTCGGCGGTCGAGCCGGCGCGCCGCCAGGCTGATCGGTGACGCACGTTCTTTTCATGCCGGCGACGAAGAATCACGTTTCAAGATCGCTCTGGGCCCGGTTTGGCAAGCGCCCGTTCGACGTTGTCGTCAGTGCGCTCGTGATCCTCCTCCTGTCGCCCGTGCTGGTGGCGACAACGCTGGCGGTGAAGCTGACCAGTCGTGGCCCGCTGTTGTTCCGCCAGGAGCGAACCGGCCGCAACGGCGTCCGCTTCTATCCGGCCAAGTTCCGCAGCATGTATTCGACACATCGGCACGACATCACCGAGATCGTGCCGCTCGAGCATCCGGGCATCACGCCGGTGGGTCGCTTCATTCGTCGGTTCAAGATCGACGAGCTGCCGCAGATCTTCAGCGTGCTGGCCGGCAGCATGTCGCTCATCGGCCCGCGGCCGACCATCCCGGATCAGACGGACAATTACAACGAGTTCCAATGGCGGCGCCTCCTCGTTCGCCCCGGCATCACCGGCCTGGCGCAGGTCAACAGCAGCGCGCTGCGAAGCTGGGATGAGCGTATCCTGTACGACGTGCATTATGTGCAGCACCACGACTTGGTCATGGACATGGGCATCCTCGCCAAAACCGTTTTCGTCGTCGTGCTGGGCGAACAACGCTTTGTGCGCCCGTTCAAAGATTCCCCTTATGCCCGCAAGGCGGACCTTCAAAGGCAGGAGAAATGAATCCGTCGCCAGGCCAATCGGCGGCGCTCAACGAGAGCACGCCGTTCGGTCACGGGATGCGAGCGCACTGGCATCTTGACGCCGATTGCGTGTTCCTCAATCACGGATCGTTCGGGGCGACGCCGCGCGAGGTTCTCGCGGAGCAGGATCGCTGGCGCCGGCGCATGGAACGCCAGCCGATCCGCTTCATGGTACGCGAGCTTCCCGGCGCGATTCGCGCCGCCGCGGCGGAGCTTGGGGCGTTCCTCGGCGGCGCCGGCGACGATATCGCGTTCGTCGACAATGCAACCAGCGGCGTCGCCACCGTGCTTCATTCGATCGACTGGCACAGCGGTGACGAGGTTCTGGTGACGAATCACGCGTACGGTGCGGTTCGCAACGCTGTGCGCTACGCCGCCCGGCGATACGGCGTGACGATCAACGACGTGCAGGTGCCGTTCCCGGTGGATGATGAGCACGCGATCGCTGCGGCCGTCGAGCGACGCCTCGGTCCGAAAACGCGACTTGCGGTGCTCGATCACATCACTTCGCCCACGGCGCTTGTCCTGCCGCTGGCCCGGCTGATCGAATCCTGCCATCGAAGCGGCGCCGCGGTGCTCGTGGACGGGGCGCACGCACCGGGCATGGTCGACGTTAACCTCTCGTCGCTCGGCGCCGACTGGTACACCGGCAACTGCCACAAGTGGCTGTTTGCCCCGAAAGGCTGCGGGTTTCTGTGGACGAATCGCGATCTCCAGCCGGCCACGCATCCGCTGGTCACGTCGTGGGGGATGGATGAGGGGTATGCGCAGGAGTTCGACTGGACCGGCACGCGCGATCCCAGCACCTGGCTGGCGGTCACCGCCGGCATCGCGTTCCATCGCGCCTTGGGCAGCGATCGCGTGCGACGTCACAACCGGGAGTTGGCCGATCAGGCGGCGGACCTGCTTTCGCAGGCCTGGCATACGCGACGGCCAGCGCCGTCGGCCATGCTCGGATCGATGGCGACGGTGGAAATGCCCGGCTCGCCGGCGACCGGCAAGGCGAACGTCGAAGCCATACACGACCGGCTCATCGATCGGCACGGCATCGAAGTGCCGATCATCGACTTCGCCGGACGGATCTGGATTCGACCGTCGGCGCAGGTCTACAACGAACTGGCGGACTACGAGCGGCTTCGCGACGCGGTGATTCAGGAACTGACGTGACCGCGCCCAGGTGGCACGGGCATCTTGCCCGTGAATCACGGGCTCCAAGCCCGTGCCCCTACGGTTCGATGTGATCGTAGGGAACGAACGGCGCGAGACCGGCGGCCGCTTCGGACGCACGTTTCCCGGTGGGCAGCCCGCGGCGATTCAGTCGTCGGGCGGCGCGGCGATGCAGCCGGGCCTGGTGCAACGCGGCGCGGCCGTTCGGGTCGTAGCGGAGCACGGGCGAACGATCCCCCTCGGTCAGCACGCTGATGATCCGCTCCAGCGATTCCTGGTGATACTCGGCCACCAGATCGATCGGCAGTTCCCACCGGCTGTAGCGGTACCACGTGGACATGCAGCGGACCCAGTACCGGCGGATCATCAAACGGTTCATCCGGTCGAAGAACTGCCGGTTGAACTGATATGGCAGCAGCGTGGCGGTGAGCTCCTGCTCGAGCACGCGATGGTGGTGCTCGTGATCGGCGGCCATTACGTCCTCGAACGTCCACCACGACGGCCGATCCACCAGGGCGTCGGCGCGCATCTCCCAGTACAAATGGCCGAAGCTGAGCGTCGACCGCGTGATGCTGAGCTGCCGCGGGACGAACTTGTTGTGGGCGATCGTGTCCGCCGCCAGGTGCGACAGGTAGCCGTACGCAAACGCCTTGTCGGCGTCGTCTTCCGCCTTTTCGAGAAAGCGGAAGCCCGTGGACCAGTGATGGCAGAACTGCTTGACCTTGCTCATGCGCTTGGCAAACACGACGTCCGCCGCGATGTTGCCGAAGACGAAGCTCGACGCGTGCCGGGTGAGCAGCGCGGCCAGCATGCTGCCGAGCGTGCCCATGTTCCCGAGCAGGTCCATGGCCAGCTTGGTGTGGGTGGCCGGACCCCAGGCCCAGGCGTGATCAGCGAGGATGAGGACGACGGCGATCGCCAGCAAGGTGGTCCGCGAGAACACCTTCACGCCCGCGCGTCCTGTGGTGACGCACGCGCCGGCGGCCGATGCACCGTTGGCAAAAGCCGGCGACCCTGCGGCGTTGGACCCGGTCGCCCTCCGCGTTCGCGAGGACGTGACTCGCCCACGCGCTGGTCGAACTCGACTGATCAAACCGGCCTTCCTTCCATCGCAGTCACGCGAGCCAACCGTTGCCGTCCTGCGCCGCCCGTCCGCTTACTATAGTCCGGGGCACCACGCCGCGGCCATTGCCCGACCGGTCCGAACCTCTGGCGGCGGTCGCCGCTTTCTTGACACCCCCTGCCTGCCCGGTAGACTTTTCGTGGATTTACGGATTGCACACGAGGGGCAGGCCAGGAGCACTTCATGGAAGCGAATCAACCCCATCTGACCATTCTACAACAGGATGAGGTCAACGTCGTCCGCTTTGCGGATCGCAAGATCCTGGAGGAGCTGTCGATCCGCGAGATCGAGGAGGAGCTCTTCGGCCTGGTCAAGTCGACCCCGGAAATCCACCTGCTGCTGAGCTTCTCCGGCGTCGAGCACCTGTCGTCGGCGGCCTTGGGCATGCTGATCAACCTGCAGAAGGAAGTGCACAAGCAGCAGGGGCAGCTCAAGCTCTCCGACATCAATCCGCAGATCTTCGAAGTGTTCAAAATCACCCGCTTGAACAGGCACTTCGACATCCATCAGACCGCCGACGAGGCGATCCGCAAGTTTTAGCTGCTGCTTGCGTCCGGTTTCGCCAGACCGCGGAGGAAGTACCGTGCGACGACGCTCATTGCAGCGCTGGTCCAATCAGCGGCATCCCCTCCCATGACGAACGCCGATCCCCACAACGAGGACACCTACACCGTCATCGAGATCGACAGTTCGCTTGCCGCCGCCAAGCTGCCCGAGTCGCGGATTCTCGAGGATGTCGTCCGTTGCGGTTACGATGAGGACGCCACGTTTGCCATCAAGCTCGCCCTCGAAGAGGCAATGACCAATGCCGTTCGCCACGGCAACGCCCGGGACGAAAAGAAGAAGATCACCGTTCGATGGGCCGTGAGTCCGGAGATGGTCGTCATCTGTGTCCGCGATGAGGGGCGGGGGTTCGACCCCGATCAGATTCCCGATCCAACCGCTCCGGAACGCATCGCCCTTCCGAGCGGTCGCGGTATCATGCTCATGCGGGCCTACATGACCGAGGTTACGTTCCGGTGCGGCGGCCGCGAGGTCCGCATGGTCAAGGTCAACGCGAAACGCCGGCCCGGCGCACGCCGTCGAGGCTGTGCCGGCCGCAGGAACGACTGACGGTCTGGCCGCGGGTATGCCGACCGCAGTCTCCGGCTGATTGCTCGCCTTGGTTCGGGGGTGCTCAAGTGCCGACACGACGCGACGGGTCTGACAATCCCACCGGCGATCAGCGGATCACCGCCCATTTCAGCGGCGACGTGCAGGGCGTGGGCTTTCGCTACACGACGATGCACGTGGCCGGCCGCTACCGCGTCACCGGCTACGTGCGGAACCTCCGCGACGGCCGGGTCGAGCTGGTTGCCGAAGGCCCCGCCGCCGAACTCGGCCGCTTCCTCAACGATGTCGAGCAGGCCATGGCCGGCTACATAAGCGACACGCAGCTCGAACGCTCCGCCGCCACCGGCGAATTCGGCTCATTCTCCGTCGCCCGCTGAGAGCACTCGCAGAAACCGACTCGTCTTCGCGGTCTCCTGGCACGCCGTCGGCGGC
>JBECKQ010000461.1:0-4705 GCA_040235375.1 Phycisphaerae bacterium | reverse complement strand
GAGCAGCGGGCCGTGCGAGTGGTGGCCGCTTTCGCCGGGCGTCTCGTGATCGCCGTTGCACTCACCGCGGGCGTGGGCGGTGAACGTGTTATCGCGATGCTCGACGCGCGCGGCCTGGCCGTCGGCGATGTCGAAAATGACAAATCCACGACACCGGCCGGTGTGCGCTGCGACCGTTGCGGCGTCGTCTGAAGCTACGGCGAATCTCACGACGGCGGCTCCTTGTCTGCGGTCGAGTTTTTTTGCGAAGCGGCGGTTGACGATCCCTGGCGACCGCCGCGCCGGCGGCATTGTCCTCGACCTCCTCCGCCTCCCCCACCGCCGCCGCATCGGCCGCGATGGCGCCCGCCGCCGCGATCCTCAGTGGCGCGATGGAAATTCGTGCTGTGGCACTGTGGGCATTCCTGCGGCCGGCCTGCGCCGTGCGGTGCCTGGAACTGCGCGCCGCATTCGGCGCACTCGAACGTTCGCTTGTTGGCCATCATGATCGGCCCTCCCTTGAAAACGAGCATACGGGATTGAAACAAGGCGCTTGCGACCTTCTCCCGGGCGCGAGCGATGATGCGACCGAACGTCGGCCGGGAGACCCCCATGCGCTCCGCAGCCTGTTCGTGATACAGGCCGAGCAGGTCGGCCAGGCGGAGCGCCTCCACCTCGTCGAGCCCCAGTTCGACGGCCTCGAGCCTGCGGCAGGAGACTCCGGCGGGCTTGAACCCGGCCACCGGGGGCTCTTCGCTCACGAAGCGGCATTTGCAGGGTCGCACCATGCCTGTAGTTTATGATCATATGATCATAACGTCAACCGCGAAAAGGCCCCTCTTTTTGAAGAACCCCAGTTCATCACCACTGTCTCCAGGCCAGGAAGGCCATGTAGACGCCCAGGGCGAGGATGAGACCGGACACGAGCGGGCGGAAAATGGACTCGGGAATGCGGGCGAGCAGTCGCCGGCCCACGAGGGTGCCGAACACGACGCCGGCGATCATGAGCAGGATCTGCCGCCACAGGCCGGCGATCGCGCCGCCCTCGGTCGCCAGGTAGACGGGAACGCGGGCGGCGTCGATGAGCAGCGCGATGGCGGTGGCCGTTCCGACGAAGGCGTCGCGGGCGATGTCGAAGCCGAGCAGTGCGGCGGAGCGAATGCCGCCCTGGTTGCCGACGAGTCCGCCGAACAGGCCGGAAAGTCCGCCGGCGATCCACGCGGCGATGCCGTGAAAGCGAAAGCGCTTCGCCAGGCCGGTCACGCCCGCGAAGCCGGCGAACAGCAGCAACGCCGCGAACAGCGCCGTGAGGATCGGGCCGCCGGCCAGCGAATGCAGCAGCGCGCCGGTCAGTCCGCCGGCCGCACTGGCGAGGCCGAAGTTCCAGAGTACGCCGCGATCGATGTGGGCGCGCATCTTCCAGAGTCGAACCACGGTGCCGGCGGCGTGCGGAATAGAGATGGCGGCGACGGCGAGCTTGGTACCCACCCGCGAGGCGAGCACGGGAGTCAGCAGACTGCCGATCCCGAAGCCGGCCACCGAAGCGACGGCGCCGCCGAAGACGGCGGAGAGGATGAGAAGAAGTTCGAAAAACATGACAATGGCCCGAGTTCAGAGTCTGTCATGCGGTTCGACTGCCACGATCTGGCACAGCCACGGCCTGTTCTTTCGGGGCAGACCGTGTCACCCGGCGGGGTGTGCCGCTCACCGTATGCCACTGCTCTTGAGCAGTGTCTTTATGTGGCACTACTGCTCATTCTGAAACCCTCCCCCTGCCCCTCCCTTCAAGGGAGGGGGGTTGTGACCGCCTCTCATGGATTCCACAGATGGAGCAATAACAGCAGCGACGCGGTGCCGTCGATGATCGGTTCGTTCGTCGAGAAATCGGCATAGACATCATGATAGACCGCAACGTCCGACTGGAAGCGGGCGAGGCGGTCATTGCCGAAGTCGCCGAACTTGAGGCTGTCGTTGATGTCTTTGTACACCGGGCCGTCTACCAGGCCGCCGACGGGAAGATGGTGCTCGAGCTTCCAGAACAGATGATGCGGATGGCTGGCGGCGTCGCCGGTCTTCGGCACGCCGATGACGAAAGAGACACCCCAGGGATTGCGGCCGAAGATCCAGTCGCGCGCTTCCGTCGCCAGTTGGCGATAGCTCTTGTCGCCGGTCATGCGCTCGTACAGCTCCGCCTGGGTGGCGAAGGCAATCACGTCGTTGGTCGAGCACCACACGAGCGGCGTGCCGAGGCGATAGGGGTTCTTTTCCGCGCGCTCGCGGACGCGTTCGAGGCCGGTGCGGTAGTAGCCGGCCAGGCGTTTCTGCGCGGCCTTGTCAGCAAAGGGATAGAGACGCCAGTGGGCGAGGTTGACGTAGGGGAAGTATTGATAGTGCCCGTGGCGGGCGTGGCCCATCCACTTGCTTTCGGCGGCCTTGTCGGCGTAGCCGAGGGCGTCGTGCAGATAATGGTCCTCGCGGGTGGCGATATAAAGCTCGGTGGCGGCCCATTCGAGATCGTCCCAGAAGGTGCTTTCGCCGTAGTAGTACGGCGCCCGCACCGGGACGGACATGGCGCAGCCGGGATGGGCCTGGGCGAGGGCGTAGGCGGATTTCGCTTTGTCCAGGTTGCCGGCCAGGGCGAGGGCGGCGGCGGTCCGGCCGGCCAGGCTGGCGAGGCCGGTGGATTTGTTCTTGTACTTGGGGCCTTGTGGTTTTCCCAATGCGGGCCAGGCCGGCCGCGGGCCGCCGGGGCCGGTACCGTAGTCGCTTTGGTCGTCTTGCCAGAGCGTGTCCGGCGGCATGTGATCGCGGTCGTCGGCGACTTGCACGTATATGGTGTCGCCCTTCGGGTGGATCTTGGCGACGAGCTGGGCGCCGTACTGCCCTTCCTCATCCGCCCCGGCCAGCATGAGTGCGGCGACGGTGTACGTCGTGGTGATCATGTGCTTGATGCGATCGGCGGCGTCGTGCCAGCCGCCGACGAGGTCGACCTTTTCGTGGGTTTCGGTGTCGATGGCGTCATCCATGTGGCAGTCTTTGCCGGTGACGGGGTTGTGGCCGCAGCGCTGGAGCTTCATGAAGTCGAGGAGCTTGTGTCCGACGGCGTCGTAGACGTTGGGACCGATGTCGAAGGGGATGGATTTCGTGTCCTTGAACGTGACGGCGTAGTGGCCGGGGGTGCGCAGGGCGGAGAAGTCGAGGCGGTAGTTGTGGGCGAAGGGGCCCCAGGCGCCCTGGTCGGGGCCGATGGGTGCGGTGAAGTCGCCGACCTTGAAGTTGCCCTCGAGCGGGTCGTCGCTGGAGAGGATGGCGATCTTGAAGTCGTTGGGTACATAGCCGATCTGGTTGGCGCGGATCCAGGCGTCGGCAAGAGCGTGGCTCGGCAGCACGCAAACGGCGATGGCAACGGCGGCGGCGATGAGGACCGCGAGGAAAGATCGAGGCATGAAATTCTCCGGTGCGGTACGGCGTCTGAGCAGGCTTTGACTCGCTGGGTGTCGGCCAGCATCCGTCGATGACGCATTAGAACGCGCAGTGCTGGCGAGGGAAAATCGGGGGCCATGGCGAACCGCAGAGGCACGCGAATTGGAGAGAGGCGGCGGCATTTGTGAAGACAGGGAATTCGTCCGCAGATTTCGCAGATTACGCAGATTATCAGATCTGAGAGGCGTTGACTGCGTGGCGGGGCGTTGCCGGCTGGAGTCGATCCGAACGCAGGTTGTCCCTGAGCCGAAGGGGCGGCGATCGGTGAACCGCGTTTTTGGGCGAATACACCGATTCGTATAAAAACCGCGGTTTTCGCGGTTCCAGCCGATTTGAAAACACCGTCTATCGGTGAATTCGGCCAAAAACGAGGGTGGTCCATGTGCCCCGGCGCTATCGAAAAGCCGGGGGCGCGAAAAGCGGACGTTGGGGGGGTCAGAGCCCGCGGGGCCGGCCCCATGCCCATTGGGCACGTGGCGATTCAGGCTGTTGGGTTTGCAGGCAGCGGGCGTGCGGTTGGCGGGTCGGACTGGCGCTTTGGGCAAGTTAGTCGCCAACATGCCGATCGCCCTCCTTCGACGCGCGTAGGCATAGCACGCCCACTGCAACCAAACATATACCGTACACTTTCAAAAGGCAAGCGAAAAGTTGAGGCGTCCGGGGTTTTCGTGGTTGGCGGCGGTGCGGCGTGGCTGGGGGCAATCGAAATGCCGCTGCGTTGCGGCGGGGAATCACGGGCAGGATGCCCGTGCCACGGCGCGGGGCGTGCGAATCGGCGATCGGCGCGGCGGGCCTCTTTCGCTCTTGAATGGCTTGTCCGCTCCGTGCTGGTAGCTGTCTCTAGGCTCCCGCGCTGGGCTGATATGGTGCGTTCTTTCAGGGCTGGAGAAGCGTGACCGTTGTCTTCGCTCCGTCGGCGATTGAGGCGATCTCGGCCAGCGACAGGGTGAACCAGAATTCACCGCCCGATTGATCGTAATAGCTGAGGGTGAAGGCGCGCTCGCCGGCGTCGTAGCCGCCACAGTAGTGCGGCGTCTGAAACATGTCGTCGGATTCGATGGCCGCCCGGTCGACGTCGCTCAGGTTGCGACGGAGTATCTCCGCACAGATGCCGCGGAGCTCCTCGTCGATGGGGTGTTCGTGGGGTCTCAATGTTCGGTACTCTTGCCGCCAACGACAGCGCGGAGTGTACAACGACGGCTGTCGTATGAACACCGGGGCATTAGGTTGTCCAACGTGGCCG
>JBECKQ010000410.1:0-2952 GCA_040235375.1 Phycisphaerae bacterium | reverse complement strand
GCACCTGGGCACGATGCCGGACCAGACGCGGCGGCCGTTCGGGGCAGCGCCGCCGCCTCCCCAGGCGGTCAGCGATCTAGATCAACTGAGCCAGGCGCTGCGGTCTTCACCGGCGCAGGCGGCGCCGTCTGTCGAGCGTCGTGGCGGAATCCGCATACCGGCCTGGCTGTTCGTCGCGTTGATGGTGATCCTGAGCGTCGCCGCCATCCTCGTAGCGGTCGAGCTGCGCACGCATTCTCAACCCCCGCCGCCCGCAGCCAGCGCCACACCGACGGCCGCAGTCGTGCCGGAAGTTCCACCGGCTCCGCGGGATGCTCAGCAGCCGCAGGACGCCGCACCAACGGAACCGACGGGCGAATGAACACCTGCATCCACGACACGACACTCATCACGTGCCGTAGCGGCCCGCCGGAAGTTCTGCCGCATTACAGCGTGCTGTTCGATAACAATGTCATCACCGATGTGCTTCCCGCAGTTGACGCGGCGCAGCGGCTCGAGCGCGATCGCACCATCGAGCGAATGGACGGCAGCCGGCACGTGCTCGTGCCCGGCCTTATCAACACGCATCACCACCTGACGCAGACGCTGACCCGCGGCCTCAAATCCGTGCAGGACGCCGAACTCTTCGACTGGCTGATCGCGTTGTACGAACGCTGGCGTCACATCGACCATACATCCGTCAGGCTCGCCGCGCAGGTCAGCATCGCCGAGATGCTGCTCTCCGGCTGCACGACGACCAGCGACCACTTCTACATGTTCCCCGAGGGAACGGATGCGCGGATCGAGAGCGTGCTCGAAGCGGCCGATGCACTCGGCATCCGCATCCACGCCTGCCGGGGCAGCATGAGCGTCGGCCGATCCAAAGGCGGCCTGCCGCCCGACGATTGTGTCGAGGACGAGGGCAAGATTCTCGCCGATTGCGCGCGCGTCGTCGATGCCCACCACGATCGCGATCCGCTGGCCATGGTGCGCATCGACCTGGCTCCGTGCTCGCCGTTCAGCATCAGCGCCGAGCTGCTTCGCGAGACGGCGCGGTTCGCTCGCGAGCGCGGCGTGCTGCTGCACACGCACGCGGCCGAAACGCTCGATGAAGAGAATTACTGCCTCGAACGGTTCGGGATGCGACCGATCCCCTACCTTCGCGAGTGTGGCTGGCTCGGCCGCGACGTGTACCTGGCGCACTGTGTGCACCTGAGCGAAGAGGACATCGACGCCCTGGTGGAAACGGAAACGGCCATTGCGCATTGTCCCTGCTCGAACATGCGACTCGGCAGCGGTATCCCACCGGTTCGGAAACTCCTCGAGCGGCATGCCCGCGTGGGTATCGGCGTGGACGGCAGCAGCAGCAATGATTGCGGCCACGTGCTCGGCGAAGCGCGGCAGGCGCTGCTTCTCCAGCGCGTCAACGGCGGAGCAACGGCCATGCGCGTCGCCGATGCCTTCCGCATCGCCACGATCGGCGGGGCCGACGTGCTGGGCCGAGATAAGCTCGGCCGGATCGAGCCCGGCTGCGCCGCGGACATGGCCCTGTTCCGCTCCGACGACGTGACGCTGGCCGGAGCCATGGCCCAGGACCCCCTGGCGGCGCTGATCCTCTGCCGGCCGGCACGGGCCGACCGCGTCTTCGTCAACGGGCACGCGGTCGTCGCCGACGGACAACTGACGCGGATCGACGAGCACAAGCTGGCAGTCGAGTTCAACCACCTCGTGGCCGAACGTTTCCGGTGAGCCGGAGCCAAGTGGCATGGGCTTCCAGCCCATGATTCACGGGCAGGATGCCCGTGCCATCCATCTGTGGTCCATTATGACACAACGTGGCACTTCCCGCATGTGCGGGACAGTGCCACGTTGTGTCATAATCCGGTCACTCTCTCAGGACGACCACTTCACGTGCATGTCAAACACCTTCGTGAGGAAGGCCCATTCGTCGGCCTGCTCCTCGATGCGCTTCGTCGTCGGTTTGCCGCCGCCGTGACCGGCGCGGGTCTCGATGCGGATCAGCACCGGCGCGTCGCCGGCCTGATCCCTCTGCAGCGTGGCGGCGAACTTGAAGCTGTGCGCCGGAACCACGCGGTCATCGTGGTCGGCCGTCGTCAGCATGACCGCCGGGTACTTCGTGCCGGGCTTGAGGTTGTGCAGCGGTGAATAGGCGTACAGGGCCTTGAACTCCTCCGGAACCTCCGGCGAGCCGTAATCGGCCACCCACGCCCAGCCGATCGTAAACTTGTTGAACCGCAGCATGTCCAGCACGCCCACCGCCGGCAGCACGGCCCCGAACAGGTCCGGCCGCTGCACCATGCACGCCGCCACCAGCAGACCGCCGTTGCTGCCGCCGCCGATGGCCAGCTTCTTCGACGACGTGTAGTCGTTGTCGATCAGCCACTCGGCCGCGGCGATGAAGTCGTCAAAGCAGTTCTGCTTGTGCAGCTTCGTGCCGGCCAGGTGCCACTCGCGGCCGTACTCGCCCCCGCCGCGGATGTTCGCCTGGGCATACACCCCGCCCATCTCCATCCACACCAGGTTGCTGACGGAGAAGTGCGGCGGCATGGTGATGTTGAACCCGCCGTATCCGTACAGGTAGGTCGGGTTGTTGCCGTCGAGCTTGAGCCCCTTGCGGTAGGTGATGAACATCGGGCAGCGCGTGCCGTCCTTGCTGTGATAGAAAACCTGCCGCGTCTCGAAGTCGTCGGGGTTGAAATCGACCTTCGGCTCGCGGAAGACGGTGCTCGTCGCCGCCGGCACGTCGTAGCGGTACACCGTGCCCGGCGTGCTGAAACTCGTGAAGTAGTAGAACGTCTCCGTCTCGTTCCGCCGGCCGCCGAAGCCGTACACCGTGCCCAGGCTGGGCAGGTCGAGATCGCGAAGGTGATTGCCTTCCAGATCGAAGATGCGGACCTCGCTGGCGGCGTCTTTCAGGTACGTGGCGATGAACTTGTTGTCGATCGCGCTGAC
>JBECKQ010000406.1:0-24016 GCA_040235375.1 Phycisphaerae bacterium | reverse complement strand
GGCAGTTGGGAGAACGGGCGGCATGCCGCGCGAGAGGTGCTGCGCCGCGCGGGCTGCAACGTGGACAATATCGTGATGGCGGACGCCTCGGGGCTCAGCCGGCAGAATCGTATCAGCGCGCAGGACTTCGTGCGTCTGCTGGCGTACATGTACACGCGGCCGCAGCGGCAACTGCTCATCGACAATCTGGCGGGCTCAGAGAACGGCGGCACGCTGAAGCGGCGGATGTCATCGCTCGACGGCCAGGTGTTCGCCAAGACGGGCTACCTGCGTGGCATCCGCACTTTGAGCGGCTACGTGAAAACGGCGGATAACCGTTGGTACGCGTTCAGCGTGCTCTTCAACGGTTTCCGGGGCGGAAGTTCGCCGTATAATCGCCTCCACGATCGGGTGTGCGCAATCCTCGCGGACAGCGTAGCGGGTTCGCCGTGAACACAACCATGACATCGACACAAGAGGCGGAAAGTCGCGGCACCGCGTTGCTGCTCGCCGCGGCGGCGCTGTGGAGCATCAACGGCGTGCTCATCAAGAGCGCCCACGAATTGGGTGTGGACGGCTGCAGCATCGCCGCGTTTCGGTCGGCATTCGCGGCGGTGTTCCTGATGCCGTTCGCCGTCGCGCGCTGGCGGCCGATCGCCGAGCCGGGGTGGACGGCGGCGACGGTCGTGCTCTTCACCGGCATGTGCGCGACGTTCGTCATCGCGACGACGCTGACCACGGCGGCCAACGCCATCATCCTGCAGTACACCGCCCCGGCATGGGTGTTCCTGCTGTCGCCGTGGATCGTTCGAGAACGCGCTGAACGACCGCAATGGATCGCATTCTCAATCTCAATGGCTGCGGTCATCCTCATCTTCCTGGCACAGTTCAAGGCGAATTCCGTCGGCTTGCTCGTTGGGCTTACCAGCGGCGTCGTGTTCGGCACACAGATCGTGTTCTTCCGGCGGGTGCGCGATCTTCAGCCGGTGGTGCTGGCGTTTCTGAGCTGTGCGGGATCGGCGGCGCTGCTCGTACCCATCGCGCTGGCCGTCGACGGATGGCAGATTGGGCTGCGTAGCGGCGTCGTGCTGGCGTTCATGGGCGTGGTACAGTTCGGACTGGCCTACGTGCTGTACGCGGCAGGCGTCAGGTATGCATCCGCACAGCGAGCCGTACTGATCATCATGCTCGAACCGGTGCTGAACCCGGTATGGGTGTTTCTGTTCATCGGAGAAGTGCCCCATTGGAGCACGCTCGTCGGCGGCGCACTGATCGTCGGGAGCGTGGCCTACCTGTCCTCGGCGCGCGTGCGTGTCTCCCAGGCACCTGTGGCCGCATAACCCCGTTGAGCGGCGCGCCTGATGGCCGGTATGCGCGGCTCATCCGACCGCGCGCGATAAGAGGTCGCAAGTTCCGACGATCCGGCCTTCCGTCATCGTGTCCTCGCCACTGGTATCAGGCAGGCAGTCAACCAACGTTGACGGCAGGTGTGCCTTGGCGATGGCCTGCCGAGCATTCACCCGGTGCGTAAGTGATCTTGGGCCGATAACAGAGCCGCCGGAAAAACACCCGTTCGGGATGGCTCCCGCTGGACGATATCGTAGGCTTGGGATTGACGTATTATCTCGCACGTTGCCGGCAATGATGAGGGAGTATCCATATGTCTCCATTCGGAAAGCGGGAGCAAAAACGGCGCGCCGTAACAGGGGTGTTCGTCTGTGTCAGCATGGTGGGCTTGCTCGGCTTCGCGGCATTGAGCGTGGACGTCTCATACATCTATGCGTCCCGTGCCGAGATGCAGTCCGCCGTGGATGCCGGTGCGCTGGCCGGGGCAAGCGGCACCCCCATCAGCGTGTCGACGGCAATCGCGCGCGGCACGCACATGGCTTGCGCCAATAAGGTCGCGGGTTCGCGTCTGCTCCCGCCGGAGGTCTCGGTTGAAGTCGGGTATTGGGACGGCATCAATCACGTCTTTTCTCTGCCGACGGGCGGGGAGAAAGCCCATCCGAACGCGGCGCGCGTTGTCGGCACCCGGACCGGCGTGAATCTCTTCTTCGCTCCCGTTATCGGACACGATACGGTCAACATTTCGAAAATGGCCACCGCGGTCCAGGGTGGCGGAGTCTGCAACGGGATCTGGGGGTTGACGGGCATCGATGGCGACGGCAGTCTCGTTACGGACAGCTACTACTCTTCGGCCGGCCTCTACGGCCCGGGTAACATCTACCTGGAGGGCGATATCTGCAGCAATCAGGACATTGTCCTGGAGGGAGGCGTCGACGTCGGCGGTGACGCGATGCACGGGGAGGGCTACGATCTGGATATCTACGGAAGCTCCTACGCGATCGCCGGCGTCACCGGCCCGCAGCACGGCTCCGTTTCCATTCCGCCCATCGACATGGCTGGGGCCCAGGCAAACAACGACAACGCGACCATACCCTTGACTGACGTAAAGCACTTCGACCCCTTCGCCGGCACGATGTGGGATCTCATTGGCGTGACGGGCTGGGACACGTTGACCCTGAACGGAGGGACGTACTACCTCACCTCCGCGGTGCTGGAAGGTGGCGCCCAGATCATCGTGACGGCCCCGACGACGATCTACGTCGATGGACCCGCTGAGTTCGCCGGGGGGGGGATCATCAACCTGACAAGAGATCCGCAGAACCTGACCATCTATTCGACCGGATCGACCTTGGACATAGCTGGTAATGCTGCATTCTATGGGCAGGTGATCGCGCCCAATGCGACGGTCACGTTCACGGGCACCAGCGATATCTACGGTGTGGTGTTGGCGGATTTCCTGCAGCTTTACGGCGACACCCGTATTCACGTGGATACGGACTCGCTACTGGACGTCTTCGACCTCCACCCCAATCAGCCGGTGCTGGTGCAGTAGATCCAGCCGGCCAAGCCGGCCGCGTACCCAAAGAGCGCTTCGGAACTGATGGCGGGGTGAGCCTCAAAGGCTTGCCCCGCCTCTTTGCTTTGGCGACATCCTCTGGCGCGAGCGGTCAGGACGACACGCTTTGGCACATGTCCAGATTACCCATTTCATCATCTCGACGAGCTGGGCGCGCGTGGCTTATTTAATTGTTTAGCTCGTGTTCGCGATCTGTTACTCTGCTGTCTGGCGGGCGGCATTCCGGGGTCGCTCCGTCGGTGGCCGCGTTTTTGGGGCCGGTGACGCGGCGGTCTCTGACGACGCGAAGAGGAGGACAGTGAAGATGGCATTCAGAAGAGGGATGAAGGTCTCGTTGATGATTGCGGCGGTGATCGCGGCAGCGACCGCCGTTCAGGCTGCCGTGCAGAGTATCGAGCCGATCGCGGTCAGTACGAGTG
This sequence comes from Phycisphaerae bacterium, assembly GCA_040235375.1. GTDB lineage: Bacteria > Planctomycetota > Phycisphaerae > UBA1845 > UBA1845 > JBECKQ01. Next base: position 20,695 of record JBECKQ010000406.1, on the reverse strand, counting down.
CGGGGCGCGATCCCGTGCCTGGCCGGGATCCGGAGGCGGATTTCTGCTTCCGGGGTGAATCGGACGTGAAGGCCCCCGTTATCAACGAATCGGGGGAAGTCGTTTTCCGTGCCAAGAGCTCGTCCAGCTCCAGCAGCAGCGCGAACACGGCGTACGGCATCTATGTTCGCCGTCCGGGCGAGCCGCTGGCAGTGCTGGTGGACACAACCGTTAACTCGAGCGGTGCCCCCGTTTTTCAGGTGCCCGGCAGATCGAGCGCGGCCAAGTTCATCAACTTTGGAGCGCCGCTTCTCAACAACGCCGGCGACGTGGTCTTTTCCGGGCAATTCTCCGACACCGTCGGCGGAAGCGGGTTCGGAATGTACAGCGTGTCAACGACCGGCGGGACGATTCACAAGCTGGCGGACACGTCCGATGTCGCGCCAGACGGCGGTGGAGCGACGTTCAGCACGTTTACGTTCAGCGCGACCAAGTACAACGGGCTGACGCTTGGGGCGTTGAACGACAACGGGGACGTCGTGCTATGGGCGTACTTCAACGGCACGACGTCGCACGGCCTCTACGGCACGACGGTGAGCGGGGGCACGCTGGTCCGCCTGGCGGACAACACCAACACGGTCGAACCGACGAACGTGCCGGACGGCTCCGGCGCATTCCGCGATCTGCGGCCGGAATTCGTGCTCGACAACAACGGCAACCTAGTTTTTCGCGGGAGCATCGGGGCGAGTTTGAAGCAGGGGATCTTCACAGTATCGGCCGACGGCGGCATACCGCGAGCCGTCGCATTCCGATCCGATCCGGCGCCTCCGGACGGCTCGGTCTACTTCACGACCTTCACCGTTCAGGACGTAACCGATTCGGGAGCGCTGCTGTTCGTCGGTGGACTGTCGAACGGCGCGCATGGCCTCTTTGCCGGCGATCTGTCCACCAACGCAGCGTCAGTAGTCGTTGACACGAGGGGTGGTTTCTCCGTACCGAACGAGGATCCGGCCGCGGGCTTTTACAGCATCGCTGAGGGGACGATGAACGAGGCCGGCAAGGTCGCGTTCTATTCCCTGCTGATCAACGCCAGCACGGTTAACAACGCGGGCATTTACTCGGCGAGCATCTCCGAGCCGGGGCTGGGCCTGGTCATCGACAAGACGCCGCCAGCACCAGGCCTGGCGCCGCCTTCGCAGGTGACCAACGTCTTCAGCACGAGCGCGGCGGTAAACGACTACGGTCACATGACATTCTGGGGGCAGGGCAAGACCGAGACGGCGGCCACGTTGTACGGCCTGTATTTCTTCGACGCGTGCACGGAGACGACAGAGCGGATCACGGACAGCACGACGTCGGCAACCGATCTGAACGCATCGTTCTCGACGGGAGGGTTTGGCGTGTTCCGCGGCGAGTTGGCGGGAGCCGGCAAGTTCCGCTCGATCAACAACAGCAACCAGGTGGCGTTTCTCGCGCAGTTCAACAACTTCGACTTCGGCATCTATATGGCCAACATGGAAGCCGGGTCCGGCGGGACGGAAATCTCCTGCCCCGTCGACGCCGTTCTCGAATGCCCGGCGGACACGAGTCCCGACGGAGTGGGCTACGCGACGGCCGTCGATGGCTGCAGCGGAGCGAGCGCCCCGGTGACGTTTACCGACGTGACTACGAGCGGCTGCGGCGGCACCGTCGACATCGTGCGCACTTGGTCCGTTGATGACGGCAGCGCCGAGCCGGACACCTGCGTGCAGCAGATCGACACCGTGGATACCACGGCGCCGACGCTTGTCGTGGACACGACGCCCGTCACGCTGCGCGATACAGATTGCTCGGGCGCCGAGGCCGTTGCTCTGCCCGCAGCGACTGCAACCGACGACTGTGACGATGAGGTAACCGTGGAGAATGACGCCCCGGCGACGCTGCCGGTCGGTGAGACCGCGACGGTCACCTTCACGGCGACGGATGACTGCGGGAATGCCGCAACCGCCCAGCTCGATGTGACTGTCGAGAACGGCGCGGACATCGCCGTCGTGGCTCGTAAGTACAGCGTGGGCATTGGCTCGCACCCGCTCACCACGGATGCGCCGCTTGCGGGCATCACCGTCGGGGCCTATGACCTGTCACCGGGAAGCTGTGCCGATGGTCAGCTTCCCGGTAACGACGCGTTGCCGCCATCGGCTCTGCCGGGTCTGGTTGCGAACTGCACACCGATTGCTACCGGCGTGACCGATGCGAATGGCGTGGCCTATCTCAACGTTCCGCCTGGCGACTACGTTGTGGCGTCCCGATTTGACTGTGACGGGGACGGCACCTCCGACGATTATCTCGGCCAACTGTCGTCCGTGAACTGCGGCGAAGTGGAGACGACGCACCTGCTCATGATGGAGGTCGTATCGGGCAAGAAGCTCATGTGCAAAAACCGCAGGCTGACGGGCTCCGAACTGCTCATCGTCGAACCGGCCGAGATCGTCTGGGACGGAACGGAACAGTTTTATCCGTTCGTGTTCGCCTCCGCCGGCGACTGGGACGTGACGGTGAGCGTAGCGCCGCCGGATGGCTTTGTTGCCGATTACGATGAGCTCAGCGAATACGTCGAGTCGCAGACGAAGTCTGTCCAGTTCACCATTACCGAGGTGGGCAGCGACCTGGTGCCAACGGAGACGCGGTTTGATGTCGTACACAAAGGTCGCCGGCGCATCATCGAGAGCAACATCGGCATTCGGCTGACACCGCAGTACGCTCGCGAGCGTGGCTTCGACGTGGCGGAATTGAGGCAGAAGGGCCTCATCTACGCACCCAAGGAAGTCGAGGTCGGACTACAGCCAGTCCAGGACGTGAACCGTTTGGACCACTAGCCGACGCACCGGTTGATGCTGTCAGTACGGCCCCGGCGGGCAGCGATGCCCGCCGGGGCCTTTCCATGCGCCGTCCCGGTGATGTATGTCGGTCGGGCAGCGACTAGAATGTCGCGCGGGCGCTTGTGATGGTGGTGCGATCGATGGATGCGAAGTTCGACATCGTGGTGATCGGCGGCGGGCACGCGGGGGCGGAGGCCGCCTGGGCGGCCTCCCGCCTCGGAGCGCGGACCGCCATGATCACGATGGACGCCCGGGCGATTGGTCGCATGTCGTGCAACCCGGCCATCGGCGGGCTCGGCAAGGGGCAGATGGTCCGCGAGATCGACGCGCTGGGCGGCCTGATGGGCCTGGCCATTGACGAAGCCGCCATCCAGTTCCGGACGCTCAACAAGCGAAAGGGGCCGGCGGTATGGGCTCCGCGGGCACAAGCAGATCGCTCGGGCTATGAGGTCGTCCTCCAAAAGCTCCTGCGCCAGCCGGGCGGGCCGGATATTCTCGAAGGTACGGTCGAGCGCATCCGGACAAAGCCGGCCTCGCACGGCGGGCCACACAGGAGTCGCATCACGGGCGTCGCATTGCTCGATGGACGGACATTGGCCTGCGACGCCGTTATCGTCACGACGGGCACGTTCCTGCGGGGACTGATGCACTGTGGGCCGACAAAGACGGAAGGCGGCCGCGTGGGAGAGAAGGCGTCGAAGGGACTCAGCGCGCAGCTCCGTGACCTGGGCTTCGAGCTTGGCCGGCTCAAGACCGGCACTCCGCCGCGCGTCCATCGCGACACGCTCGAGTACGCCGCGCTCACCGAGCAGCCGGGCGACGATGATCCCGTGCCGTTCTCTTTCCTCACCGAGTCGGTGGCCCGCGAGCAGATGCCCTGCTGGGTCACCTATACGAACGAGGAGTCGCATCGGCACATCCGCAGCAACCTGCACCGGGCGCCGATGTACAGCGGGCAGATTCAATCGACCGGGCCGCGTTACTGCCCGAGCATCGAGGACAAGGTGGTCCGGTTCGCCGACAAGCCGCGGCACCAGCTTTTCCTGGAGCCGGAGGGGCGCGACAACGAGCGGATGTACTGCAACGGTATCCCCACCTCGCTGCCTCAGGATGTGCAGGACGCCGTGCTGGCGACGATCCCCGGGCTGGAGCGGGCGAAGGTCCTGCAATACGGCTACGCGGTAGAGTACGACTGGGTACCCACCTGGCAGACGGGTCCGTCGCTGGAGACCAAGATCGTGTCCGGTCTGTTTCTGGCCGGGCAGATCAATGGTACCAGCGGGTACGAGGAGGCGGCCGGCCAGGGGCTGGTCGCCGGCGTGAACGCGGCGCGGAGACTGGCCGGGCGCGAGCCGCTGATCCTCGGCCGCGACGAGGCGTACATCGGCGTGATGATCGATGATCTGGTAACGAAACCCCCGACCGATCCCTATCGCATGTTCACGTCCCGGGCGGAGTACCGCCTGTCGCTCCGCAGTGACAATGCCGACCAGCGCTTGACGCCGATCGGAAAAAAGATCGGCATGGTCGATGATGATCGGTGGGAGCGGTTTGAACAAAAGCGCCGGCTGATCGCCGAATTGAAGGAACTCAGCAAGCGGTTGCGGTGCAACGGGCCTACATTGAGCGACTTGATGCGGCGATCGGAGTCATCGGTGGAAACGATCCGAGCAGCCCTGTTGGCCGAGGGGGTGGGTTCTTACCCCATCGAGGTAATGGAACAAGTGGCGATCGACGGCCGTTACGCAGGTTACCTTGCTCGCCAAGACGACCAAGTCGAAAGATTTCGCAAATTGGAGTCCATGAAAATACCGGCGCGCGCCGATTATGCGAAGATGGAGGAACTGCGAGCTGAGGCGCGGGAAAAGCTCGCAGCAGTCGCGCCGGTGACACTGGGACAGGCGAGCCGCATTCCGGGGATCAGCCCGGCGGACATCGCCGTTCTGTGGATTCGCTTCGCCGGCCGAAAGAAGTAGAAAAACGCGATAAATCGGCGCGTCGCCCCCTCGCACGGACGCGGAGGGTCGAGGCAGGATCAAGTCCGGTAATGAACCGTCGGATTTTTGTTGACGGGCTAAGTTAACGGATGTAGTGTATGGCTAAGATGGGCTATCTAGGGGAAACGGCGGCACCGGAGCGTCGGGGAAAGGCGCTGCACGGAGGCTATCTTCACATGAAAAGCGTCTACACCACGGGTGAGGTCGCGCATATCTGTAAAGTCAGCCAGCAAACGGTCATTCGATGCTTCGACAGCGGGAGATTAAAGGGATTTAGAGTACCCGGGTCGAAGTTCCGGCGGATCCCCCGCGATGCGTTGATCCGCTTCATGAAGGAAAACGACATCCCCCTCGACCAGCTCGAATCCGGGCGGAAGAAGGTGCTTGTCGTCGACGACGACCCGGACATCGTGGATATGCTGTCCGAGCTGCTCGAGCGTGACGGCCGGTTCGAGGTCCGGACGGCCTCGACGGGCTTCGACGCGGGCCTCGTCACGGACACCTTCCGTCCTGACATCATGCTTCTTGATTTCAAACTGCCGGACATCAACGGGAACGTCGTCTGCCAGCGGGTACGGTCGCACAGCGAGCTCGATCGCATGCGCATCATCATCATGAGCGGGGTTGCAGACCCGGACGAGATCGAGGAGCTGATGGCGGCCGGCGCGGACGAGTTCATCCGCAAGCCATTCGTGATTGAGAACGTCATATCGCGCATGGCGGAGATGCTGAAGGTATAGGCGACTTCGGCTCCCATTACGTTTGATCGCAGAGGGGAAAAGGTCTCGATGCCCGTCGCGCGGAACGCCACGTCTGCCGCGTCGCGAATCGCACGGGGCCCAGTGCTCGCGCGCGAGTTGGAGCGCTTTTCTCCCCCCAGTCAGCTTACCTTTCGTTTGATCGAATGCATCGTACGTGGCGCGGATGAACATAGCATCGGTGCGCTGATCGATGCCGAGCCGGATGCCGGCGCACGCCTGTCGCAGCAGTACACGATGGCGGCATCGGGAGGCGACGTCGGCGTGGCGAGCCGGCGCCTTGATCCCGCGCGAGTCGTTGAGGCGGCGCTGGCGGCTGAGCTGGCCGACATTTACACCGGCGGAGGCACGTACGCAGCGCGGTCACACCTTTCAGACATCTGGCTGCACAACGTGGCCGTGGCCAATGCCGCGCGGCAGATCAGCCACGCGCTCGGTATGCAGACCGAGGCCGGGAAGGCCTTCGTAGCGGGGCTCCTGCACGACATCGGCTTGGCGGCGCTGGCGGCGTGCGTGCCCAAAGCGTTCGACCGCGTCCTGCGACAGGCGGCCACGTCCGGGCGCCCCGTGGTCGACGTCGAACACGAAGCGCTGGAGATCGACCACACGGTGATTGGCCGGCGGATTGCGGCGGCGTGGGGGCTGCCGGCGTTCGTGCAGGAGTGTGCATGGCTGCACCACCATCCGCAGGACACTCTGCCCGCACGCGTTGAACACGCGCCGCTTGTGCACATCGTGGCCGCGGCGGATGAATTGACGAATCGGCAGCGAATCGGCTTCGTCGAGCGGCGCGGTGAAGCCGGGAACACGCTGGCAGTCGGCGAAGCAAGCATTGAGGGCGAAGCCCTCGAGCGAATCGTTGACGAGGTCCTGCAGGTCGCCGTCCGGTCGCAGCAGATCGCTTTGCCGCACACACAGCGCCGGGGTACGGGGAAGTACCCGCGGCTGCAAGCGCCGGGCGACGTGGCATTTGACCATCTTGGCCAGCGTAACGGTGCCGTACGCGTCCCGTTCGGAAACCGCGCGATCAAAGCAATCGCCGATTTCGCGGCAGCAACAACGGGCCAGGAGGCCATTGAGGAGCTGTGCAGACGATTGGCGGGCACCGCATGTGCGGCGTTCGCAGTCACGGATTGCGTGGCTCTGGCGATTGCAGAAGACGGCCAGGCGTGTGCGGCATCGGCCTGCGGCGAGGCGTGCCATCTATCCATTGCGCCACCGCGGGGCGCTGCACCGCATGAACGGAATGCGAACTGCGTGTTCGAGGCGCCGGCCGAGCTCGAACCGCTTGTCTACCGATTTCGAGCGACATTGGGGCACGAGATCGTCCTGTTCGTGCCAATCGCCTCGGGCGGCAGGTGCGTCGGCGGCGTTCTGTTCGCGGACAGGGATGGCGCAGGGCAGCGCTGCAAGGCGGCCGGCCAGGAACTGCGATGCCTGACGGATGTGTTTGCGATGGCGACTGCGTCAGCGATGACGCGGCAGGCGTTGTCGCAGGCGGTGGACGAGCTGACGGCAACGGCCAGGCGCGTGCACGCGAGACAGCCGGAGCTTCTTCGCAGCCGATCGCTGAGCATGATCGCCCAGATGGCGGCCGGAGCGGCTCACGAGCTGAACAATCCGCTCGCCGTGATCGCCGGACGGGCGCAGATGCTCCAGACCGACTGCACGGACGAGAACGCGAAGTCCGCGTTACACGTCATCGACGAGCAGGCGCAGCGTGCCAGCCGGATCGTGCTTGAACTGATGGGCTTCGCGAAGCCGGACCCGCCCCAGCCGGCGGCGTTCTCCGTCGTGGACTGGGCGGACCAGCTCAAGGCGTACTGGTTGCGGCGTTCGACGCTGTCGTCAAAACAGATAATTGTGGAAATATCGGACCCTTCGCTGCGGGCCTACGCCGATCTCGGGCAGGTGGACGAAGCGGCGCGGGCTATCGTGGCCAACGCCGTCGAGGCGATGAGTCCGAAAACAGCTCGATTGGTTGTCAACTCTCCTTCGGTCGCGTCCGATGAGATGATCACCGTGTCGATCGGTGACAACGGCGTGGGCATGAAGCCGGAGGTTCTGGAGCACGCCCTCGACCCGTTCTACTCGCATCGGCCGGCGGGACGCGGTCGCGGGCTGGGTCTTTCGCGAGCGGCGCGCCTAGTAGAGAACAACGGCGGCCGCTTGTGGCTCGAGTCCAGTCCGGGCGGAGGGACACGAGTATTCCTGTCTCTACCCGCGCGAGCGACGCGCTGACGTTGCAGTCGCGCCGCGCCTCCCGAAACGATACACACGCTCGAACGATTCGCTGAGCGGCATTGCGCTAATCGCCGCTTCGCGTGGAAGACACCCATGGCCGAAGTGAAGATTCTGCTCGTCGAAAGCAACCCGCGCGTCGTCGAGATGCTCGTGGAGTCTTTCGTGCGTCGCTTCCAGGCGAACATCACGTGTGTTTCGACCGCCGAAGACGCCCTGGATACGGACATGCTCGAGCCGCACAACATCGTCCTGGCCGACACCGCTCTGCCCGGCATGGATGCGGTGACTCTGACGCTGCGGCTGAAGGAGTTGTGTGATCGCCCGGTAATCCTGATGGGCTCCGATCCCACGTCGGCGGAGGTCATCGAGGCGACGCGCTGCGGCGCGGAGGATTTCTTTCCCAAGCCATTCGAAGTCGAGGCGCTGTTGCAGGCGATGGCACGGGAGCTCGACGGGTACGAGCAGGCGCGGCAGCTCGCCATGCGGCACCGGCGACTGCGCGCTCTTGTCAAGCGCGTAATCCGCGAGCGCCGCGAACTGCACGACCGGATGGAGCTCGTGTGCAAAGACCTTGTCGGAGCGCACAAGCGGTTGGTTATGCGCGTATTGGATGAGGAAGGCCAACTGCGCGCGGACAGGAAATAGCCTTCCATCTTCCCGTTCGAAGCACGGCCGCCGAATGGCTGCTCCTGCATTCCCCTATTTCGTGCCTGCGGTAATGATCGGGGCAGGCTCTTCCGTGCGTATTACGCTTCTTTAATGTTTTTTCCGATTGCCAGCCGCGGTGTAGGTGGTTAGCCTCATCTGCTCGATGGCGCGGAGTGCAGGCCGGCACGCGAGACGGGCCGCCGGCCTCGGACAGACGGACAGAACTCACCAGATCAGGAGGATGAACTACATGACAGGCAAGCTGGTATCTGTGCGCGGGTGGGCGGTCGCGTTGATTGCGTGCGCCCTGTGTGCCGCAGGCTGCCCGCAAACGACTCCATGCACGACGGACAACGACTGCGCGGGTGAGCAGATCTGCGTATCGGGCGTCTGCACATCGCCGGCGTGCACCACGGACAACGATTGCAGCACGGGCCAGGTCTGCGACAATGGTACGTGCGTCACGGCACCGGAGTGCACCACGGACGACGATTGCAGCACGGGCCAGATCTGCGACAACGGTACGTGCGTTACGGCACCCGAGTGCACCACGGACGACGATTGCAGCACGGGCCAGGTGTGCGACAACGGTACGTGCGTCACGGCACCCGAGTGCACCACCGACGACGATTGCGGTACGGGCCAGGTCTGCGACAATGGTACGTGCGTTGCGGCACCGGAATGCACGACGGACGCAGATTGCTCCACGGGCGACGTATGCTCGAATGGCACCTGTGTTGCTGGAGGCGGCGCCGACGGTGCAACGCTGTTTGCCACGCATTGCGCGGTCTGCCACGGCTCCGACGGTTCCGGCCTTGTTGGGCCTGACATTCGTGGCAAGACGGCGGCCGAATTGGAGTCGGATGGGCCAGGCAGCGCTGGCCACCCGAATATCGGATACGTGCCGACCGACGCGGAGTTCGAGGCGATCGCAGCGTTCCTCGCTGGGTAGGCACGGCGGTGAGTTGTCGGGCGCGCCGGGCATCCCGGCGAGGTTTCGGCTGAATCCGAGGCCTCACTCGACGGGATCGGTGCGTCCGGCGGCGCGCCGTCTCCGATAGACGGGCCACGATTTCCGGCAGGCGAAAGACACTTGTGTAACCCGTATTATTCACCGGGTTCGTCGCGAGTCGGCCTAGACGTCGGTGGATGCAACGCGTGCGACGAGCACAATGCGGCAGACGCCGGTACTTGCGGCGGCGCCGCAGAAGTTGACGAGTGACGCGGGGTATGACTCTGCCCGATTGCTCGTCGGGGCGTACGTGGTTAGCCTGATCTGCTCGATGGCGCGGAGAGCAGGGCGGCACACAAAACATCGGGCCGCTGGCCTCAAGCCGACTTACGAACATACCAGGATCGGGAGGACGAATTACATGACAAGCAAGAGCGTATCTGTACATGGGCGGGTGGTTGCACTGATCGCGTGTGCTCTGTGTGCCGCGGGCTGCCCGCAAACGACACCGTGCACGACGGACAACGACTGCATTGGTGAGCAGATCTGCGTTTCGGGCGTTTGCACGGCACCGGAGTGCACAACGGACAACGACTGCAGTACGGGCCAGGTCTGCGAGAACGGGACGTGCGTTACGGCGCCGGAGTGCACGACGGACGCCGACTGCGCCGCAGGGCAGGTCTGCGACAACGGAACTTGCGTCGCTGGACCGGAGTGCACCACGGACGCCGATTGTGGCGTGGACCAGGTGTGCCAGGACGGTATGTGCATCACGCCGTCGACCGGATGCATGACCGACGCCGACTGCGATGTGGGCGAGGTTTGCTCGAACGGCGTATGCATCACGGCACCGGAATGCACAACGGACGACGACTGCCCCGCCGGCAACGTGTGCTCGGACGGCACGTGCGTCGCCGGTGGTCCCGATGGCGCAGCGCTGTTCGCTGCGCACTGCGCGGCGTGTCACGGCGCCGATGGAGACAGTGGCTTCGCACCACCCATCGGCGGTTTCAGCGCGGCTCAACTGGACGCCGGGCTCAATGGCACGGGCCACCCGGACATCGGGTTTGAGCCGACGGAAGAAGAGCTCGAGGCAATCGTGGCGTTCCTCGGCGGATAAGCGTCTTCAACGACTCGTCGGACGCGCCGGTCGTCCAGGCAAAGTCTCGGTTGCCGCCGAGGCTGCGGCGCGGTCGACCGGTCGCGTCCGGCGGCATCCGAGCTTGCCACCGGCGCAGAGCGAATCACCGCCGGGCTGAAGTGACCATTCACGGAAGCTCAGGCGGGCTGAAGTTCGCCCTCGCGCGCCTTCGTCGAGCAGCCTGCGACGATAAGCGCGTTCAGCAGCGTGTCCAAACCCTGCCGGAGCGAACTTTCAAACCAGGCCTCCGTGGCGTCGTACAGGCTGACGCTGCACTTATACGGCTCAGCCGCGCCGAGACCGGGCACGAACGGCTCGCAGTACATCTCCACTTCGTCGAGGCCGCGGAGCCGAAACGTGAACAGCGCGTAGCCGTTCTCGCTCAGGGCGAACCGGTAGCGCGTTGCCGCATCGGACTTCGGCGCCGTGACGCGAAAGCCGTTGCTCACCAGGAACTCCGCAATGCGCTGGACTGTCGGGGCGAGCTGGCTGTCGAGCGCCTGCTCGAACTGCTTAAGCCAGATCTTCCTGGCCTTCTCCAGCTTTCGAAGAAACGACTGCTGCCACTCGTTCATCACTCTTCTCCCTTGGTCCGTCGGTAGGTTACCCGCCTTTGGGCGGCTGGCTGAACCGCACGCGTGTGCTTTCTCTGGGAGTGTACGATACGTCGGGTGAGCGTATCGGCAGTTTCGGCCTTCGAGTTTGCCAAGGTTATCGGTCGTTGCCCAAGACGCCGGCACGCTCGTGCCAAAGCCGGGCAGCGGATTCGCCGAGTTAGATATCGGAACTTCGTACGAGTGGCGTCGCGGACGTATTGCGCTCATGCACCCGGTCATCGTTCGACACGTTATCTACCCGGCGCTCGAGGGCCTGCTTGGACGGCGCACCCTCACCTGCCTCGCCGAGCTGGAGGCCATGCAATGGTGGCCGGCGGCGAGAATACGCGGGCTTCAGCAGCGTAAGCTGCGGCGACTGCTCGTCGAATCGCACGAAAGGTGCCCCTATTACCGAGACGTCCTAAGCGCCGCACGCGTCGACCCGTTCGACGAGAACGCAATCGAGGGATTGAGGCGTCTGCCGTTGCTCGACAAGGCCGGCATCCGGACGAACCTGCGGCGCATGACAAACGCGACGGTGCCGGGCGGTCCGATTCGCTTCAACACCGGAGGCTCGACAGGCGAGCCTCTGATTTTCCACGTCGATCGACGCAGAATCGCGTACGACAAGGCGGCGCGAATGCTCACCCACGCGTGGTTCGGAGCCGCATCCGGCACGCGGGAAGTGTACCTGTGGGGCTCGCCGATCGAGCTGCGGGGACACGACAGGCTCAAGCAACTCCGCGACCGCATCACGAACGAATTGTTGCTGGAAGCGTTCAACCTCTCGCCGGAAAGCATGACACGGTATCTCAGCCGCATTGAGGCTTTCGACCCGGTCAGCATCTTCGGCTACCCCTCGAGCCTGGCGAGGCTCGCGGCGTTTGCCGAAGCGCTCGGCGAGCCGCTCCGCGGGCGGAATCTCCAAGCCGTGTTCGTTACCGGTGAACTCCTCGACGACCACCAGCGGGCGACGATCGGGCGAGTGTTCGGCGCCCCGGTTGCGAATTGCTACGGGAGTCGCGACGGCGGATTCGTCGCCCACGAGTGTCCCGAAGGCCGGATGCACGTCTTCGACCCTAACGTAGTCGTCGAAATCGTCGGCGCCGACGGTGAGCCCGTCGCCTGCGGACAACCGGGCGAAATCGTCATCACCCATCTCGACGCGTACGCGACGCCGTTCATCCGTTACCGCACAGGTGACGTCGGCCGCTTAACCGGTGAGAAGTGCCCCTGCGGGCGGCAGATGAAGGTAATGGAGATTACCGCCGGCCGGCAGACGGATCACCTGGTCGCTGTGGATGGCTCGCTCAAGCACGCCTTGGCGGCAATTTACGTGCTACGGGAGATCGACGGAGTCAGCCAGTTCCAGATCCGCCAGCAGGCGGACCTCAGCATTGACGTGTTCATTGTAGCGTCACCGGCGTTCAACCAAGACGACCGGATGCGGGTAAGCGAAGGTATTCGCCGGCAGCTCGGATCGATGCTCGAGGTCCGAGTGCGGATGGTCGAGGAAATCAGTGTGTCGCCGTCAGGCAAGTTCCGGCACGTGGTTTCTGACGCCATCGTTGCCACGGGGCATCGCAGCCTTGAGCGGGAAAACGGAGACCGTGGCGGTGCGCAGGAGAGTCGCCTGAAACAGGACGCCCGGAGTCAGTGCGCAAGCGCGGGGCGGGAGGGAAGCGGCGCGGTATCCGCCGGCGCCGTTGCCGCGTCGTGTGACGAATGAACGTCCGCAGGGAGTGACCAGCATGTCCTGCGATACAACGACGAATGCCCGGTCGGATGCAGATACGCCCGCCGATCCCGGACCCTGCCCGCACGTCGAATCGTACGAGGTGAGCTGCGGTCGTTGCGGGGCGATTTCGGTCGTCCCGCTGGCAGAGGATCGGCTTCGTATCGGATGCCAGGGATGTGGATCTCAATTGACGTTGCCAGTATTCGTGCGTGTTGCGTGCAGCTCGTGCAAGTCGGTCGGGAGTTTCCGGCACACGCTCGCCGGTCATTCGGCGAAGTGTGAAGTGTGCGGTGGAACCGTCGTCGTGCCGCCAGTCGTCGGCGGCGTTCGCTTGCGGCGATGCGTCCGCCGGATACGCGGCTCAAACGCTGGGCGGCCGACGAATCGCAGCGGGCATGACGGGCAGAAGCCGATTGTCCTGCTCGTGGCCATCCTCACGGCCCTGCTTGCCGTCGCACTCGCTTCGATACATTGAGGAATCCCTCCCTGCGCCACTGCTCTTGTCTTGAGCGGTGCCTGATGGCCAATCTTCCCGCGCGCTATAGCCACGGCCTGACTCCGTCGGACATTCAACTCTCTGATACGGATACCCTGCCCGTGATCACACGGGCTGGAAGCCAAGGCCACCAAGCGCCGTGCAGTCCCGAATGAATGCAATGATGAGGAGGGGCAAACGTCGGCCGGTGCGGTCGCAGCCGGCTTCAGGGACGCCTGGGGAATGGCCAGTCGTAGGCTGGCGGCCAGATGGCGGGCTCGAGCATACGCTCCGGCACCCACCCTTCCGGCGCCACGCGCTCGGCCGGGTCGTCGTTGTGCATCAAAGCCAGCAGACACTTGCGCATCAACGCCTCGAAGTACTGCTCGCTGACCAGCCGTGGATCGCGTTGTTCGCGAGCAACCGTGGATTTCTCGTCCGGGTGGGAAACGGTTTCGTCGCCATCGATGGGATCGGCGACCGCCGCGAGCGAACGGATTGCCGCGAGCGGTCGGCGGTCGTGTACTTCAAAGAGCACGCCGCTCACTTCCGCCTGCGCGGGACCTTCAGGCACTTCCGCGTAGATGAGACAGAGTTCCGCCCGGAGGGCATCGCCTGCCGCCAGGATGCTGTCGATGCTCGGCTGAGCCCCGTTGAGAGCCATTTGCTCGATCGGGAAGACTTCGCTGATGGATCGCAAATCGTCGAACGCGCTGTTCCACCGAAGGAAGTCAACCGCCGGCTTCATGTCGAGTATGAGCTTGTCGCGATCTTCCGATCCGTCAGGCAGCGGATGGACGCGCGTCACGCCGATCGACGCCGGGAAGACGCCGCGTGTGCGGCCTTCGACGAGCAGCCGGAACTCGTTGGGCGGAACCCGCTGCCACTCCGCCCACAGGTCCTGACCGGTCACCGAGGCCTCTGCGGGCGATACCTCGATGCCATTGCGTTTCCTACAGCCGGCAGGCACGGCGGAGAGGGCGCATACCAAACCGAGGAATGCTGCCCGTCGCCACTGTGATGAGATTCGCATCGCTCGCATTCTGATTGCAGCCGAACGCCTCGCGCACGGAATCACTGTGAATATCGGTACACATGCAGGGCGTCTGGCCCAAAAAGGCCGCTGATTCTTCAAATGCGCGGCCCGCTCCGGTGCAGGAGCCCGAAGATCATCGCAGCAAGCGTGGCTCGCCGCCGGTGCCGGCTCGCTCGGCAACGTCCGGTAACTCTGCGCGGCTGGGACCCGGCACACCGCGCTGCATGCCCGGAAATGATGCGAATACCTTCCCCGAGCCCATCGCCCCATAACTCACGCGACCCAAGTCACAAGCCGATTCTGTCAGTGCGGGAACAGATGGAGTCACCGATGTCGGCGGACGTGGCCATAAGCAGCGATTCTTCCGCGATCACCGAGACGGTGGCGTCCGCCGCGTTCCGCGCCCGACACGAGCACCCTCTTCGCCTGCTGGGCAGGCTGTTGTTCAATTGTCCGGCGCCGGTCTGGCTGGCACTCGATGCGGCCGTCGTCTGGCTGGCGGTGGTGCTGGGGTATCGCTGGTTCGCGCTCGAGTCGATCTCCCACCACGTGGAGCCGTGGCTCACGTACGGTGTAATCGCGGGCACGATTTCCGTTTCCAGCCTGATCGTCGGCCTGCATGAGCGCGCGACGCTGGTCAGCCGTGGTCGAGTGCTGTTACGCGTGCTTCTGACCGCCGCGCTGGGTGCGATTCTCACATATGCGATCATCTACGTCTTGCTCTACATGCGACTGAGCCGGCGCGTCGCAGCGCTCGCCTTCATCATGTATTTCGTCTGTGGCACGTCGCTGCGTCTGTGCGCTTGTCACGCCGTGCACCGGCTCAAACGCCGGCTCCTGTTCGTCGGCAACGCCAAGGTCTGCGAGGCCTTCGTGGAACGGCTGGAAGACGGATTGCTTCAGGCCCAGGAATTCGTCGGCTACGTCCACAGCCCCAGCGACTCGCAGCAAATGGGCACAAGTCGCATCGCCCAGCTCGGCACCACGCGGGACATCGTCCGGCTCTGCCGCAAGCTGGACGTCAAAGACATCGTGGTGTGCAACGGCAGCGCGCGCAATCCGGAAGTAATGACCTGGCTGCTGCCGGCGCTCCGTCTCGGCTGCCGGGTCACGAACGAGGCGACCTTCTACGAAACGAATGCCGGTCAGATTCTGGTCGATGAGATCACGCCGGAGTGGTTCCTGTTCTCCGACCTGAAGTCGCACTGCGACGAGTACGCAACGCTCAAACGCGTCTTCGACATCGCGGTGTCGGTCGTTGGGCTGTTCGTGTCGCTCCCGCTCTATCCGCTGCTGGCCCTGGCCATCCGGTCAGAGGACGGAGGACCTGTGCTCTATTCGCAGGACCGGGTGGGCAAGAACGGCCAGATCTTCAAGCTCTACAAGTTTCGCACGATGCGCACCGACGCCGAAGACGGCCGGTCGGTCTGGGCATCTCCCAACGATCCGCGGGTGACACGCGTCGGCCGGCTGCTGCGCAAGGCCCGGCTCGACGAGTTTCCGCAGTTCTACAATACTCTCGTCGGGCAAATGTCGATCGTGGGACCGCGGCCCGAGCGCCCCGATTTAGTCGCCGAGCTGCGCGAGAAGATCCCTTACTGGTCGGAGCGAAACCTGGTCAAGCCGGGGCTGACAGGCTGGGCGCAAATCAGCTACCGGTACGGTAACTCCCTGGCAGACGCCAGGCGGAAGCTGCAATACGACTTCTACTATCTCAAGCACATGAATCTCGAGCTGGACCTGATCATCCTGCTGCGTACGCTCGGGACCTTCCTCCGCGGCGCGTGCTGACGCGGCTCCATCGCGACAACCCATGAACGATTCGCCGCCGGCGGTCAATCGCCGGGTTGCGTCGCCGGCTGAGAGGCGGCCGAAGCAGCGGGTTGCGATTGAGTGGGGAACATGTGCTGATCGTACGTGTGCACGCCGCGCTGATATCGATCGAGTGTGCGTGCCAAGCGCGACACCTCACGCACGTTCTGCTCGCCTTTGGCGCGGTCCATCGCGAGTTTCGTGAGACGCACCGCCTCCTCGAAGTTGCCCGCTTCGGCATAGGCCGCGGCCAGCGTGTTGAGCCCCTGCACGGGCATCTTCTGCTCGTCGCTGCCATACAGCTTGCGGGCGATATTCATCGCTTTGTCGGCGTTACGATACTGTGCGTCCGGGCACATGGCGTAGACGCGCGCGAGCGTATCGAGCATCTGGCGGTCGTCCGGGCGTTGTTCGAGCGCCTGTTTCAACGACTCAAGGCCGGCGGCGTAATCGCCTTCGTCGAGGTCGTACAGCGCGACGCGAAAGAGCGCGTCCGGCAGATCGCGGCGCATTTCCAACGCCCGGCGGGACCATTCGACGGCAGCCTTGCGATCGCCGCGCTGCCAGTACACGTCGCCAAGGGCGTCCGCGGCGAGCGGATTCTCCGGCATCAGATCGACGGCTCGCTGGAGCGCGGGGCCGGCGTTCGCCAGGTCCTTCTTGACAATGTATGCCTTCCCAAGCTGGAACTGCACGTTGCCATCATCCGGATCGATCTGGGCGAGCTTTTCGAGGGACTCGATCAGGCCGTCGAGATTACCGTGTTCCGCTTGCAGTACGCCTTGCAGGCGCACGACCGCGCGGTCGTCCGGATCGACCTCGGCCGCCCGTTTCACCAGGTCTACGGCCTTGTCCGGTTCGTCGCGGCCGATTTCGATCTGCGCCAGGCCGACGAGCGCCCCGAGGTTGCGCGGGTCTCGTTCGAGGACGTCGTCTAGCGTGTCGGCGGCGCGATCGGTCTCTCCGACACCTCGCAGCGCGTCCGCCAGCCCCAACATCGCCGCGGTGTCGTCCGGATCGAACTTCAACGCCTGCTCGAAGTGCTCGCGGGCCTTCGCCGGTTCGCCGACGGCCAGATACGCCAAACCCTTGCGACGCTCCGCTTCGCTTCCCGTCGCCAGCCGGAAGATGGAAATCAGCTCTGGATCACGCATCGTGGGTATCGCCGCGTTCGGCGTCCGGCCCTTGACCAGCTCTTCTGCATGGTCGGCCTGCCCCAGCCGGCGAAAGGCCTCCGACAGTGCGAGCCGAACACCGCCCAGCCGCGGATTCTCGTCCAGCACGGGCTTGAGGTATTGAATCGCGTGGATCGGCTTATCGAGCCCCATGTATGCCATCCCCAGCGTGTAGCCGAGAACCTGCGAATCGGAATACTCCTTGTAGACCGGAAGGATCACGTCAACCGCCTGCTGGAAGTTCTTCGTCCGCATGTATGCGTTGGCCAACGCCACCGCCGCTTGCAGGTAGCTGGGGCGAAGCTCCATGGCGTGCCTGAGCTGCGGGATGGCATCCTGGGGATCGCCAGACTGGAGTAGCGCGTGGCCCAGCAGATAGTGCCACTTAAAGTCATCCGGGGCCAGCACGATGGCCCGTTTGTAGATAGCCTCGGCGGCCGGCAGGAGTCCGTACGCGTGATAGACCATGGCCAGCTCACCGACCGTACTGACGTCTTGCGGATGCTCAATCGCCGCCGCGTACTCCTTCTTGATGTGCTCCGCAATCGCCGGCTCGAGCTTCGATGTATCCGGCATGGGCGGAATCGCCTCCGCCCGCTGTGTTGTCTCCGCGGCGGGTGGCGCGGCGTGCCCCGAGGGGGCAAGCTGTGTCTCGGTGGATTCGGTGCGCGGAGGTAGAGATGCCGGAGACGGACTGGCGGAACGCTCCCGTTTGCAGCCGAACGCGGTGACAAGCATCGTGATGGCGGCCACGGCGACAACCGTGCCGGCCGGATTGAACCTGTTTCGGTAACTGGGCATTCTCATATTTCCGCAGCTCCCGCTGTTGATGTCGCTGTCCTGATGCGGTACGGCGCAGCCGGCCACTCCGACCACGCATTCAGTAGGCCCTGAGGCGGTAGTAAACGGGCAATCCGGCGTGCGGGCAAGTGCGTCCGCTTGCCCGCATCGCGAGGCTAACCGGCGACGGTCTCGCGTGTCTTATGGGTGGCTCGGCGGCTGAAACGTGCCCGCCGTGGAAAGGACTCGATCATGCAGGCTTTGCTTGTAGCGGCAGTTCTCTGGGTGCTGCCGCCCGGCGCGGCGCCTCAGCCCGATGGTTTTGTCACCGCGAACGGCATAGGCCGTGCTCCCGCTCGTATGCACGGAGCCCAGGCCCGGCTCATGGCTCGGCGGGCTGCCGAGGTCGTCGCAGTCCGTAATCTCGCCCTGAAGCTCCGAAATCGTGACCGCCCGATGCGCTACGGGTCGCGCTCGCTGCACGCGACAATACGCGGTCACCGCTACCTGTCTGAACAGACGCTGCCCGATGGGACCGTGGTGGTTACCGTTGGCATCAAGCCCGGCGGGCACTTACCCAGCAGCCGTTAGCGTCCCATCGGCGCCCCACCCAGGGGCACCTGTCTGCGCTGTAGCTCGTTGCGCGCGAGTTGCGCGATGCGCTTCCGCGCGACGGTCGACCGGAACGCGCGATCCGTCTCCGAAGTGCGTCGAAGAGGCCGGCCGGTGCCGGTCGGAGCCCCGGCGAGCGCGACCAGGCAGCGCAGGCCGTCGTCGTCGAGCTGCTTGATCACGTCGCCTTGCAGGAGCTCCTCGATCGCGCGAAGCGCGGCCTCGCCCTCGCGTTCGTCGTCCACGAAACTCAGCAGCGGCTTGATCGCCGCGGCACCGAGCCCTGGAAGCTGCCACCACTGTCCGAGCTTGATCGCCACTTCCGCCCGGTGCGCATCGTCGCGCGGTTGCCAGCCAAGCCGGTTGAGTGCCTCGAGCGCCGCTTCACGAACCGCGTCGTCGGCGTCTCCGATTGCCGCTTCGAGAGATGGGATCGCCCGCGCATCGCCGATCTCGCCCAGCAACTCCGCCGCAAGCGAGCGAACCGTCGTGTGGCCGGAGCACACCGTATGCATCAGAGGTTTGACGGCCTCCTCGCCCATCTGCCGAAGCACGTCGCTCACGGCCGCGCGGAGCGAGGCGTGAGCCAATCCCTCGATGGCGACATTCACGCCAATTGACCCGAGCTTCGTGACGGTTTCCCAATCGCGGCGAGCGACGGCAAGCTGGGCGCACTGCGTAATACCCGCCGGCTTCCAACCGATTCTCGCCAATGCCGCAGCAACGGCCTCGCGCACCTGGAAGTCCTCGTCCTCCAATGCCGGTACGAGAACGTCACACGTCCGTACGTCGGCCGCCTGTGCCAGCGCTTCCGCTGCGGCGCGTCGCATGTGTGAGTCCTTGTCGCGAAGGGCGAGGCCCAGCGCCCGCGTCGCCCGCGGACCGCCGACCGCCCCCAGAACACCCATTGCCTGAATGCGCACCTCGCGATCGTCAGACCCGAGCATCTCGAGCGTCGGGCCGACCGCTTCCGGACCGAGCGTGGCCAACGTGGACCACTTGTGCAGCACAGCGGTCACACGGGCGAGTTGCGCCGGCTCGAGCCGGGTCCAGGCATGCTTATCGATCACCGTTGCGGCCACTTCGCGTACTCCCGCATCCGGGTCCTTGAGCAAACCGACCAGTGCTTGCAGGCCGCGGCCGTCGTCGATGTCCACCAGCGCCTCCGAGGCGTGCCGCCGCATGCGATGCGTACCCGTCTTGATCGCGTGCATGAGCGGCGGGATCGCCGCAGCTCCCAACTCTGGCACCAAGCTCCAGTCGTCGCGGAGAATGGCCACAACCGCCTGCTGCTGCTCGTTCAGGTGTTCCCAGCCGAACTCCTTTAACGCCCAGGCGCAGAATTGCTGAAGGCTGATGTCGGTGTTCGGCCGGTCAAGCACGATAAGCAGTTCATTGACCGCCGCCGGATCGCCGATCGCCCGAAGCGCCTCGACCACCTCGTAGCGAACGTCCCAGTACTTTTCATCGAGCAGCGTCGAGATGAGCGGCCCAACCGCGCTGGCGTGGCCGATCGCACCAAGCGCCTGAGCGACGGCCGCGCGAATGGCGCGGTCATTGTCCTGCAAGAGAACGCTTAGAGGGGCGACCGCCCACTTGTGGCGCAGCTCCGCCAGCCGGACGATCGCCGCGGCGCGGACGCTCGGCTTCCTAGATCCCAGTTTTCGTACATTCCACCAGACAGAAACGATACGCATAACTCTTTCCAGGCATGAGCGCACTGCCTGCGCACACTAACTGTGCTATCGGCTATGCCGGACGCCGGGTCGCGTTAGTCGATTCGGGCCGTTACGTCCGATTACAACGGCCGTTTTCCGGCAGAATGCACGACACACCGAACGTCCATCAGCGGGGTGGGCAGGTTATACGGCCATCGGATGCTGCGCCGCGACGA
>JBECKQ010000387.1:0-21761 GCA_040235375.1 Phycisphaerae bacterium | reverse complement strand
TCGCCCACGCGAATGATGTCGCCCGGGTTCAGCAGCGTTTCGTTCACCTGCTGGCCGTTGACGTGCGTCTTGTTCCGGCTGCCCAGGTCGCGCACGCGATAACGCCCGTCCGACTCGCGGTCGAAGCGGGTGTGCTCCCGCGAAATCATGTCGTCCACGAACACGATGTCGCAAGTTGACACTCGGCCGATCATGGTCGGCTGCGTGCCCAGCGTGAGGGTGCGCAAAGTTCCCGCGTCGTCAATGTAGCGTAGTTGAGGCATGATCGGCGATTCCGCGAACTCGGGTGTCTGCTACTGTCGCTACGTCGCGAAAGTAGCCTCGCGTTGCAGCATACATACTGCCGGCGCGATCATTAATATCGACATGCAGTCGGTCTGACAACAATGCGCAGGCTGCTCGCACGGTTCTGCGATGATGATGTCGCGACCTCGGCGAGTCAGTCCTGAACGGCGCGACCCTTTTCGCCCAACTCGAACCGCACGCTCCAGAGACGCTGAAAATCCCAGTCCGCGGCCGCGGTCTCCAGCATGGTGTCGATGCTCCGTCGGGCTCGACCTTCGAAGCGTTTCGTGCCGTCGAGGTCGATCACCAGGTCGCGGTCGAGATCGATCAGGTCGTCGTTCAGCAGCACCGCCAGCTTGTCGATACGGCGCGTTTCGACGCGCACGGTCTGGTCCTCGACGTGCCCGCCGATGTGCGGCAGCGCCTGTTCGAGCACCGCGCGCGTCGCCTCGCGGGGGCTTTCGTCGGGGCCGGGCCGGACCGTGAGATACTCCGCCGACCACGGCTCGCCTTGCAGCAACGTCGGTCGCAGCCACGTCGAATCCGCCTGCGGCAGGTAGCGGAACCAATGATCCACACGGCGCGGCACGGGCGGGCGGCGCTTATCGAGCAGATCGTGCAAGGCGGCTGCCGGCGGAGACACGCCGGACTCGCCGGCATCGGCAATCTCGATAATGTGAATGGGCAAATCGTGCTCGGCGGCGATGCTCTTGATGCACTGGTTGGCCGGCGCGACGCGAAGATCCTCCGCACCGTATACAAGCAGAACGGGCAGATCGCGCAGATTCCCGAGCAGCACGATCGCGGCTTCGTCGGCGATCCGGACGGCCATCGTCCCCGCCAGCGAGACCACGCCGGTGAACTGATCGGCGTAGAGTGCCGCGGTCACCAGGGCCGCGTCGCCGCCCCGACCATAGCCGAGCAGAAACACCCGGTCGCTGTCGACGTGGTAAGCGTGCTTCAGGCCGACCAGCACATCGCGCGGCCACGAGGCGGCCGACTCGGGCGAGCCGAACCACACGCCCTCATAATCCTCGAATACGGCGACGAGGAACCGGCTCGCCCGGTCGCCGATCATGCTGACGACGACCTCGGCGAATTGCTCGCCGCTGGTGCCCTCGTTCGGCAGGCCCACGATCAGCGGATAGGCCTTGGCCGAATCGTACTTTGGGGGCACGTTCACCCAGGCGGTGTATTGCCGCCCTTCGAAGTCGATGGATTGCTTGGCCAGCCCCGACTTGGCCGACTTCCATATGTTGACGCGCCGGAGGGCATCGGCGACCTCGTCAACGCCCACACCCTCGAGACGCGAAATCTTGCGCGCCGTCCGAGCCCGATCGCCGCGGTTCTCCGCCTTCAAATAGTCGCCGACGAGCTTGTCAAGCTCCTTCTGGCCCGCTGGCTGCGTCTCTGCGGCCTGACTGGCCGGAGGCGGGTCTGCCGCAAAGCCCGCCCATGCGGCCATCAGCAACGCCGCGGCAACCGCCACCAGCCCGCGATGTGGCAATACAGGTATCAGCGTCATCTTGGCGGCTCGCGTTGGTCTATCAGCGTCTGTTATTCGAGCAGCACGTCGGCGACGAACTCGCCGTCGACCGTTCGGTACACAAAAGTGACTCGATCCTGGCAATCGAAAACCCAGCCCTCCTGGACGATGCGTGGCGAGCCTTGGCCGGCCTCGCTGCCGTCTTCCGCATCAAGGAAAAGGCCGCCGGCGGTCCCGATCACCATGCCCTCCGAGCACGGGATCGTGACCGTGTCGGTGGCGTTCGGCAAGAGCACGCCGCTGGCAGCAACGCCGATCGAGCCCGTGTACAGGCGCCGCGGCGTAAAGAGGTCCGCCTCGGGGTCCGCTAAACCGTTGCTGCTGACATAAACCTGGGTCTCTACGGCCTGATCGGTGGTGTTGACCAGCCGCAGGGCGACGGCGGACTCCGGGGTCGGCGCGGCCGACGCGTCGTCCGTGCCGCCTGCTCCGGGCTGGACGAAGAGGGTGGAGTTGCATGCCGGGAGCCCTAACAGGGTTATCAGGGCCAGGAGGCGGCACAACGAGACAAACAAGCGGCTGTAATGTTCTGTTGGCGAGTTCATAGGGCATCCATACCCATAGCCGGAGGTGGGACCGAGCCGGGGCGCGCCGCCTCGGCTTGCAAGCTCAAGCGGCCAGTTTACCCGAGGGCGAAGGATCGCTCAATGATGTCGTTCCGCGCCGGGCATAGGGAGCCGGCGGTGGTTGTCGGTAGTTTGACACCAATTACAGTCGTCTTATAATCTTTTGCTGCGTAAGCGGATGCCATCGCGACCCGCGGCGGAATCCAGACGAAGGGAGTTTGCGCGCAGCATGGCGACTGTAACCCTGGAGCGCGTCAGTAAGGTTTACCCGGGAAAACAGGCGGTTCGCGCGGTCGATAGCGTCAGCCTGGAGATAGCCGATCGCGAGTTCCTGGTGCTTGTCGGCCCTTCCGGGTGCGGCAAGAGCACGACCTTGCGGATGGTGGCCGGCCTGGAGGATATCAGCGAAGGCCAGATCAGGATTGGCAGCCGCGTCGTCAACGATGTGGCCCCGAAGGATCGGGACATCGCGATGGTCTTCCAGAACTATGCCTTGTACCCGCACATGACGGTGTACAAGAACATGGCCTTCGGCCTGAAAATGCGGAAGGTGCCGAGGGGGGATATCCAGAAGAAAGTCGGCCGTGCCGCGGCGATGCTCGGAATCGAGCATCTGCTGAATCGCAAGCCCAAGGAGCTGTCCGGCGGAGAAAGGCAGCGCGTGGCCGTCGGACGGGCCATCGTGCGGAACCCGCAGGCGTTTCTGTTCGACGAGCCATTGTCCAACCTCGACGCCAGGTTGCGGATTCAGATGCGTGCTGAGCTTAAGAGGCTGCATCGCGAGCTTCAGACCACCACGATCTACGTCACGCACGACCAGGAAGAGGCAATGACCCTGGGTGACCGGATCGCGGTGATGAAGCACGGCAAGGTGCAGCAGTGCGCCCCGCCGCTCGAAGTTTATGGGCGGCCGAGCAACCGGTTCGTTGCTGGATTCGTCGGTACTCCGCCGATGAATTTCTTTGAGGGCCAGATCGTGCAACGGACCGGCCGGATCGTGTTCGACACCGGCTTCGGCGATCTGGACGTGCCCGCCCCGGCGATGCCGCGGCTCGGCGGGATGACCGGGCGGTCGATGGTCTACGGGGCACGACCGGAGGTGCTTTCGATTGGGGCCGCCAGGGAGGCGGCCGGTGGCCGTAATGCCCTCACGATGACGGTGTCGGTTGTTGAGCCGTTGGGTAACGAAAAGGACGTGTACCTTCAGTTGCCGAACGGCCAACAGGTGGTCGCGAGAGTGGAGGCCGACGCGGAGGTGACGGAAGGGGCAAGTGTCGCCGTGAGGTTTGACGTCTCACGAGTGCACTTGTTTGAGACTGGAGAGACAGGCGTGAACGTCAGCCTGAACGGACGCGGAGCCTGACCCCGGTGCGAACTTCGCAGTTCGATCGCTGGGAAGGCCGCAAGCTTGTGCCAGGTGCCCGCATCGGGAGGAGGCGGCCGATGCGTTGAGCGCGTTTCTCACGCAAGCGGTGTCGGTTCAGGAAAGTGGGCTGCCTGTCGCGCCCACTTTTTTGTTTGGCAACGGCCCGCGCCGAAAGGCAAGCGCAGGCCATTACGACAAGTGAGGCGGGTGCGGACGCCGGTACTCCGCACGGTGAACCAAACAAGGGCATAGTGCCATGTTGAATCAAGATTTGCTGAAGGTCGTCGACCACATCGCTCGCGAGAAGAACATCGACAAACAGATGGTCTTCGAGGACCTGGAAATGGCGATGTTGTCCGCGGCCCGAAAGAAATACGGCATCACGGACGAGGTCATGGTCCGCATCGATCGCGCCACCGGCCAGATCGAAGCCACGCGCAACGGCGAGCCGATGGACATGCGCGATCTCGGCCGCATCGCCGCCCAGACCGCCAAGCAGGTCATGATTCAGAAAATCCGCGAGGCCGAACGCGACAGCATCTTCGAGGAGTTCTCCCAGCGCGTCGGCGAGATCATCACCGGCACCGTCTCCCGCTACGAGGGCGGGGCTCTGATCGTCAACCTCGGCCGCACGGAAGGCTTCCTGCCGCGCAGCGAGCAGATACCCGGCGAGTCGCATCACCCCGGCGAGCGCGTCCGGGCCATGATCCTCGACGTTCGCGAGGCGCCGCACGAAGTGCGGATCGTGCTGACCCGCACGCACCCGGATTACATCCGCCGGCTCTTCGAACTGGAGGTGCCCGAGGTCGGCGAGCGGATCATTGAGTTGAAGGCCCTCGCCCGTGAGGCCGGCTATCGCACCAAGGTGGCGGTCACGTCGATCGACACCAAGGTGGACGCCGTCGGGGCCTGCGTGGGCGTTCGCGGAAGCCGCATTCGCAATATCGTGGACGAGCTTGGCGGCGAGAAGATCGACATCGTTCGCTGGAACGAGTCTTCACAGATTCTGATCACCAACGCCCTCAAGCCGGCCGAAGTCCAGGAAACCGCCCTGTGCTTCGAGCTGGGCAGAGCGACCGTCGTCGTTGCTGAAGACCAGCTGTCGCTGGCGATCGGCAAGCGCGGCCAGAACGTTCGCCTGGCGGCCCGGCTCACCGGCTGGGACATCGAGATCAAGACGCCCGCCGAGTACGACAAGTCGCTCGACCAGGTTGAGCAGGCCCTCAAGCAGATCGAAGGCGTTACGGACATCATGCTCGACCGCCTGCTGGCCATGGGCATCATCTCGCTGGCGGACATCGAGGACGTGGGCGTCGAGCCGCTCATCTCCGAGGTCGAGATGACGGAGGAGCTGGCGGCCAAGGTCGTCGAAACCGCGGGCCAGGAAGCCAAGCGCCTGGAGGCGGAGTCGCAAGCGGCCAAGGAGCTGGCGGCGGCCGAGGCGGCTGAACGTGAGGCCGCGGAGGCTGCGGCCGCCCTGACGGCGGAGACGGAGGGCGAAGGCCCACAGCTTCCGCCCGAAGACGCCGAGCTGACGGAGCCGGGCGATCTGACCGGCGCGGCGGTGTCGGAAGAAGGGCAGGCCGAGGAACAAGCGGTCATCGAGGGTGCCGACGAGCTCGAACGCCCCGAATCCGGGGAAGCAACGACCGAGATCGACGAGCAGGAGGCAAGCCCGCCCGCGGAGCCGGGCGAGGAACAGCATGCGAGGACAAGCCCTGAGTAGGACGTCAGGGAAGAGAATCAGGCGAGAAAGGGACTGCTCGGCAAGCGAATAAGGGAGACGTTTTTTGGCTGACAAACTCCGCGTTCATAACCTCGCGAAGGAGATGAACGTATCCAGCAAGGTCATACTCGAGAAGTGCCGGGCCGAAGGTCTGGACGTGAAGAACCACATGTCCACACTCGGCCCAGGTCTGGAAGCGACCATTCGCGAATGGTTCAGCGAAGGCGTCCACAGCACCGTTGTTGAGACCGCCGAGCGTGTCGACCTCAAGAAGGTGCGCCGCAAGCCGCGGCCCAAGAAGCAGGCCGAACCCAAACCGATCCCGCAGGAGGGTCAGGTCGCCGTCGAGACCGCGGAGCCGCCGACCGCCGAGGCCGATTCGGAGGCAGCGCAGGTTGCCGCCGAAGCGCCGCAGGCCGCCGTTGCCGAGATGGCTCCCCCAGTAGAGATTGAAGAGAAGGAGCCGACAGGCGAGCAGGAGGCTGCACCCCGACCGGCGGCGGAAGCCATCACCGCGGAGGCGCCCCCTGCGGCCGAAGCACCGCCGCAGGAGCAGGTTGAAGCCCAGCCCGCCTCCGCCGAGGAGGCCCCAGCCGCGGTGGAGACGCCTACGGTCGAACCATTGCCCCCGCCGGAGCCCGTCAGGCCGGCAGGCCCGCAGAACGTCCCCGCGCCGGCCAAGCTTAGCGGCCCGCGCGTAGTTCGCTACGAGCCGGAGACCCAGACCTACCCGCCGCGCAGACCGCGCCGACGGCGTGAGGAAGACGAGGCCCTGGAGCCTGTCGCGGAGATCGGCACAGACGCTGCATCCCGCGACCGCGAACGACCTCGTGAGGCCGGCGGCGAAGCGGCAAAAGCGCCGAAACGCCGTACTTCCGCTCGGCGTAGCGCTCGCAGCGCCGCCGAAGCCCGGGAGATGCTGACCGAGTGGAACCAGCAGGATCTGGCCGAGCGCCGGCAGCGCGTCCGCGAGGCCACCGGCCGGCGCACCGTCTCCCGCCGGGCTGGCAAGCGACAGGCGAGTGCCCAAGCCACTACGGTCAAGGAAATTACGAAAGCCGAGGTGCAGGAGCCTATCATGATCAAGGACTTCTGCGCCGCGATAGGGCAGCCTTTCCAGCGTGTGTTGCCGATCCTCACGCGCGATCACAACCTGATCCTGCCGATCACCGGCACGTTGACCAAAGAGGTTGCCGAGTTGGTGGCCCTGGAGTTTGGCGTGGAATTGACCGTCATGGAGGCCAAGACGGCCGCCAACCGTCTGAAAGAGGAGTACGCAGCCATCGAGCGCAAGCACTTGCAGACGCGGCCGCCGATCGTGACCGTTCTCGGCCACGTGGACCATGGCAAGACCAGCCTCCTGGATCGGATCCGCCGGGCCCGCGTCGCCGACCGGGAAGACGGAGGAATCACCCAGCACATCAGCTCGTACCACTACAAGAAGGCCAATGTCGCCGTGACCTTCCTGGATACACCCGGCCACGAGGCCTTCACCGCCCTGCGCGCCAGAGGCGCCCAGTTGACCGACGTGGTGGTTCTCGTCGTCGCCGCGGATGACGGTGTGATGCCGCAGACGGTCGAGGCCATCAACCATGCCAAGGCCGCCGGCGTACCCATTGTGGTGGCGCTCAACAAGATCGACCTCGGCACGCAGAACGTCACGAAGATATACGGGCAATTGACCGAGCGCGGCCTCACGCCGAGCGGTGATTGGGGCGGCGACATCGACGTGATCCAAACGTCGGCGATCACTGGTCAGGGGATCGACAAACTGCTCGAGCACCTGTCCGCTCTCGCCGAGCTGCATGACTACAAGGCCGACCCGACCATCCCCGCGATGGGCACGGTGATTGAAGCGGAAAGCAGGCAGGGCGTAGGCCCGGTGCTCCAGGTAATCGTGCGCGACGGAACCGTGCACGTCGGCGACGTCATCGTCTGCGGCAACGCCTACGGCAAGGTGCGGGCGATCCACGACGACACCGGCAAGTCCGTCAAGAAGATCGGCCCCTCCATGCCCGCCGAGATTTGGGGCATGAACGAGGTGCCCGCCTCCGGCGACCACTTGTACCAGGTCGACAGCATGCAACGGGCGAAGGAGTTCGCCGACGAGGTCAAGCAGCGGCGCCTCACCGACGCCCGTACCTCGATTCGCCGGGCGCGCAACCTCGACGATCTGATCAGGCAGCGCAGCGACGTCGATGTCCGCGAGCTGAACGTCATCGTCAAGGCCGACGTTGACGGCTCCGTGGACGTGCTCACGCAGTCGCTCGGCAAGTTCCCCAGCGACGAGGTGAAGCTGAACATCCTTCACGCCGGCGTTGGTGCCGTCACCGACAGCGACATTCACCTGGCGGACGCTTCCGATGCCATTGTCGTCGCTTTCCGCGTATCCACGCCGGCCACGACGAAGCGTCTGGCCGAACAACTCGGCGTCGATATCCGTCAATACAAGGTGATCTATGAGCTGACGGACGACATCAAGAAGGCGCTTGAGGGCCTCCTGACGCCCGAGGAACTCGTCGAGCAGCGCGGCGTGGCCGAAGTCCGCGAAATCTTCCGGATCAGCAAGGTCGGGCTGATCGCCGGATGCTACGTCCGCGAGGGCACCATCGCCGCGAGCCACTTCGCGCGCGTGGTACGCGATGGCGTGGTCGTCAGAGACAAGGCGAGCTTCAACTCGCTCCGCCGTTTCAAGGACGATGTCAAGGAGGTCCGCAGCGGTATGGAGTGCGGTCTGAGACTGGAGGGCTTCGACGACATCAAGGTCGGAGACCTCATCGAGACGTTCGAGATCGTGCAAGTCGCTCGAACGCTGGACTGATGCGCTCAGCACCATTGAGAGATCGGCATGATTGAATTCAAGGGCGAGTGCGGTCACACGATCCGGGCTCGCGACGAAGACGCCGGCAAGGTCGTTCGTTGTTCCTATTGCGGCCGCGAGGCCGTTGTGGCGGAAAAGGCGGCGGACGATCTGGACATGCTCTTCGACGAAGTGGAGAAAACGGGCCAATACGATGCGCACGCAACGAAGGTCAGCCACAAGGTGCATCGCGCCCACGAACGGGCCGATCGCCGGGGCAAGACGGGCAGACCCTCGCCCAAGCCGCAGGCTCCCGCCTTCGATCCCTTCGCCATCGCCCTGAAGATGACCTACGCGGCCGTCATCATCATCGTTATCGTCGTGCTTCTGTACCAGATTCCCAAGCTGGTCGATCTTTATCATCGCCTCGCAGGAGGCACGCCGACCGCGACGCCGCCACCCTCGGCCGTGACACCGCAACACTCCACGCCCGTCGCGGCGGCGTTCGGCCTGCTGACCCCCCAGCTCGATCGCCGGCAGTCGGGCGTGTACGTGACCTCCATACCGGCAGGGGCGTCGATCTACACGATGGAAGTCAAGGAGGGCCAGAGGATAAGGTACGACGAGCCTGCCATCCTCGACCATCCGAACCCCGATCCCTACGACAACAAGACGAACCGCGCGATCAAGATGACCAAGGGGAAATACCTGGTCGCCGTCGCGCTGCCCATCGACAACGTCGAACTCATGCGCCTTCCCGGCTACCCGGACGTGCGCCGCAAAATCGAGTACGAGGGCGGGGACGCCCGTCTGCTGGCCGACTACTTCGTTCCCGACGGCAGCGAGCAGACCTGGGTGGCCAAGGTGCGCGATCAGACTCAGGTCATCCGTACCTACGACGTGGACGTCTACAGCGAAACCTGGACGCCGGTTACGGCCCTCTTTCATTCGAAAGCGCTGAGTCTCGAGGAGATGAATCTCCCGCTGCAAACCACCTACAAGCTGGATGCGACCGCAGTGGACTCGGAGCTGAACTTCTGGAAAGTGCCCCAAACGCGCGAGAAGCCCGACCAGCAGTACATCAAGTCCGCGCTGGAGAAAGTGGGAAAAGCGTTCTACAGGGAACCGTCCGGCGCGTACCTGATTTTCGAGGTGCGCATCGAAAACGGCACGCTCAAGGTCACGAGGCGAACCTCATGACCGGCGGGTCCGAAACGTAACGTCGGGCCTTCGTGGCCCGTCATCACCATGAATGTCGGCGTATTGACGCTGGAGCTGGCTGTGTACGAAGCGCAGTCGTTGAAAGACAAGCGGCGCGTGGTGAAAAGCGTCAAGGAGCGCGTGCGCAACCGGTTCAACGTCTCCATCGCGGAGGTGGATCACCTCGAGTCGAGGCGGCTTGCGACGCTGGCCGTGGCCATGGTGTCGAACGACTCGAAATACATCCACGGCAGCTTCGAGCGGATCGTCGATCTCGTTCGCCGGACGGCTCCGGCCTCGCTGCTCGATTTCGACAAGGAGCTGCTCTAGGCGCTCGAGGTGTTTGCGGATGGCGTCGTATCGAAGAGACAAGATGGCGAGCCTCATTCGGTCCATCACCGGAGCGATGATCGCCAACAAGCTCAGTGACCCGAGGATCAGCCCGTTTGCGAGCGTGACGCGCGTGGAGCTTTCCGCGGACCTGCAGGTGGCCAAGGTGTACGTGAGCGTGATGGGCAACGACGCCGACCAGACCACGACCATGCGCGGCCTGGAGCATGCCCGGGGGCGGATCCAGCGGGAGGTCGCAAAGAACATCAGGGCGCGCCATTGCCCGGAGCTGAGATTCATCTCCGACGCTTCCATCAAGAAGGCGGCGCGCATCATGCAGATCATTGAGGATTCGGTGCCCCCTCCTCCGGAGGAGGCCGATCGGGACGACGATCTGATTGAGGACATGAACGAACAGACGGAGCGAATTGATGAGGAAGGGGACTGAGTACGCCAAAAAGCTGAAACAAGCCTACGGCAAGTTCCGGCAGACGGCGTCCCGACCGATCCCCGAGCGTGGCGACCCCGTGGAACAGTTGATCGTGGCGGTTCTCAGCCAGGAAACGACCACCGCGCGGGCGGAGAAAGCGCTCAAGCAGATCAACGAGGCGCTGGTCGATTTCAACGAGCTGCGCGTTTCGACGCCGGCGGAGATCGCCGACTGCATCTCCCAGCAGATTCCGCGGCCGGTTCAGCGTGCCAAGGCCCTCTTGCAGGTGCTTAACGCCGTCTACGCGCGCGAGTACGCCGTCTCCCTCGAGTCCATCCAATCGAAGGGCATCCGCGAGATGAAGAGCTATCTCGAAGGCCTGGATGGAATAACACCCTACGCCGTGGCGTCCACGCTGCTCTGGAGCCTCGGCGGTCACGCCATCCCCATCAACGACATGATGCTGGAATGCCTGGTCAGGGAAGGGCTCGTCGACCCCAACGCCACGGTGGAAGAGGTGCAGGCTTTCCTCGAGCGCCACGTCAGCGCCGCCGATGCCAAGACGTTCTGCCTGGATCTCGAAGCCCATGCCGCCGCGACCGCCCCGCGCGACGGAAAGCAGAAACCCGCGAAAGCGTCCAAACCGCGGACGAAGTCCAAAAAGAAGCCGGCCGCGGCGAGAAAGTCCACAACGAAAGCTTCCGCCAGACGCTCCCGCGTCGCCAGAAAGAAGTAATTCACCAGCAACAAGCCCAGGTGCAGGAGTTTGAGAGATGAATGTTGGCCGAGCGGGCGAACACGGCCTTTCGCGTCCCCTCATGCTTATCGCGTGCTGCGCCCTTGCCGGCCTGCCGTTGACCGGATGCACGGAGCGGAATCCCAGGTTCGCCCGTGACCAACAGAAGGCCCAGTCCGATCAGACGGCGCCGCAATACGACCCTGCGAAGGCTTTTCTGCGCCTTGCCGACATCAAGCCGCAGGTGACGCGCCCTACCAGTGCCGGCCGGCCGGCCCCGCTCGAAATGCGCGCCGCGCAATCGCTCGATCGCGCCCGTTCCCTCCGCGGGGAACGACGATATACGGAAGCCGCCCTCGAGCTCGAGCGCGCCTTGCGCTACCAGCCGGACAGCGTCGTGCTGCATCGCGAGATGGCGGTCACGCAGTGGCGCGCCGGCAACTCGGCCCGCGCACAGGAGCAGGCCCAGGCGGCGATCGACATCGATCCGAGCGACGCCGTCAGTCACTACGTGCTCGCCCGCCTGGCGGCGAGCCGGTTTGAGAAGGACACGGCCATCCGCGAGTACCGGCTGGCCCTGCTCTCCGCGTACGACTCCGGCTCGCGCGACTACCGTAACCTCGCCCGCTTCCACCTCGCGGAATACCTGCAAGCGGAAGGCTATCTGTCGGCGTCGATCGAGTTGTACAAGCAATTCAACGAGGAAGTCGCCGCGGCGCCGGCGGACGAGCTGTCGTCCGAGCTTGCCGACCTGCTCAGCAACCTCCACGGATCAGCGAACGAGCAGATCGCCCTGACCTACGAACGATTGGGCAAATACAAGCAGGCCGCGGACTACTTCCGCCGCGCTTATGCCGGCCGCGACTTCGACGACGAAGCGCGACATCACTACGCACGCCTGCTGTTTCAGGCCGGCGATCTCGAAACCGCCGCCGTTCAGCTTCGGCAGCTTCTCAAGACCGATCGCTCCGCCGTCGACCTGCTGACGCGCGTATATAAGCGGATGGGCCGGCCGGAGGGCGTCCTGGATGACCTGCGTCAACTGGCGGCAGACTCGCCGCAGGATACGGAACTGGCGCTCGCCTATGCCGACGCGCTCGGACGATTCGGCCGCGGCGAACAAGCCGCGTCGTTCCTGCGGCAGAAGGTGGACGCGCTGCCGGACAACGATGACCTGCGGTGGCATCTTTTCGACGTGCTCGTGAGGCAGCAGCGCTGGAACGAAGCGCTTGACGTTGCGGCCGCCGCCCTGCGCCGCGCTCCGGATCAGGCACAGACTGCCCACGAGAAAGTCCGGAAACTGGCCGCCGAGCCGGGCGCCGCGGACGCCCTGGCGACACGCCCACCGGAGGCGCTGCCGGCTGATCAGTTCGCCTCGGCGTATCTGCACGGTGTGGTTGCGTCGCAGGCCGGACAAGCCAGCGCCGCAGCGTGGTTCTCGGCCGTGATCAAAGCTCGCCCGGCGTACATTCCGGCGCGGGTCGCTCTCGCGGACATTTATCTGCACGACTACCGCTGGAAGGATGCGATTGCCGCAGTGGCGCCCGAGGGCGTGGCGCTCGAGCCGGATACGCGCATCGAGACGGCCATCGGCAAAGCCTACGCCGGGCTCGACGAGTTCGACAAGGCGATCACGCACTTCCAGAAGGCGATCGCACTGAATCGGGCCAATACCGACGCGATGCAGCGATTGGCCGAAGCCTACGAGGCCAGCGGCGAGGCGAACCGGGCCTTGCGCCAGTATGAAACGTTGCTCGAGGCCGACCCCCTGAACGAGCTTGCTCGCGAACGGCTCTTTTTCATCCATTTCGCCGACGGCGACAGGCAGGCTGCCGCAGCGCAGATTAGCGCGCTCCAGCAGATGTCCGCCTCGCCGAATCGCATCGCCCGCTGTCTCGCGACGCTCGAACTTGATCCGTCGGCGCCCGACTTTACGAAGTTCCGCGAC
The DNA here is from genome assembly GCA_040235375.1 of Phycisphaerae bacterium. Taxonomy (GTDB): domain Bacteria; phylum Planctomycetota; class Phycisphaerae; order UBA1845; family UBA1845; genus JBECKQ01. Next base: position 8,828 of record JBECKQ010000387.1, on the reverse strand, counting down.
GAGCTTGTCGACGCGGTGAAAAAGAACGGCCCGGACGCCGAAACGCTGCACCTGATCGCCGCCGCGGACCTCAAGCAGAACGAAACGAAACAGGCGATCGATCTGCTTAAGCAGGCGATCAGCCTCGATCCGCGGCACGAGGCCTCCGCCGAACTGCTCGTGCTCGCCTACCGCACGGATCTCCGGTTCGACGAGGCGCTGCAGCAGCTCCGGTCGCTGCTCGAGCATCATCCGAATCGCTCGTCCTGGCGGCTCTCGCTCATCGACCTGCTGTTGATCGTCCAACGCTTCGACGAGGCGATCGACGAAGCCAAGGACCTTCTCGCCGAGCCGGGGCTTGACGCCCGCGTCGCCGATATTCTGCGCGAGCAGATCCTGGAAACCTACCGCGTCCAGAAGGAATATACGGCCGCAATCGACCTGCTCGAAGAGTGGCGGGACGCCCAGCCGAAGGAGCCGGACATCCTGCGCCAGTTGGCCGAGATCGAGCACGACGCCGGTCATGACGAAAAGGCCTTCGAGCTGGCCAAGCTGTGGCAGTCGCGCCTGCCGAACGGGCTGCGGACCGAGCACGATGAGCGGATTTGGAAAAACCTTACGCCCGATCAGCACACCGAGATGATTCAAGTCATCCTCGGGCAGCTCGAGAACGACCCGGACAACAACGAGCTGCAGGTCAAGCTGATCGAGTTGCTCCGCGCAATCGGCCGCTACGACGAGGCGATCGCGCTGGCCGTCAACAACGCGCCGACCGGGTTCCAATCCACCCAGTTCGAGATACAGGTGTACCTGACGTACGACGCGGCCGGACGGACGAACGACGCCATCAGCCTGCTCAACCGGCTGATGCTCGAGGAGGGCGTACCCGGCATGCCCTCGTCTGTCAGCGATCCGCTCCTGCGGGGGGCGCTGGTCCAACAGCTCGTCAAGGCCAGGCGATTCCAGATGGCCCGCGAGAAGCTGAACCGCTGGATCACAGAGGCGAATTCCCTGGAAGAGAGGCAGAGCTACTTGCAAGCCCTCTCCCTCGTTCACCAGGAGGCCGGTGACACCATCGACGCCCGGCAGGCTCTCCAACTGGCCTACGAGATAAGTCCCACGGACGTGGGCTTGAACAACGACCTCGGCTACACCTATGCCGACAGCGGCACCAATCTCGACAAGGCGGACGAGATGACGCGGTACGCCGTGTCCAACGACCCGCGCAACGGCGCCTTTCTCGATAGCTATGGATGGGTAAAATACAAGGAAGGGCAGTTCGAAGAGGCCCGGAAATGGCTCCACCGGGCCCGTTTCACCGCCCTCGGCGAAGACCCGGTCATCCTCGATCATCTGGGCGATGCCTGCTGGCGAGCCGGCGACGCGGATGCGGCGCGCCAATGGTGGTCGCAGGCCGTGAAGCTCGCGGGTCAGCGGACCGACGCCGAACGGCGTGCGGCCGACCGGCAGATTCTCGAGAACACCCAGGCGAAGCTGACCGCCCTTCAGCAGGGCACGGAGCCGCCGGTGGCCGCGGTCGTGGAAGCGAACCCGCGCCCGCAGTAAACGGAGCACCGTCTGCGTCCGCCGCGGGGCTCTCGATTGCGGCACGCCGTACCGCTAGAATACAGCCTATCAGTTCCGGTCACGATGTCCGGCGAAGTATCAAGGGGATCAAGAAATGTCGGGTCACTCCAAGTGGTCGACAATCAAGCACAAGAAGGCGGCGCTCGACGCCAAGCGCGGCAAGGCCTGGAGCAAGGTATCGAGGGACGTTACCATCGCCGCCAAACTCGGCGGTGGTGATCCGGATGGGAATCCGCGGTTGCGACTGGCCATCGACAAGGCCAAGGCGGCCAACATGCCCAAGGACACGATCGAGCGCGCCATCAAGAAGGGCACCGGCGAGCTCGAAGGACTGCACTTCGAGGAGTGTATTTACGAAGGGTACGGGCCCGGCGGCGTCGCCATCATGTGCCGTTGCCTGACCGACAACCGCGCCCGCACCGCTCCTGAAATCAAGAAGCTCTTTGAACGGTCCGGCGGCAACCTCGGCGCCCCCAACAGCGTGGCCTGGATGTTCACGCAGAAGGGCGTCATCGTCGTCGAGGCCGGCGACGTCGGTGAAGACCGGATCATGGAGCTGGCCATCGAGGCGGGCGCCGACGACGTCGACAGTTCCGAAGACTATCACGAAATCACCTGCGACCCGGACCAGTTCCTCACCGTCAAGGAGGCCATCGAAGCCGCCGGCGTTCCCGTGCAATCGGCCGATGTCACCATGGTCGCTTCCAACACGGTCACCGTCAGCCTGGAGGACGCCAAAAAGGTGACACGCCTGCTTGAAGCGCTCGAGGATCATGACGACGCCCAGAGCGTTTCGTCCAACGTCGACATCCCCGACGATATGCTGGAGATGCTCGATACGGCCTGACCGGCGACGCCGAACGCCATCCGGCTTACTGTAGCGAACATGACGACACCTTTCGACGAGCAGGACGCCGGCGACTCTCCAGCGCAGCACGACATCCCCCTCGCCCGTCCCGCGGAAATCGGGCGCGCCTGGCCCGCTCAAGCCGTGAACCCGATGACGCTGCCGGGCATCACGAAGGGCCGGGCGGCGATCAATCTGCTGATCGTTCTGGTCAGTTTCCTCGTGGCCATCTTCGCCATTTCCACCGTCGCAGAGATGATTGTCGGTACCGACCGGCTCGCCCATGACACGTCTGCACTGCTGATCGTCACGATGATCGCCGGATGGATCGTCGTTGTGGTCGTGGCCATGGCGTTCCCGGAGCTGGGCACTCCCTTGCGGTCAATCGGACTGAAGTCCTCCAACCTGCTCGCGGACGCCGCACTTGGCCTGGTGGTGACGGCGGCCAGCTTCGGCGCGTTCTTCGTATGCGCAGGCGCCATGGAGGTGCTCTGGCCTGCGGGCTTCAAGGAGCTGCAAGCGAACCCGGCGAAGATCGAGCAAATGGTGCCCGACTGGAATCCGGCGCTCCTGATCGCGGTCATGTTCGCCGTGGCCTGCTATGAGGAGTTGCTGTTTCGCGGCGTATTGCTCAGCCATCTCCGCAAACTGACCGGCTCGTGGACGGCCGCAATCCTCATCGCCTGCGCGGTGTTCGCTTCCATGCACTCCACGCAGGTCGAGGCGGCGATGATCCCACTGGCCGGAACCGCGATTGTCTGGTCGCTCTTTGCGATCTGGCGCCGGTCGATCGTACCCTCGATCGTGGGCCACACGCTGTTCAATTTCATCCAGGTGATGATGCTGTACCATGTCCTGCCCCCGACGATGCCACCCCCCGCTCCGACCTCGGCGGGGTGGGCCACGCTGCTCGGTTCGCTGGCGATCGGGGCCCCTTGCGGCTAACATCATATGTTTAGCAAAAGGAAGATGAACGCATACCCTAGTCATGCAAAAGCACCACGAAGTCCCCAAAGCATTTGAAGCGCTCGGTGTTGAAGCTCCCATCCTTGTCGCCCTGGGCAAGATGGGCTTCGAAGAGCCGACCGACATCCAGAAGGCCCTGATCCCCCCCGCGCTCGACGGCCATGACATCATCGGCCAGGCCCGCACCGGCACGGGCAAGACCGCCGCCTTCGGCATCCCTACGCTCCAGCGGATCGACAAGTCCGGCCGGCTTCAGGCCCTGTGCCTCGTGCCCACCCGCGAGCTCGCCGTGCAGGTTACCGCCGAGCTTCGCCGCCTGGCGGAATTCACCGGCCTGCGCTGCGTGGCCATTTACGGCGGCCAGAGAATCCAGCAGCAGGCCCACCAGCTCGGCCGCAAGCCGCACTTTGTCGTCGGCACGCCCGGCCGCGTGCAGGATTTCATCAATCGCGGCAATCTCGATCTGTCCACCGTCCGCGTCGTCATTCTCGACGAGGTGGACCGGATGCTCGACATCGGCTTCCGCGACGACATCCGCCGGATTCTCTCGGAGATCAGGCAGGAACATCAGACGATCTTCGTCTCCGCCACGATCGACGAGGAAATTCGCCGGCTGGGGTCGCGGTTCACCAACAAGCCGGTCGAGCTCGACGTCTCGCGCGACGAGATCACCGTCGAGGAGGTCACGCAGCAGTACGTCACCGCCGAGCCGCGCGACAAGTTCCGTGCCCTGCGGGCGATCCTCGAGCAGGATGACCCGCAAAGCGCCATCGTCTTCACGAACACGAAGGCCGCGGCCCGCCGGCTCGCCCACCGGCTGCACGGCATCGGCGTCGATGCCATGGAGATCCACGGCGACCTCATGCAGCGCAAACGCGACCGCGTCATGGACCGATTCCGCAACAAGCGCGTCCGCGTGCTCATCGCCACCGATCTCGCTTCGCGCGGCATCGACGTCCGCCATGTCACGCACATCATCAATTACGATCTGCCCCCCGATCCGGAGGTATACGTGCACCGCATCGGCCGGACTGCCCGCATGGGTTCGCGGGGCAAGGCCGTCAGCCTGGTCACGCGCGAAGAGGGCAAGCTGCTGACCGAGATCGAAATGCTCATCAACAAGCAGATTCCCGAGGCGGGTTACTCCGGCTACAAGGCCTCGCCGCCCGAGGAAAAACGCGAGCCCGAGGCCGCCGAGGTCACCTCCGGCGACGCCGTGGCCGGACGGTTGATGGCCCCCGCCGGCGGCACGACGCGCCGCACGCTGGGCGGCCGCTTCAAACCCGCCCGCCGCCGCCGATAGCCCGCACTGTTAATCGACAAGACGCCGCGCCGTGTGCCGCTACGCTCCCCGTGTGCCACTGCTCTTTGAGAAGGGCGTGACTCGACGACATCCCACATCTGCAGGGTGGCACGGTCTGGCGCAGCGAAGCGGAAACAGGCCGCGGACCCGCGGCTATGCCACGCGTGTGACACTCGATGGCCTGTTCGAACTCGCGGCGGGGCGAAGGGAGAGCTGTTGGCGGTCGAAACTGCGCGCAGCGGCACCGAATCGTGGGCTCACACAAACAGCGTCCCGCGCATGATCGTTCGGCACTCGCCGCCGATGCGGACAATAAACCCCTCGCCGCGCTGCCTCTCGACCATCGCCCTCACCAGGCCGGCCCGGCCGCCCGGCACCGCCTGAATGCAGGTCAGCGCAGATACGCTGCCGGAATGCGGCACGACGTCGTACGCCACCAGATACGCCGCCAGCGGCCCGTGCACGCTGCCGGTCACTGGATCCTCGTTGACGCCGCACGTCGGCGCAAAGAAACGCGACTGCACCTGGGCGGCCGAGCTCAGCGTGTTCAACGTCGCGACGCAGACGCCGCGAATACTCTTCTTCGTGCACCAGGCGGCCAGGTCCTCGAAACGCGGCCGGGCCTCCACCAGCGCGACGTACGTCTCCACGAAGACGATCAGGTCGTCATCCTGCGTGAGCACCATCGGCAACGACTTGTCGAACGACGACTCGTCGATCCCCACCGCTTCGGCGAGCTTGCCGCGGTTGAAATCGATCGGCCGCAGCGTCGGCCGGCGCAGCTCGAGCCAGTAGATGGCGCTGCCCTCGCCGCCGGGCACGAACTCACCCTGCGCGTGCAGCACGCCGGACAGCGTTTCGATCCCGAGCAGCGTTCCCGGCTCGCGAAGAAGCCCGGCGAACCGCCCGCGCTCGACGAGCGCGTGCACGCCGCCGATCGTCGCGTGGCCGCACATGCGAACTTCGACCGAGGGCGTGAACCACCGGAACCGCACCGCCGCCCCGGGCTGCTGGGCCGAGAGAACGAACGTCGTCTCGCTCAGATTGAACTCGGCGGCGATCGCCCGCATCTGCTCGTCGTCGAGCCCGTCCGCGGCGAAGACGACCCCCGCCGGGTTGCCGGCAAAGGGCCTCGCCGTGAACGCGTCGACCACGGAATACTCGAATTCCCGCTTTGCTTTCGCCATGTCCCTTCCTGCGGTCAGCCCGCGTTTGCGGCATGGGTTTCCAGCCCATGTTCACGGGCAAGATGCCCGTGCCACTCCACCATCCCCTCCGCGCAGCCATTTCGGTTGTCCCGCCGCCGCCGCCCGCTATGATGATCTGCGGCGCGGCGGCGAGCCGCAACTCGAAGACCCGTTATTCAACCTGTCAAGTCGCCTATGAAAGCTAACTGCATACTCAGGGCGGTGTTTTATCCAACCCTCGCCGGCAGCCTGCTGCTAGCCGGTTGCGGCGGCAGCGGGTTTGGCGAGTCCGTCACGCTCCCGCAAGCCCGCACCCATCGCATCGACGGCGGACTCAAGGCCGGTCAGGCCATCCTTTTTCCGGTCGATGTGCCGTTCAACGTTGCCGATGCCCAACGCTACTCGACGGGCAATGCCGAGGCCTCGTCGACCGCGAGCGACGGCGGCTCCGCTTCGTGCCGCGTGGCGACGACCGGCGGCGGCTCGGCCTGGGCCGAGTTCCAGGTCGGCCAGGTCGTCTACAACGCGACCGACGCGCCGTTACCCGTCGACATCCTCTTCGACTGCCAGTACGAGTACTCGCTCGCCGAGCCGCCGAGCGATCCCACGCCCACGCCGACCTTGGGTCTCAAGCTGCTCGTGCAGGATTCCAATCGACGGATTCTCAAGCAGTCAACGCTGGTGGATGCCAGCGGCACCCTCTCGGCCGAACTGTACAACGGCCGGGAATCGCCCTCGTACGCCATCGTCCTCGAACCGCATCTCGCCTACAACCTGCTCGCCGCGGCGCGCGCGGAGGTGAGTGAAGCCTCGCATGACGGCGATTGCAGCGGCCGGATCGCCATCAAGAACCTGCTGATCGAGGTCCACGCCCGCCACGGTCACGGAGCGTCAACGGAGCCATCGACGGCGCCAGCAACACGTTGACCTTCTTCCGCCGCCCCATTTGCGGCTGCCGCTTCGATGATCAGGCCGGCAAGCTGCGGCTTGGGCAGCGACGGCTGGATATACACGGCGCAGCATGACCAGCTTCCGAAATACGGCGGCGGTTCGTTTTGTGGGGCGTTTTCGGCCTTCTTCTGCTTCTCGATCGGAGACACCAGCTCGAACATGCACCCACCGCTGACGCGGACGAGCAGTGCCACCCAGCCGCGCCACTGCACCTCGCGCCGCACCATCCCCACGCCCTCTGCCAGCCACACCTGCTCGATCACGTGCAGCCGCGCAACCCAGGGGAGCCGCAGCCACGTGTCAATCTGCACCCGCGGGCAACGTTGGAAAACGTGCCGGCCGACGCGCACGTCCTCCCACCCCTCGAACACCGTTTCGCACCCCACGGTGCCACTATGTGTCATCTCGCCCGCCCAGTTGTAGTAGGATACATCGGTCTCGTTGAAGTACGGCGGCCACGCGCGCAGCTTCTGCGGAGCCCGCTCGAAGGGCGGATCCGGCTTCAGGAAGAAGGGGGCATGCGTCTTCCCGTGCGGATCGGGCCACGGAAAGCTCGGACCGCCTTGCGCCTCGTTTGTTTTCGCCAGGAACACCTCGATTGAACCGACGTGCACACCGACGAGATCGCCCTCGTAACGTTGCCGCCCCTTTTGCACGATCTTGTATTCGGTCGCCTTTTGGCGTCCGCGGCCGAGCGGTGTCCGCCGATACGTACGCTCTGCGCCGGCCGGCGCCGCATACAGGCCCAGGTCAACAACACCAGTGCGGTCCGCCTGCTGGAAGTTCGACCGCCCCGCCGTCCGGCTCCCCGCGCAACCGCAGACCAGCACGACGCCGAACGTCGCGGCCCCGACACAACAATGCGTCATGAACGATAACCGCTGCCGCCTCTCACCGATGATCGCCAATGTCAACTGTGTAATCCCCTGTCGTTGTCGCGGAACCGCGCCACAAATGGTTGTAGCCGGGCGGTCGCCCACCCGTCGAGCAACGCCGCAGGTGGCCCAACACCGGTCGTCATTGCCGGGCGAAAGTCACCATCGCCTTCGACAATTCCCGACCGCGCTGCGCCAATGACGATGCCCTGCCGCCTCTTCGCTTGACGCCCTGTGGACCCTGCCGTATCAATAACATACGGCGAGTGACCTTCCTCAATTCAAGAGAGTACCGACTGCATGAACCTCGATCGCGTGGAAATACCCGCCCCCGCCGCATCCGGCAAGAAGATCCGGCCCGCAATCACGTTTGACGACGTTCTCCTCGTGCCCCGCCGGTCATCCGTCACGCCGGACCGGGCCGATGTCCGCACGCGGCTGACCCGCAACATCCACCTGAACATCCCGCTGGTCTCGGCCCCCATGGACACGGTCACGGAGTCGCGCCTGGCGATCGCCCTCGCCGAGGAAGGCGGCATCGGCATTATCCACCGCAACCTCTCGGTCGAAGTCCAGTGCCGTGAGGTCCGCAAGGTCAAGCGCTCGGAAAGCGGCATCATCCTCGACCCGGTAACTCTCCGTCCGGACGATACCGTGCAGCGCGCCCGCGAGATCATGCAGATGCACAACGTCTCCGGCGTGCCCATTACCGAAGCCGACGGGGAACTGGTCGGCATTCTCACCCGCCGCGATCTCAAGTTCCTCGAATCACCCGATCTGGCCGTCCGCGACGTCATGACACATGATCCGCTCGTCGTCGGCCGTACTGACACGTCGCTCGACGAGGCGGAGCGCATTCTCAAGAAGGCGAAGGTCGAGAAACTGCTGCTCGTGGATGAAAACCGCCGCCTCACCGGCTTGATCACCATGCGCGACATCGAGCGCAGCCGCGAGTTCACCCACAGTTGCAAGGACGACCGCGGCCGGCTCCGCGTCGGCGCCGCCATCGGCGTGCACGATTACGACCGCGCCGACGCGCTCATCGCTCACGACGTGGACGTGCTCGTCGTGGACACGGCGCACGGCCACAGCCAGAACGTCATCGACACCGTCCGGCAAATCCGCAGCCGGCA
>JBECKQ010000352.1:0-3430 GCA_040235375.1 Phycisphaerae bacterium | reverse complement strand
CTGGGCATGCTCTGCCGGGACGACCTGATTCTGGCGCTGTCCAACAGCGGCGAGACGCAGGAGCTCGTCAAGCTGCTGCCGGTGTTCCGCAAGCTGGGCTGCTCGATCATTCTGCTGACCGCCCGGCCGCGGTCACTCTGCGCTCAGCTTGCCGACGCGGTGGTGAACATCGGCGACGTGCCCGAGGCATGTCCGCTGGGCCTGGCGCCGAGCTCGTCCACGACGGCGATGCTGGCCGTCGGCGACGCACTGGCGCTGACCGTGATGAAGCTCAAGAACGTGCAGGCCGAGCAGTTCGCCGCGTTTCATCCCGGCGGAGCGCTGGGCCGGAGCCTGATGAAGGTGCACGAGATCATGCGCACCGGCGCGGACTGCCCGGTTATCGGGCCGCACGAGACGGTCGGGCGATACTACGAGGTGCTGCGTGCCGCACCGCGGCGGGCGGGGGCGGCGGCCGTCGTGAGCGAGGAGGGCCGGCTGGTCGGCTTCTTCACGCACGGCGACTTCGTCCGCTGCTTCCACCACGACGGCAATCCGCTCGAGCTGCGCATGGAAGACGTGATGACGTCGCAGCCGAAATTCGCCCGCTCCGACGATCTCGTGGGCTCCGCCGTCCGCACCATGCAATCCTACCGGATCGATGAGCTGCCGGTGGTCGATAATGAAGACAGGCTCGTCGGCATGATCGACATCCAGGACCTGGTCGCGTGCGGGTTCACCGTTTTCGACGATCAATGATCGGAGTGCCACCCGCTGCCACGCGCCCAGCACCGAAGAACCTGCGAGCCTGCCGTGACGTCCGCGAGGCAGCGATGAACAAGCTCTCCGTCGTTATTCCGGTTTACAACGAGAAGGCCACGCTGGAGGAATTGATCGCCCGTGTGCTGGCTGTCGAGACCGGACTCGAGCGCGAGCTGATCCTCGTAGACGACGGCAGCACCGACGGGACGCGCGATCTGTACGAGCCGATCAAGGACCGCTGGCCGCAGGAGAACATCACCGTGCAGCTCCAGGCGCGGAACATGGGCAAGGGGGCTGCCGTCCGCGCCGGCTTCGCGCTGGCGACCGGCGACATCGTCCTGATCCAGGACGCGGACCTCGAGTACGACCCGAACGACTATCCGCAACTGCTCAAGCCGATCCTGGCCGGCAAGGCCGACGTGGTGTATGGCTCGCGGTTCGTCGGTTCCGAGGCTCACCGCGTCCATCTGTACTGGCACATGATCGGCAACCGGCTCCTCACCACGTTGTCGAACATGATGACGAATCTGAACCTCACCGACATGGAGACGTGCTACAAGGTTTTCCGGCGCGAGGTCGTTCAATCGATGAAGCTGGTGAGCAACAGCTTCACGATCGAGCCGGAGCTGACGGCGCGGGTCGCCCGCGGGCGGTGGCGGGTTTTCGAGGTGGGCATCAGCTACGCCGGCCGCGACTACGCCGAGGGCAAGAAGATCACCTGGCGCGACGGCCTCGCCGCCCTGTGGGCCATCTTCCGCTTCCGCTTCTTCGACTGAATGCGACCTATGGCGGAATTATCTTGACCGCCGTGGGCGGTCGCGTTAGATACCGCGGTCAGGTTACTGGTGGCCCGGCGCCGGATGCGCCGGGCAGAATCGGGAATCCGGTGCAAGTCCGGAACAGCCCCGCTACTGTGACCGGGAACGAACGCCGCACTTTGCCATTGCCCGCCCGAGGCGGGTGAGAAGGCGCGGCCGGTAGGCGTCGATCGTCGATCGGCGGGCCCGGAAGTCAGGAGACCGGCCAGGTCAACCGTTCCAACGTCGGGCCAGCGCCTTCGAGGGCAAGGTCGGTGGTCACCTCCGCGAAACCGCCATCCATCGTCATGGCAATCGCGCCACTTGTGCGCCGCAAGTTCGCGGCGCGCTCCGGCCGCGATCAGCGCGCCCGCCCGACGCTCACTCCTTGGCAAAGGAGCGTGCATCGTGAAGAAGTGGATCGCATCGTGCGTCCCGGCCATCGCCGCAAGCGTATTATTCAATCCCATCGCTTTTGCGACGGTTATCGTCGTCGGTAGCGGCGTCAATCACGCAAAGCTGCTGCTCGATTTCAAGGACGGGGCTTCGTACACGTTCGACGTCGGGTTCGGCCAGTCGCCGGGGGACACCATCAGTGGCCTGGAGCTGCTGGGTCTCGTCGAGCAGAACACGACGCTGGAAACCAGCCGGTTGTACGAGGGCACATACATCGACGGCATTTCGTTCGACGGTCACAGCAACGCGGGATGGGGCGGAGGCGAGGACTGGTGGCACTACTGGGAGCGCGACGGCGAGTCGGCGCCGTGGATCCTGTCCGACACCGGCGCAAGCCAGCGCACGGTGGAGGACGGCTTTGCCGACGGCTGGGTGTACGGCCGCGCGGGGCCGCCGGTGCCCGAACCGGCGTCGCTGCTGCTGCTTCTGGCGGGATCGATCGTGCTGATGCACACTCGCCGGCGATATCCGCCGTCGCGGGCGTCCGCCAGGAAAGTGACATGCTGTGGCATAGCAGCCGGCACGGTGCTTCTGCTTATCACCGCCTCGACGTGGGCGGCCGACCCCTGGGCCGACCAGGTCGTTGCGCACAGCCCGGAGCTTGACGGCAGCGGGCTGTACAACGACCCCGCGGCGATGCTGGGACCGCCGACGGTGACGTTCTACGACAACAAAGTGGGCGAGCAGTTTATCGCTTCGCTCGCGGGCGGACCGTTCAATCTTGATGCCCCCGCCGGCAACAAGGTCATCACCACGATTCCGTCGGACCAGTACGTGATCATCAAGTTCAATGAGCCGGTCGAGGATGATCCTCGCAACCCGTACGGCGTCGATCTGCTCGTCTTCGGCAACGCCTTCTTTCAGGGCTCGGAGTCGGTCGGCCCCGACACCGATATGGAGAGCTACTACCTGGGCATCGGCGTCGTCATTGAAGAGCCGGTGACCGTGGCCGTCAGCTCGACAGGTATCGGCATGCCTGACACCGATCCGGACGAGTGGTTCGTGTATGCCGAAGGGCCCTACGCCGACTCGTGTTTTCCCACGAACGCCTACGACTGGGACCGCGGCGCCGGCGACTGGGGCGCGGCGAAGGACTTCACGATTCCAGTCGATCCGGCGCTAGGGCTGGATGACTTCGCGGGTCTCTTCGCCGCGGACGCCATCGACCTCTATGAATGGTCCGGTGGCGGAACCGGCTTCGACCTGGGCGAATCCGGCATGCGACGCATTCAGTACGTGTACCTCTCGAGCGAGTATTCCGACGCCGGCGAGATTGCCCCCCTGGCGAACGCCGGCGAGATTGACGCCTTGGCCGACGTCTATCCGGCGCTGGGCGACGCGGATCGCGACGGTGACGTCGATCTCGCCGATGTGGCGGAGTTCCAGGCGTGCTTTACAGGGGCGAACGGCGGGCCGCGGCCACGCTCATGTTTCTT
>JBECKQ010000289.1:0-4627 GCA_040235375.1 Phycisphaerae bacterium | reverse complement strand
AAACCGATGACGGCGGGCGCGTCAAAACGTTGCGGCTGCTCACGCAGGGCCAGGGCGTTTTCGACGACCAGCGGCAGGTCGCATCGGTGCTCGGCTGGGACCGCGAGCGCGTGCAGGCCGAGCTGGTCTCGAACGGCGGCGCGTTCGGCGGCAAGGAGGACATGAGCATCCAGGCGCAGACCGCCCTGGCCGCGGTTCTATGTGGCAAGCCGGTCGCGTGCACGCTGACGCGTGAGGAGAGTTTCCGCATCCATCCGAAGCGCCACCCGATCCGCATCAACATAAAGGCGGGGTGCGACGCCGAAGGACGGCTGACGGGCATTCACGTGCGTATGCTCGGCGACAAGGGAGCGTACGCCTCGGTCGGTGCGAAAGTGCTCGAACGGGCCGCCGGTCATGCCGTTGGGCCGTACCGCGTCGAGAACGTCGACGTGGAGTCGCTCGCGGTTTACACGAACAACCCGCCGTGCGGGGCGATGCGCGGCTTCGGCGCGAACCAGGCGGCGTTCGCCGTCGAGCGCTGCCTCGATCGACTGGCCCAGAAGGTCGGCATCGACAGCTGGGAAATCCGCTGGCGAAACGTGCTCGTGCAGGGCGACCGCTTCAGCACCGGCCAGAAGCTGGACAAGCCGTTCGGCCTCAAGGAGACGCTGCTGGCGGTCAAGGATGCGTATCGCAGGGCGAAGTACGCCGGCATCGCCTGCGCGATCAAGAACGTGGGCATCGGCAACGGCATGCCCGATGAGGGCAAGGCCGTGCTTCGCGTCGAGGCTCCCGACCGCGTGACCATCCGCACCGGCTTCACCGAGATGGGCCAGGGCCTGTTCACCGTCTCGATTCAGACCGCGTGCGAGGAAACCAGCCTGCCGCCGAGCATCTTCGCGGCGACGACCGACACGTCCGCGAACGTGGATTGCGGCCAGACCACCGGCAGTCGCGGGACCGTGCTCGCCGCGCTGTCCATCATGCAGGCCGCCCGGCGGTTGCGCGCCGAGTTGGACGCCGGAAAATCGCTGAGCGACCTGGTCGGGCAGGAGTTCCGCGGCGAGTACGCCTGCACGTACACGACCAAGCTCGGCGCAGATGTTCCCGAGCCGAAGACGCACCTGTCGTACGGCTTCGCAACGCAAGTGGTCATCCTCGACGACGACGGCCGCGTGGACAGGGTCGTCGCCGCGCACGACGTGGGCCGCGCGATCAACCCGACACTGCTCGAGGGGCAAATGGAAGGGTCCATCCACATGGGCCTCGGGTATGCGTTGACCGAGGACTTCCCCACCGAAGGCGGGCATCTGGTCAACAGGACGCTCAAGTCGCTCCGCGTGCTTCGCGCGCACCAGATGCCAAAAGTGGAGGTGATCTTCGTGGAGACGCCCGATCCGGAAACGGCCTACGGGGCGCGCGGCGTAGGCGAGATCGGCCTCGTTCCGACGGCGCCGGCCGTGGCGGGCGCGCTGGAGTCGTTCGACGGCATCCATCGCACGTCGCTGCCGATGCGGGACTCCCCCGCCGCCGAAGCCATCCTGCGCCCCAAACGCAAAGCCGCCCAGTGAAGCACTCTTGTCACCGTGTGCCACTGCTCTTGAGCAGTGCTCCTCCGGAACCCGCACACGACAGTCCTGCAGACGACCGTGGTGCGTCGTTGCCGCCCACAACGCACGAACGCTCGCGTGCCCGTTTGACGCGGCTCGTTGCCGGGCATAAGAAGAGCCCGTGAGTGACTTGGTCCCCCTCTTGAAACAGTTGATCGCCGACGTGGACGCCGGCGGCACAGTCGGGCTCTGCGCCGTCGTGCAGACGAAGGGCTCGACGCCGCAATCGCCCGGCGCTGCGATGCTCGTACGCGCCGACATGTCCACCGTCGGAACCCTGGGCGGCGGCTGTGTCGAGGCCGAGGTCCGCAAGCAGGCTTTTCATTATCTGCAACGCGGCGAACCCGCTCTGCTCGACTTCCAGCTCAACCACGATTACGGCTGGGACGACGGTTTGATCTGCGGCGGGCGAATGACCGTCGCCATGCAGCCGGTGAATAGCGCCAACGCTGGACCTTATCGCGCCGCGCTGGGGCTGGCCGCCGCGCGGCGACCGGCCACGTTCCCGTTGCACGTTCGCGAGCACGATCAGGAGGTCGCGTACCACGTGCATCTCGAAGTGCCGCCGACGCTCCTGATCGCCGGAGCCGGGCATGTTGGTCAGGCGGTGGCGGAGCTGGCCGTCAAGCTCGACTTTCACGTGGTGGTGATTGACGATCGGGCGGATTTCGTCTCGCCGCAACGGTTCGATCCGAGCGTCGAGCTGGTGGTCGATGACATCGCTACGGCGCTGCGGCGCTACCCGCTCGACGCGGCGTGCTACGTCGTGATCGTCACCCGCGGCCACCGGCACGATCACCAGGCGTTGGAGGCCGTCGTCCGCAGTTCGGCGGGTTACATCGGATTGATCGGCAGCAGGCGCAAGTCAAGGATGATTCTGCGAGACCTGGCGGAGGCCGGCGTGTCGCAGGATGTGCTGGACCAGGTTCACACGCCCATCGGCCTGTCGATCGGAGCGGTAACGGTTCCGGAGATCGCCGTCAGCATTGCCGCGCAGCTTGTCGAGCACCGCCGGCGCAATGCATCCAAGCTGGTGGAAGGGCCGCTACCACTGGGCGCGTAGCATCTGAAACTCGTCCGTCCAGCTACTCAACTGGGCAGCGCCCATGCACATCGGGCGCAGGCCGCGTTTGTGGCATCGGCAGCTGTTGCGGCCACGGGCTTCCAGCCTGGGAATCACGGGCGAGATGCCCTGCCACTTCCGCTGAAAGCGGTTGAATGGCGGTTGCCGGGCAGCTAGCATTGCCTGGTGGGCCGATGAGGCGGGCCCTTCCGGAAGCAGACGGACTAAAGGGGAGGATCTCGTCCAACATCGCTAGATGCCGTGCACGATGCAACGCGACGGCGGGGGCTCCTGACAGCTTCATCCGTATCTATTATGCGAGGGCCGGATCGTGACCCCCTGTCTGGCCGCAACAGACGCGGAGAATCTCTTGACCCTGGCGGCCTGGGGTCTGGCGATCATGCTGGCATTCGTGGCGCTCGCGATCGCCATCTACGTATTCCGCAAGCGGGTCCGCGGCAGGGACAAACGGGACGCGATGGGCTGGGATCTGGACACGCTGGCGGAGTTGCACCGCTGCGGCGACCTGACCGACAGGGAATTCCGCACGCTCCGGCAGAAGGCGATTCAACGCATGGCGGAGAGTTTTTCCAGCAGTGGGCGAAGCGAAAATCAGTGATTTCACCGTGCAGGAGGCGGGTTTCTGGTGTGCAGGCCCGATTCCTGACGATATAGTCGTCAAACGCGGCGATATGATCGCCCGGACGTTCCCAGAGAGGCCGTGATATGGCAGGCACGCGAGATTCAGGTGGGGGTTCCCGCGGCAGCGGCGGCGGACGCCGTCAGAGCATGTGCAGCTTCTGCGGCAAGGGCCAGCGGGAGGCCGGCCCCATGGTCGAGGGGCCCAAGGACGTTTATATCTGCAAGTCCTGCGTGGAGCTGTGCCACAACATCATCCGCCAGGAGATCCGCAAGACATCGGCCGCCCGGGCGGTGGTCGGCACCATCCCCAAGCCGCGGCAGATCACCGAGTTTCTCGACACCTACGTCGTCGGCCAGGACCACGCAAAAAAGGCGCTGGCCGTCGCCCTTTACGTGCACTATCGCCGGCTGGATCACGTGGACAGCGCTTCGAAGGACGACGTCGAGCTGGACAAGTCCAACCTGCTGCTCGTCGGCCCGACCGGCTGCGGCAAGACACTGCTCGCCCGGACGCTCGCCCGGATTCTGAACGTACCCTTCGCCATCGGCGACGCGACCACGCTCACCGAGGCCGGATACGTCGGTGAGGATGTCGAGAACATCCTGCTCCGGCTGTTGCAGGCGGCGGATTACGACCTCGAGCTCGCCCAGCGCGGCATCGTCTACATCGACGAGATCGACAAGATCGGCCGGACCACGCAGAACGTCAGCATCACCCGCGACGTGTCCGGCGAGGGCGTACAGCAGGCGCTGCTCAAGATGCTCGAGGGGACGATTTCGAACATCCCGCCGCAGGGCGGGCGCAAGCACCCTGAGCAGCAGTACATCCAGATGGACACGAGCAACATCCTGTTCATCTGTGGCGGCACGTTCGTCGGGCTCACCGACATCATCCGCCGGCGGGTGGGCAAGAGCTGCATCGGGTTCGCGAACGAGGGCAAGGCGGTCTCCCGGCCGGAGGAGGAGGCCGAGGTTCTGCGGCAGGTGACGCCGGAGGACCTGATCGAGTACGGGATGATCCCCGAGCTGGTCGGCCGGTTGCCCGTGATCGCCACGCTCGATCCGATGACGTCGCAGATGCTGGTTCGCATCCTGACGGAGCCGGCCAATGCCCTCGTGCGGCAGTACGCGAAGATGTTCGAGCTGGAAGGTTGCGAGTTGACCTTCTCCGACGAGGCGTTGCAGTTGATCGCCCAGAAGGCTATGGAGCGCGATACCGGGGCCCGGGCTCTGCGCGCCGTCACCGAGGAGCTGATGCTCGATCCTATGTTCGAGCTGGCCGAGCACCGCCACACGGGCAAGTGGGTGGTCGACGCCGACGTGGTCGCGG
>JBECKQ010000435.1:0-5251 GCA_040235375.1 Phycisphaerae bacterium | reverse complement strand
CAACACACCAGTTACGTCGGCGTTCGCGTCCAGCGGCGCCATGAGTATGGCGGATGCAGGACGGGGGAACGCGAACGCGGCTTGTGCAGCGCGGGCGGTTCACCGCATGGGGCGTCGCCCTTCCAACCTTCTGCAGCCGGTGGGATCACGCGGCCGACGATGACGCCGTCGCGGAGCACGAGCCGAAGGCGCGAGCCTTCCGCCGGCGGGCTCTGGGACAGCACGCGCGCCAGGGCGGCCGTCACGTGCTGCTCGATCGCCCGGCGGATGTTGCGGGCGCCGGCGGCGGGGTCGTAGCCACGGTCGACGATCCAGTCGATGACGCGGCGCTCGACCTCGACTCGGAGGCGGCGCTGCCGGAGTCCAATCCGGCCGGGCAGCCGGCCGATCTCCGCGAGGGCGACGTTGCGCACATCGTCCTGCGACAGCGGCGCGAAGTGCACCACGCGGTCGAAACGGTTAAGCAGTTCGAACCGGAAGCGTGCTTCCAGGTTGACCCGCGCACTATCGCCGGAGCCCGCGGCGAAGCCGAAGTGCTTCAGCCCCAGGTGATCGTAGCCGGCGTTGGACGTCGCGATGACGATCAACGAGCGGCACGATACCGTCTCGCCGGCGCCGTTGATGAACGCTCCTTCGTCAATTAGCTGAAGGAAGCGATCGTGCACTTCCGTGTGCGCCTTCTCGAACTCGTCGAGCAGCAGCACGGCGAACGGGTGGCCCGCCAGCCGGTTGGTCAGCACGCCCCGTTCTGCCGCCTTGCGCGTCGCGTCAGGTGATCCGAACAGGTGAGCGGCGTCGCCGGAGCCGGGGTAGTCGGCCATGTTGACCCGTACGAGGCGGTCGCGCCGGCCGAAGAGAACCTCGGCGACGAGTTGGGCGACATACGTTTTGCCCACGCCCGTCGGCCCGACGAGCAGCAAGGTGCCGAGCGGCCGGCGCAAGTCCGACAGGCCGGCCTTGAGCACGCCGATCATGTCGACAATCGAACGCACGGCTTCGGGCTGGCCGAAGACGTTGAGGGCGAACAGCGACTCGACCCGAACAAGGTCGAGCGCATGATCAGCGTCCACCAGTACGCGGGGCACGCGGTGCAACGCGCAGAATCGCTGGATCACGTGCGCACGCGTCACGGTTCCGCCGCGAGGCGCCTCGGCCGCCGACTGGTCGAGCAGTTCGATTGCCTTGTGCGGCAGCCGGCTGCGCGACTGGAAACGGTGCGTCAGGACGAGGGCGTGCTCGATGGCATCGGCGCCGAACCGGCGCGAATGGCGATCGGCATGTTCCGCCCAGGCCCGCAGGATGCGCTCGGCTCGTTCCAGCGAGGGCTCCTCGATCGCCAGGGGCGCGAATTGCTGCCGCAGCGCGGCGTCTTCCTCGAGCATGGCCGACACCGCGTGTTCCGAACCCTCGGCAAGAATCGGGCCGTCGCCGAGGTACGGCAGGCGGTCCGCCAGGCTGAGCTGGTGGGCGATGTCGATGTCGCGGATGAAGAGCACCGGCGGCCGGCGAAGCCCGCGAAGGGCCTCGGCCAGCTTGTGCACCTCGCTGTGGATATCGTACGGCCGGGCCAGGCTGCTCACCCGGCGACGCAGCGAGATCTCGACGACGCGGCGACCGGCCAGCCGCTGCGGACCGCGGCCGGCCTGCGCGCGGCGAATGAGCTCGTGAATGACCGTCGTCTTGCCGACGCCGGGCTCACCCGTGACGATCAGGCTGCGGCCGGTGTCCAGAAGCTCACTGGCGACGTGGACGGCTTCGTCCACCTCGAAGGCGGGCGAAAGCTTTCCGGCGCGAGCGGCCGCGGACAGGTCGCGTTCAATCCAGGTACGTAAGACTTTCATGGTTTGTATCAGGGGAATCGTCCGGCTCGCGGACGAGCGTATCGATTTCCACATGCCTTCCAACAAAGCTTGTTCTCCAGACTCAGTTACTACTTACGCAGGCGCGCAGTATTGCCGGGTGTACAGACCGGCCCGCGATGCGCGGGCGAAGTCGGGACACAAAAAAACCCCGAAGGCCGCCGCAGTTCGGGGCCCTCGAGGCGATTACCTACGCGCCTTGACGCGCCGCCTATGGGCCTGGTGGCCGGAACTGCAGCATCTGAAGCCGACTGATCACGACCGCTGATAGACCAGCGGACCTGTCGCGCCAGGACAGGCCGGCGGCGGTCGGATCGTCAGTTGGATGTATCGCATTACATTCGAGCAATTCAGATGCTCCGTTTACGAGAAAAACACGCGTACTACGAACGAAAAGGCGGAGTATAGCGTCATCGGCGGAAGTTGCAAGTGGGAAAATCAACTGAGTTTCAGTGTTCAGTTTTCAGTTGTGGGCGGGGGGACATACGTGCGCAGCCGCGATGATCGGCACGACGGATCGCATCGCTGACAACACGCTGGTCGTGCGGGAGCATTGGTCTTGTTGGGAAACCGGTTACCAGTCTTGCCTTGACGGAGCAGACCGTTCAAGTCGACGGGCATGATGCACCTTCCAGCGCGGAGTCCCTTGTCGGTGCGGGCTTTGATCTTGGCAATCTCCCATCCGAGAGGTGTCCGGAGTGTAGCGCAAATGGGAACCTGGGCGGGGAAGAGAACGAGGGATGTTCGTTCGCCTTCTGGTTTGTTCGTATCCGTGTGGTGTATTGGAAGAAAAGACTTTGAAAGGCGCGGGCAAGATCATAGAATGGCGCAGTGGGAAGGCAGGGCTCTCGGTGAGCTCGACGGCGAGGGCGTCGCGGTCCCGTGGAAGCGGACGGCGGCGAAGGGCCGGACAGTTTCACCGCTGTGTTGCCGCTCCAAGTCTACCAGAGCCTTCGATGGCGCAATGCTTGTAACGTGCAAAGGTGGGCTTTGCACTTGCGCTCCGCGACGTGGGTTCGTTCCAGGTCAACCCGAGTATTCACCGTTGCGGTGCGCCGGCGCGCTCGTGGCCGGTGCATGCAACCCTGCAAACGGAGGCGTGGTCATGAAGTCTCAGCGTCAGTGCGTTTGTGCGGCGGTGCTCGGACTGTGTGCGGCGATGTTTGTGGGGGCGGGTCAGGCTGCATTGGCCAGTCCACCGGTAATCGTGGAGGCTTGGTCGTATGGCAGTCACGGGACACCGGTCAACGCGGACTTGGGCGTCAACGTGACCGAGGGCAATGAGACCGACGGACGCATGTTGACTGCGGGGATCGGCCAACGGCTTTATCTCCGTGTGACGTTTGACCAGGCCATGTACGATGGCGCCGTGTCGGTCGATCCGTCCATCGCCGGCGCGTGGGCGATTGCCGACGGCGGCAACGTTGTGGAAGTGTCCTTTTCGATGAGCATGCCGATGGACGAGACCTGCTACCTGGTTGACTTGGCCGGCAGCGTGGGAGCGGGAGGCGCCGCGGATGCGGACGCGTCGTTCTGCGTCTGCTACAACGAGGCCGATGTGGATGGCGACGGGGTCGTCGGAACGCATGATTTGGTTGTGATCGATTCGGACATGGGCAAGCGAGCCGACGAAGCCTCGACGCCGGCATCCGATGTCGATCGCAGTGGCACGGTGACCACGGCGGATCGCTCGGTAGTCTTGGCCAGTGCCAATTGGGGGCACTCGCCGACACCCTGCCCGTTCATCGACTGCAATGACAACCAGATCCCGGATGGTGACGAAATCGCCGGCGGCACTGCCGCCGACTGCAACCACAATGGCATTCCTGACGAGTGCGACATTGACAGCGGGCCGAGTGACGATGTTTTCCCGGAGTTTCCGATAGGAGACGGCATTCCCGATGAGTGCTGCCTGGGGCAGCCGTCGCCCGACTTCAACGGAGACACCGACGTGGACCTGATCGATTTCAGCGTTCTCGTTCGCTGCGCAGGCGAGGTGGCCGGTCCCTCCGGAGTCGTATTTCAGGAGGAAGCAATCTGCCCGCGGTGCGAGTGCGGGTGCTTCGATTTCAACGCGGACGGCGTGGTGGATGCCCTGGACGTATCTCAGTTTGTTCAAGAGATAACGGGGCCGCTGTAAGGATCGAGGCCTTGATTGTGGACTTACTCAGCGTCGCGGATGGCGAGTACGGTCGAGACGGTGACTACGACTCGGGTGCAGTCGCAACGCGGCGGCGCGTGAAAACAAAGAGGAGGCCAACAGCGGCGAGAATGGCCAGCGTGGGCAGGGCGCCCAGGCGGTAGCGGAGGCTGCCGACGTAGACGCTGTGCAGCAGCGTGACCGCGATGGCCGGCAGGAGGAGATAGAGGAGAGCGACCGGTCGCTTGCGCATGGCCCAGCCGCCGAGGAAGGCAAAGACGTAGAAGGGGATATACCAGACGGCGAAGACCAGCCGGATGGCGCGGGACTCGAAAGCGTGGGGGATGGGGGACCAGGTTCGGGCCAGCTTTGAGGGGACAAGACCGAGAACGCGCAGCGGATCGTTGCGAATCGCCTGCCAGGCGTGCTCGCGGAACCAGTTGTCCCACGCGGCCTCGGAAAGGTGCGCGACCTGGGGGGCACTCTTGACGGAAGCAAGGTCGCCAGCACCTGTCGCCCCCGGGCGAACGCCGTCGTAAAGAGAGATGCCGCCGCGCGTCGTC
Source organism: Phycisphaerae bacterium (assembly GCA_040235375.1). Taxonomy (GTDB): domain Bacteria; phylum Planctomycetota; class Phycisphaerae; order UBA1845; family UBA1845; genus JBECKQ01. Next base: position 689 of record JBECKQ010000435.1, on the reverse strand, counting down.
AGCCAACGCCATTGGCCGATCATTTCGCGATTGCGAATTGCCCAAGGGACGAGCGACAACACGATGGCGAGCGCGACGGACACACAGCCGGCGAGCGCCCGCCGGTCACGCCGGACGATAATGATGTACGCGAGAAGGATGATGACGAAGGCGAGCGAGGCCTCGCGAAGATAGATGCAGACAATGGCGAGCGCGGCGACGGCGACCCATCGCCAGACCGTGCCGCCTTCGAGGGGCCAGGCCGCCAGCCAGAGTGCGGTCAGGGCGGTGACGAAAAGCGTCTCGCTGAGAAGCAACGACGCGCTGCCGACGAGTGCGGGGTCGAGCGCAACGATCAGGCCGGCAAGCCAGCCAGCCGTGCAGCCGGCGATCCTGTGCGCGAGCAGGTAGGTCAAACCGGCGGCCAAGGCGCCGAGGAAACACTGGGCGATGCGGACGTCGCGGATGCCGGTGTCCTGACCCGCAAAGATGGCGAGGAAGGCGGGGTAGAGCGGCATGCGCTCGGCGCGGTGGCCGAACTCGCCGACGAGGCCGTGTCCGTCATGCAGCGACTCGGCGAGCTTCCAATACCAATGTTCGTCATCGTAGGGCAGATCGGCGGGTAGTGCGGGGCCGGCGATGAGGAGGACGTAGGCGAGGCGCGCGGCCAGGGCGATCAGCGTGACGGCGACGAAAGCGGTAATGCGTGG
>JBECKQ010000211.1:0-5324 GCA_040235375.1 Phycisphaerae bacterium | reverse complement strand
GCTTCCGCCCGCGCGGAGCCTGCGCTCGGTACCGCTATGATATCGTCGAGCTTGCCAGTCCCCTTGACCCCATTGCAGCGCCACCGGGCATGGCCCGATCGAGGACCCGCCGGCGGCCAGCCAGACGCTGGCTGTCGCGCCGCTGACGGTCGAGCGTCACGCCATGTGTTCTGCCACGGTTGACTCTGCGTTGGAGCAGCATCGCTGCTCCGGTGACAGGGCAAGTATCCAATACGCGTGCCCTTTGCCGCCACGCAATGGCGACGAGAGTTGGCTCTACCTGCGCCAACGTCCTAAAACCGACCGCCCTCGCGCATTTCAACCGTCGGGCATCCTCCTCCGGCTCCACACTCGTCGCTACCGACAAGTCCAAGCACGGAATAGCGTTGTCGCGTTTATCGGACGACGGTATATCATCTGATGACGAAAGAGCGTTGCTGCCGGTGCGCATGGCCCTGCTTCGGCTTCCTCCGAAGGAGTAGCCCCTCAGGCAGGATGGACTTCGATGGCTGCGAAAGGTAAACGGCGCCGGAGGGTCCTGCTGACACTTCTCGCGGTGTGCCTACCGCTCATCGTGCTGATAGGCATCCGCGAGTGGCAGTTCGGCATCCCGCGCACCTTGAGAATGCTCCTCTACGGGAACGCGATCCAATATCATGTCGAGCACTTCGGCCGACTGCCACGGACGCAAGAGGAATTGGCCGCTTACAACGACGACGAATGGCGGCGCGGCGAATTGCCGACGGATCCCGCCGGCCGGTGGCCGACGATCAGGCCCATTGATTGCCCGGGCCGCGGTCCGTTTCTTTTCCTCATTGAGCCGGAGCCGGCGTTCTCGGATCGGTCGATATTCGTTTCGCGTTTTGTATGGTACGTCCCTGGCGACGTGACCACGTTGGAGGAGCTCTTCGATTCCACCTGTTCGGGCTTCGGAATGAAGGCTCTCTACTGGTGGTGGCAGCTCGATGACGCGATTGCCGCGGATGATGCCCTGCGTGAGCAATGCAAGGCAAATGCGGCAACAACGACCCCAGGCGAATGAGGCAACCGACGCGGACCCGGCGGAGGTATCAGTTCCTGGGTCAGGGTGCGTGGCTGAGCGCCGCGGGGTTATCGCAGACGGTCGCGGCTCTGACACGCCGGCGCGCGTTCGCCCACGGTCATTCAAAACTGCACGTGCCAGGCGATGCCGCTCGAGCCGGTGTAGGGGTCGGCGTAGGGGACGATCTTGCCGCCGAAGATCTCCAGGTCGTGCTCGGACGCCACCGAGTGGCCGATCACCAGGCCCATCACCCCGCCCATGATCACGTCGGAAAAGTAGTGCTCCTGGTCGTCAAGCCGCTCCACCGCGACCATCGCGCTCAGCGCGTACAGCGGCACGCCCACCCACGGGCCGTATGCTTCGTGCATCACCGAAGCGAACGTGAACGAACTCGACGTATGCCCGCTCGGAAAGGTCAACGGCTCGCCGTTCGGCGCATCCTCGTACGTCGCAACCTGGCCGGCCATCGTCGTCAGGCCGTTGATGATGAGCGCGCTGAACAATGTCCGGCCGACCTCGTACGTCTTGTCGTCCTGCCGCTGCTGGCCGACGAGATACCAGATGCCGGCCAGCCCGAAATGCGTGATCGGACTCCCCGCGGAGGAGAAAAAGTCGCTGGCCGGCCCGGAGAGAATGTTCTTGTGCCGCAGCGAGTGCTCGATCGAGTCATCCGGCCCGGACTCCTGCAACGCCAGCGACCCGCCGTAGGTCAGGCCGAGAATGACAAGATTCGGCACTGACGTGTAGACGCCCTTGGTATCGCTCCACAAGTCCTCCGGCAGTGAGTGAAGATCGCGGCTCACCGTGTCCCAGAAGCTTGGAAGTGGCCCGCGGCTTTCGCCTGCGCCGCTGGTCTCCTCCGCCTCGGATTGATCCTGGAACAGCATCAACGCAAAGTCGTCGGCGGGTGCGCTCGCCGATGCCTGTTGCGCGAGTCCACCGGGCCGCATGCTCGCCAAACGGAATCGCCCGTCGGGCTCTGCACGCGGATCGGCGGATGCAGAGCGCGGCGATGAGGACTGGCCGGGTATCACCGACGTGCGCTCCCTGACGGTCGCGGCTCGGAATGTGGTGCCTGCTTGCGCAAAGTCGACGCGCGCGACGGGCTGCGCCGCGCGTTGCCGCGCATGCTGATCGATGTACGCATCGAGCGATCGAAGCTGCTCCCGGCTATCCAGCGAACAGCCGCTCAGCACCAGACCGAGCGCTACCACCGCGCACATAGCAGCTTTCATCCGGCCTCTCCTCACTGCCGATCGGCACCGTAACCGACGTCAGAGCCGCGCCCGTCAGGAAGCGGATACAACGTCAACCCGTCCTTCGCAGTTACCGTCGCATTCACTACCTATCGAGCACGCGCACCGCTCCGCTCGTATCGCAGCGCCAAGCAAACAGGCACTGTGGCCGGCAAACATGCCCTCCACCAGCGTGGAGGCCCCTGATGGCTGCCGACACTTGAAGCGGTGACTTTACATCCACTCCTTCGTCCCGATGCATCGGGACAATCCTGCTGTTCGCGCGCATGGTTATCGGCAATGTACCGTTGCCGAATGAGTCCGCACCGTCACGGTCGCGGCTCTGATGCTGGCGCTGACCCGCGCCCTGTCAGTTCGGCGCCAATGCGGGCGTAAGGCTACCGCAAGCCCTGCCCTGTCGCCAGCAAATCGCCTGGCACACTTCGCCTTGACGGTCGCCGCCGTCACGTCCAACATGCCCTCATCGCGTCATCGGATTCAACGAGGGCATTCGGAGTCGCCGTCATGACCGGCCAGCATGCCGCAACTGCACTCACACTCGCGTTATGCGCCGCGCTACTCGCGCTCTTTGCGAGCGCCGCCGGCGCGGATCAGGACAGGAACCAAGCTGTGGAAAACCCTCCTCCCGATATCATTATCGTCAACGCCGCCGTCTGGACAGGCGTCAAAGACGCCGCCGACGCAGAGGCGATCGCCATCACCGCCTCGACCATTACGACGGTCGGAAGCAACGACGACATCTGCGCCTTGGCCGGACCGGCGACCCGCGTCATGGACGCCGGCGGCCGGCGGGTCATCCCCGGCATCACCGACTCGCACACGCACATCCTCGCCACCGGCCTCCAACTGACGCGGCTCGACCTGCGCCAGGCCGGCGGCAAGGAACGCTTCATCAACGCTGTTGCCGCCGCGACCGCCGATTGCCCGCCGGGCAAGTGGATCCTCGGCGGCCAGTACACCGTCGAAAGTTGGGACAAGCCCGAAGAGCCGCGCAAGGAATGGATCGATCCTGTCACGCCGGGCAACCCCGTCTTCCTGACGCGCACCGATCTGCACCAGGGGCTCGCGAACTCGGTCGCCCTCAAGTACGCGCGCATCGACCGATCCGGTCCACCGGACCCCCCCGGCGGCGAGATCGAGCGCGACCCCGGCACGGGCGAACCGACCGGCATCCTCAAGGACGCGGCCATGGAGCTCGTCAGCCGACACATCCCCGAGCCGAGCGACAAGGACAAGTACGCTGCCCTCATACTGGCCGCCAAGGCGCTGAATGCCTGGGGCATCACCGGCATTCACGACATGACCGATCCCGACGACTACGACGTGCTGCTCGCGGCGCACAAGCGCGGCGACCTGACGCTGCGCGTGTACAGCTTCTACACCGCCGAGGTTTTCGCCGGCAGTTGGGATCGGATTCGGCAGATCAACAAGAGCGCGGACGAATCCTTCCGGGTCGCCGGCTACAAGGCGTTCATGGATGGTTCGCTCGGCAGCCGGACCGCCTACATGCACGCCCCCTACGCCGACGCTTCGCCGGATGAGAAGTACCCGCGCGGCCTGCGCTCGGGCCAGGCCGCCGACCTCGACGCCTTCCGCCGGCAGCTCGCCTGGGCCCACGATCACGGCATGCAGCTCGCCGTGCACGCAATCGGCGACGAGGCGAACCACGAGCTGCTCGACACCTACGCCTCATTCGACGGCGTCCAGCGCCGCCGGTATCGGATCGAGCACGCCCAGCACCTGCTCCCCGAAGATGTGTCGCGCTTCGGCAAGCTCGGCGTCATCGCCTCGATGCAGCCGCTGCACAAGGCCGACGACGGCCGCTGGGCGGAGGCCGCCATCGGTCCGGAAAGGTCGAAGACGACCTATGCGTTTCGCAGCCTGCTCGATTCCGGCGCGACCGTGGTCTTCGGTAGCGACACGCCGGTGGTGACGGCCAACCCGTTCGAAGGGATTGCCGCGGCCGTCAGCCCCCGCACGTTCGACGGCAAGATCTGGGTGCCGGAGCAGTCAATCGGCCGCGAGCAGGCGCTGCGCTGCTACACGGTCTCACCGCCGTACGCCGCCTTTGCGGAAAGCAGGCTGGGCACACTCGAGAAGGGCAAGCTGGCCGACTTGGCGATTCTGAACGCGGACGTGCTGCACGCGGGAGTCGAGTCGCTCGGCGCGATCGAGTCTTGGATGACGATGGTCGGCGGCCGGATCGTCTGGCAGGCTCCGGTCGCCCCCGCACACTGACGACGCCATCACAGGCGACGCCGCGTACGATCACGCACCACCATCAGAACCGCGCCCGTCAGGAAGCGGGCTGATTCGGCAACGCTCCATGCGCCGGCGACCATCAGAACCCTCCACGCCAGTGGAGGGCATGATTGACCAACGCGTTCAAGCGACGTCGCGCAGGACGCCGAAGCCTTCCGAATCACGAGGGTGGCGTTTATCGGAGTTACGCGGTTTTATCCGACGTCGGCGTGGTGACAGGCCATGTCACTATCGCCCGTCGGCACGCCTTTTTCTCGGAACCAAAAACAAAAATCACCCTTCGTCGGCTCCAAGTTGACTGCCGGCGCGCGGCATCCATAGAACTAGCGACTGGTGCAGCAAAAGGCGAGCCTCACTCGCCCGAAAGGATGCAAACTTTGAAGCGAACAGACTGAACCGCAACCGCGCCGGCGATCCGCACGCCGAGCGCGATCGACAATCTGCTCTCTCTCTCTCGAATCGGGGTCGTCATGGGAGGCGACCCTGATTTGCTTTTTACGATGCGTTCGCGGGAGGGGCCAAGGCGCGTGGTCTGCGATGACTCTGCGATGACGAGATGCCGCCGGATTCGGCGCGTCCGCGTGCAAGAACGCCATAAGCCCCTGATATTCAAGAGTTTGTGGCGGGCATGCAAGAAGCACCGGAGAGGGAGGGATTCGAACCCCCGCTGCAGTCGCCCGCAGACCGCATTTCGAATGCGGCGCCTTCAGCCACTCGGCCACCTCTCCCGGATCGCGCCCCCGTGCAACGACGCGCGGCGCGCC
>JBECKQ010000193.1:0-4814 GCA_040235375.1 Phycisphaerae bacterium | reverse complement strand
GAGACACTCCCCGGAAGGATTGTGCGCTAGCGATTCTAACGAATGACAGCGGTTTGAATCAATCGACACAATGCTGGCAATCCTGCTACTCCTCGGTGACATTTGTTTCCGGCTTGCCCAATTGTCGGTGCCATCACGTGTCCTGCACATGCGCGCAGGAAAGCGGGCCACCCGCAACCGGGTGACCCGCTTGCTCACGGACCATCAAAACGACGCGGCGCGACTATGGGATCTGCGTCTGGAACTTCGCGTAGTCCGCAAGGTCGACGTCGCCGTCCGCATCCTGGTCGAACACGTCGAGACAGATGTTGCGGCACGTCGTGCCGGTGGACGGCATCGGCATCGCACCTGGACCGGCCAGGCAGTCGACGAGGTAGTCGTGGTCGACCAGGTCAACGTCGGCATCGCCGTCGTAGTCTCCGTTCGTACCCGGCGTGTGCGGCACGAGCACCTTGAAATTGTCGGCCAGGCCGAAACTCATGGCGGGGTTGTCGGAGACGGAACTGAACAGGTCGTAGTAACCCAGGTTCACGCCGCCGTCGAGACCGCTGAACGGGTTCCCGATCGTCGCATCGAGCGTGACGATCGGCGTGTCATTGATGGACCATCTGGCCTTCGAGCCGTACACCGTCACGTCCACGGCATGCCACGCAAAGCCGGCCGAGCCGGTAAGCAGGCTGCCCGTCTGGTTTGCATACAGCAACGTCTGGGCCTCCGGGGGTGCGGGCGTGTCGAACAGGTCGTAGTAGTACTGGTTGTTGTTGGTGTTGTCGCCCACACCGGACACGGTTCCGGCCGCATACTGGCCGCTTTCGGGATACTGATGCTCGGCGTCCTTGTACGCACGCACGTCATACGACGAGCCCGACTCGCCGCTGATGCCAAACCATCCGCCCGAGCCGGTCGCTGGTGATGTATCGAGGTTCGGGGTGGTGCCGTCGTATCCGACGCCGCAGGCGAAGAACTCGGTGGAACCGGTGCCGCCGCTGGGGAACGGGCCGTTGGCATTGATCCACATGTTGAACACAATGCGGTAGCCGTTCGATGCAATGAAGGAGTAGCCGATCGGCGAGACCGTCACACTCGCCGCGTTACCCGACAAGTCGAAATTATTCGCCTCGAGCCGCAACCCCATGGTGGTATCGCTGTGCGGTGCAGGCGGTATGCCGCCATTCGTACCGTAATCCCATCCGAACGTGGCCGCGGCGTCGTCGGCCAAACCGAGGTCGCGGATGTTGACGTTGTATGACGACGAGGTATCGGTCTCGTACTCGTCGCGGAACACGATCAGGCACATCGGCAGATCGACGATGATCGTGTTCGACTCGGCACTGGTGTAACCGCCGATCGTCTGCGTGGCCGTCACGTTGTCGCCGACGAACAGAGACGAGTTGAGCGGAACCTGCACGGTGTCATCGCCGTTCGTCGACACATCAAGCGTGCCGTTCGTCGAACCATCCACCAGGATCGTCACAGTGCCGGCCAGAGGATGCACGCCGGTTACGGTAACCAGCAGATCACCCGGCGCGGCCGGGCCGGGCAGGGACGGGGCCGGCACGCCGACGACGACGCCCGCCGAGTTCGGGCTCTCCGTGCCGCCGATGGTCTGCGTGGCGACGATCGTCTCGCCATAGATGAGACTGGTCACCGGCACGCTGATGGGATCAGTCGCCGGATTGAGCACCTCGCCGAGGAACATTGTCGAGCCACCTCCCAGGTCGCTGTAGACGGAGACCTTGGAAGCGAGGCCCTCCTCCAGGTTGCTGACTTCGACGGACGTCTGACCCGGGACCAGCGGCGACTCGAGCGTCACCGACGGCACCGCGGCGATAACTGGAGCGGAGTAGCAGCTTTCCATCAGGGCCTTGGCGACGTTCCACGTCTGCGTGCCCGTCACTTCGTCGCCGTCATTCAGCGCCGGCACGGTCAGCGTGGCCGTATTCGTCAGGAACGGACCAGCTTGCGTGTCCTGTTGCACGCCGTTGACGTACACGGCGACTTCGGCGGCGTTCGAATCGATGTCCACGAGCGTCACGGCCGTGTCATCGGGATACAGGGGATCGCTCACCGTCGGCGCCGGCACCGGGTTCGGTTCGGGGAAAGGCAACGCGGTGCTGCCCTCCGTCACCGAGAAGTTGTCGTAGAAGAACGTCGGCCCGTTGTTGCTGTAGCCCATGCCGAAGATGGCGAAATCGAACGGGCTGGTGTTGGGCCGCGGCACGCCGCCCGGCCACTCGGCAGGATTGACGTTGACGTCGTCGATGTAGTAGTTGTAGACGTTATCCTGCACCTCGACCTGCATCTTGTGCCAGACACCCGGCACGCGATCCACGCCGGTGAGTGCGTAGTAATAACCCGAGGCCTCCACGAAGCCGTTCGTTCCGGCGCCGTTGGTGCCGATGATCTGCGGATCCGAGGTACGCAACTGGATGGTGTATTGAGTGAGGAAGTCGCCGGCGATCTCGTTGGTCAGCGCGATGCCGGTCGTACCCTCCGCCGGCGTGGCCGTGCTCCATTGCCCATCGGCAAAGCGGGCAAGCTGTACACGCGTGCGGGCATTGCCGTGATTGATGTCGTGCTTCATGTACCAGGTCATCCACAGCGGCGAGGCATCGCTGCCGTTGACGCCGCCGAGGCCGCGATACAGCCGCGCGGCATTGGAGCCTGAGGGGTTGTTCTCGCGCAGCAGGTTCTGGCAACTGGCAGCGCCGCCCGTGGTCAGTTGGAGGCGGGCGTCCGGCGGGGTCGTGTTCGTGATTGAATCGCTCCAGTAGGTGAGCAGGTCCGCACGCGTGTCGTACGCGTCAAAGTTGTCCGCCACGACCACGCCGACCGCGAAGACGATGACCGGGTTCGAGAAATCGCTCGTCACCGTGTCCTTCGTCTGTTTTGCAGTAAGCACGTCGCCGGCCTGAAGCGGCGTGTACGGGGCCTGCACGGTAATGGTCGCCAGGCCGCTGCCGTCCGGAATTCCCGTGCCGGCCGCATTGCCGTTCACGAACAATTGCGCCTGGCTGGCCCCCGGCGTGCACTGCACGTCAACGGTCGTCGCCCCTTCGTAGACTGGCAACTGGATCGTCGGCGGGCTTACCGGGTCGGGAACATCGGATTCGAATTCCACGTCATCGATGTAGATAAAGAACGAGTCAGCGACCGTGTCGGCCTGATCGTTCGTGAAAATGACCGAATCGAGGACGCCGCGGTTGACGCCATCCCCGACGGCGGTCGCGTCGAGCACGCCATCGCCGGCGGTGTTGATGCCGTCGCCGTTGTTGGCGAAACCGATGATCGCACCGAGGTTGTCCAGATCGAACTCAACATTATACCACTCGTTGGACAGCGGTGGCCAGTTCGGCGTCGCCGCGTAGCGCTTGCCGCCCGGAGGCCAGTCGGCGATGCCGTTCGTACCCACTGTCGGTGAAACGTCAATGGTGGGCAGGTACACGAATTCGAGGTCGCCCCCGCCCGTGTCCGTCTCGCCCTGGGCAACGTCATTGCCCGTTTCCCGCAGGGCCAGGCACATGAGAATCGATGATCCGCTGGTCACTTGGGTGAAGAACTGGCCGTCTTCGTCCCATACCCATCCCGTCACGGCCATCTTGAACCGAATCTTACCGTTCAATTGCACCGATGGGCTCGGCAGATTGTCGGCGCCCACCGTGACCACGCGCGCCGCTGCAAGGCCATTGCTGTTCGCCGGATCCAACCATCGGAAGTAAATGTTGTAGCTCTGCGCATCCGTGGCACTCACGTCGCTGACGACCTGCGAGTTGTCCCACGGGTTGTTGAACGGATCGACAGCGCTGGCCAGGCAGACCCCCTGCGCATTCGCATCACACAGGATGCCCGTCGTCGAACCTGACCAACTGGGCGGCTGCCAGAGCACTTCGTCGCCGGCGTTATAGCCTTCGCTGGTCTCGAAGCCTGTCACGAATTTGACGTATGGTTGAGCGCTTACCGATGCGGCGCCGCAGAGCAGCATCGACACCGCGACCAGCCGGAACACGTTGCGTCCGATCATGACCGATTTCTCCTTTGTTTAAAGTGTGGCGGCAACGGGCCCCGTCATCTTTCGAGCGGGGTAATGGTAGGGCTCCTTCCGCCTTCCCTGCGACTTTCCTCATCCGCTACGACGCCATCGCGCAGCCATGCACCGGGACGCATCCAGCGACGTTTGCCCTCTTGCCCGGCGCGCCGTCTATACGTGGGCGCTGCGCAGAGAACTTTCCCGTGCCCTGGCTGCTGTCGGTCGTAAAGTTCCCCCCTTTGCAGTTGAAGTCGATTATGCCCGATTCGGGGGGGCAGATACAAGGACTTTTGTGGGGCGGGTTCTCCCATGGCGAATTTCGCTGGAGACGCCCGCGCAGATAACGAAATAAAGCACCACTTGATCACATAGAAGAGCGCCTCTGCCCCCCAGTTCGCAGTCGAGTGAAGGCTCGTCCGAGCCGCTCGTAGCAAAAGACGAGATTGGCGAAACTTTTCCTTGAAGCCACCCCCTCAAATCGCTTAGTATGGGTTATGCCCTAGTAGGAGGGGGCACGACCGGCATATGCACTTCGGCCGGTCGAATCCGGGAGAGAGCGAGACGAGGAGTGGCGGCGCCGCGCAACAGCGCTTGGCGGCGGGTGTGTACGTCGTATGTGCGCGGCGCGCGTGGGTTCATTCAGGGAAAGTCGGAGGGGTGGAGCACCGATTCTCCACAGCGCTTCGAGAAAAGGTCTCGCAGGACTCGGAAGGAGGAAAGAAAACATGCAACACTTAGGTCGATGCCTCGCGTTGCTCGCCATGCTGACGCTGGGCGCATCAGTGGC
>JBECKQ010000173.1:0-4242 GCA_040235375.1 Phycisphaerae bacterium | reverse complement strand
CGACGCGGACGCCTGGCGCTTGTCGAAGAATCGCCCGCGCCGCGTCCGGCGTCATCGGCTTGTCGAACGTAAGGTTGATCGCCTCGCTGTGGGCGCGAACGACGGGCACGCGCACGCACGTCGCCGTGATCTGGATCTCGTTGTCGTGAAACATCTTGCGCGTTTCGGCGATCATCTTCCGCTCTTCGGCGTTGTAGCCCGTCTCGTCGATCGCCGAGTTGTGCGAAAAGACGTTGAACGCGCATTGGACGGGGAACGCCTGGGGCGTCGCGGGCCGGCCGGCGAGCACGTCGCGCGTCTGCGACTCCAGCTCCTGCATGGCGCGGAGACCGGCGCCGCTGGCCGCCTGGTACGTGCTGACCACGATCCGGCGAACGCGGTTGACGCGATGCAACGGCCAGACTGCCGCCACCATGATGATCGTCGAGCAGTTGGGATTGGCAATGATGCCCTTGTGCCGCAAAGCGTCCTCGGGATTCACTTCCGGTACGACGAGCGGGACTTCCGGGTCCATGCGAAACGCGGAGGAGTTGTCTACCACGATCGCGCCCGCCTCGACGGCGCGCGGAGCATAACGCCGGCTGCGGTCCGCGCCGGCAGAGAAGAGCGCGAGATCGACGCCGGCGAAGGCGTCGTCCATCAGTTCGCGAACCGTGTAGTTGCGGCCGCACACGCTCAACTCGCGACCGGCGCTGCGGGCCGAAGCCAGCAGGACGAAGCTCTCCGCGATAGGCGGGCGCTCGTCGATGACCGAGATGAACTCAGCGCCGACAGCGCCCGTTGCTCCAACAATGGCGGCGGTTTTGAACATCTTTCAAGTGTAGCCCGGAATCAGAGCGAAACGCAATCGCCGGCAGCAAGGCCGGTTGCATGTTACCGGGCCAGGCCGAACTCCTCGTGCAGCGCCTGTACGGCTGCGGCCGAGGCGTCCGCCCGTACGACAAAGCAGATGCTCAGCTCGGACGACCCCTGGGCGATCGCCATGACGTTGATGTCTCTCTTGGCGACCGCTCCGAACACGCGGGCGGCGATGCCGGGCACGCCGGTCATGCCCGCGCCGACCACCGCGACGACGTCGATATCCGTCTGCACGTCCACGTGCCTGGCGACACCCGTCCGCACGAGGCGGCCTTCCAGGGCGATTCGTGCCCGGTCGGCTTGCCCGCCGGGCGTCACCACGCAGATTCCGGCTTCGGAGACGCTCTGCGAAATGACCTGCACGTTGACGCCGGCTTCGGCCAGGGCCTCGAAAACGCGGGCCGCGGTGCCCGGCCGGCCGATCATCGCCGCGCCGGCGATTGTGACCAGGGTCGATCCGCGCAGGCGGAGCACGCAGCGAACCGTCTCGCCGTTCGGCGACCCGGTGGTGATGAGCGTGCCCGCCGCGTCCGGCTTGAACGTGTTGCGCATGCGCACTGGGACGCCGAACTCCGCGGCCGGCTCGAGCGCCCGCGGGTGCATCGACTTCGCCCCGAACTGGCCCATCTCGATCGCCTCGGCGAAGGTGACGTGGTCGAGCAGATGGGCGGCGGGGACAATGCGCGGGTCGGCGCTCATGAGTCCGTCCACGTCGCTCCAGATCCAGACTTCGTCGGCCGGCAGACCCGCGCCGAGCAGGGCGGCAGTCAGGTCGGAGCCGCCGCGGCCGATGGTGGTGATCACGCCGTGCTGCGTGGCGGCGATGAAACCGGTGACGACGATGCGCTCGCCGCGCTCGAGCCGCGGCAGGAGATTCTCCTTGATCTGGTATACCGAGAGCTGCATGAGCGGGCTGGCCTCGGTGTGGTTGTCGTCGGTGACGATGCCGGCCTCGTGCCCGGTCATGGCGTGCCCCTCGAGCGCCGCGGCGACGATGACGGACGACAGTCGTTCGCCGAACGAAAGAACGGCGTCCTGCGACCGCGGCGTGAGCTCGCCGACCGCGCCGATGCCGGCGACGAGCGTGTCGAGCTGCGTAAGCAGCGGGGCGACTTCCTCCTCGACGCCGAAGACGCGGGCCGCGGTCTCGTGGATTTCGTGCAGCTTGCCGAGCAGCGAGTGTACTTGGGCGTGCCCGCCGGCGACCGCGCTGTGGGCCAGGCTGACGAGCATGTCCGTCACGCCGCCCATCGCCGAGACGACGGTTACGACCCGGTCGCCGTCGTGTTTGCGGACGATGTCGGCGCAGCGGCGAATGGAGTCGGCGTCCGCGACGGACGAGCCCCCGAATTTCATCACGATAATCACGATCGGCTCCCGATCTCATGCCAGATTTCAAGTACGTCACGGAGGATCGCTGTAGCCCAGCCATAGCCGCCGCCGTGATGCCCGCTGATCGTCATGTCGCCGGCGTGTCTGAGCCCCACAATGGCGGCGCTGTGTTCCCAGCGGGTGTCCAGCGGGCTGCCGAGCTCGACGTCCTTCGGAGCCACCATCGGTGTATCGCGTATCTCACCGACCAGCCTGACGCACTTACCTGCTTCGCGTGCTTCCTCGATACGATCGCGATCGACGATTCGCAGGCCGGCGATGTCGACATCGTCGATCGTGATTGGACGCCTGAGTATGACGTTCGAGAAGACCACGAGGTTGATCGCCGTGATGATTCCATCCACGCCGGCGTCGAGGTATTCGTCTGGGGCCAGCCGCGCCCGGGCTGTCGCAAAGCCCACCGAAGACTCGTGCATGGGCCTCAGGATGAAATCGGTGGGCACCCCGAAAACGGCATTGAAATGCGTTATCTCATCACCGCGTGCGCAGGCTTCGGCGAACTCGATGATCGGAGTGCCTCCGGCCACGCCACCGCTGAAACGGAAGACAACTCGGTTGTACTCGGCAAGCTCGAGAAGGGCAGGCAACGCCCGGGCGAGCGGCATCATGTTGACGCTCACTACGTGCAGGCCGGACCGGAAAGCGAGCTTCAGGCGCTGGACTCCGCGTTGGGCATCAGCCAGCGAGGTCCACGACGTATCGATCAGGACGTCGGCCGGTGCTTCCTGAATGGCCTGTGCGGCATCGATGAGCCCATGGTTCTTATCGGCGAGCTCCTCGAAACCGCCGCCGCGCGTCATCATACGCTCTGCTACGGAAATCAGCTCGCCGGTATCGAAGCCTGGCTCTGTGACCACTGCGCGCTCGCCGTCAATGACGCCGACCACAGTGGGTGCGAATCCGTGCTCGGTATACAACGCTTCTCGGCGTTCCTGCACCAGTTGCAGAAACGCCTTCGTCCATCCGTGAATGCCTGCGAAGATGATCCGCATGTCTACATGCCCTGCCGAGTCAAAGCGGGAAGATTACGGGAACATTGGGGGGCGTGCCAGCGGCTACACGGTCGTTGCGCGGGATTGATGCCGAAACGGTGGGCGGCTAGCATCGGCCCCGTGGAGCGCAACATCAAGCTGGTTATCGCCTACGACGGCACGGATTTCCACGGCTGGCAGAAGCAGCCCGGCATGCGGACCGTGCAGGGTATCATCGAGGATGTGGCCCAGCGGGTCATGGGTGAGACGGTGTTGCTCCGCGGGTCCGGCCGGACCGATGCCGGCGTTCACGCCCTCGGCCAGGTGGCCAACTTCCGCTCCCGCTCGTCGATGCCCGCCGCCAACGTCGGCCGGGCGATCGGATCGCGACTGCCGGACGACGTGAGCATCCTCCATTCGCAGGAGGTGCACGCGGACTTCGACGCGACGATCTCCGCCACGTCGAAGCTCTATCGCTATCGCGTATTCAACGCCGCTGGCCGGTCGCCGACCCCCGCCCAGACGCGCTACTGCCTCAATTTCTGGCACGCGCTCGATCTGGATCGGCTTCGCGCCGCCGCGGCCCAGTTTGTCGGCGAGCACGATTTTTCTTCGATGGCGAACGCCGGTTGCGTACGCGAGACGATGGTGCGTAGTGTGCTTCGCTGCGACGTGCACCGCCGGTTCGACGAAATCCGCTTCGACGTGCAGGGGACGGGTTTCCTCTACAACCAAGTGCGAATTATGGTCGGCACGCTGCTGGAGATCGGCCGCGGCCACTGGCCGGTCGAGCGGGCCGCGGAGATTCTGGCGAGCCGGGACCGCAGCCAGGCGGGCCCGACGGTCCTGCCGGTGGGCCTGTGCCTGCAATGGGTCGAGTATCCGCCGGCGATGCTGAACCCGGCGCCGCCAAACACACCGACTGTGGAAAAGAACGCGGAAGACTGACGTTGCCATGCGAATCGCTCACGTCATCACTCGTCTGATCATCGGCGGCGCGCAGGAGAACACGCTGCTGACC
>JBECKQ010000115.1:0-5165 GCA_040235375.1 Phycisphaerae bacterium | reverse complement strand
CGGCCAGCACGTCACGGACCTCGCACAGCCACGCCACGACGATATCGGCGAGGGCTCGGCCGGTAGTCGGGCGCCGGTCTTGCGTGATACCGGCGCGGATGGATGCGGGCGCCGCGACAAGTGGCGTCTGTCTCAGCGAGGAGGTGCGGAGCGACAGTGAACAGGCGGAATATGGCCTTGCAATCCTGACCACGAGCTGTTGCCGAGTCGCAAATGACAAGTGCTCGACAGTCTGGACCCCCGCTGGCGGACCGGCAACCGCCTCACCGATGCCCCTGCCGACATGATCATTGTCCGATCTACTCCGAAACCGCGAGACGATCCTGCCGTGCTCTCGCGGGGAACATGCTGTCCACGGAGGACCCGCTCTGTGATTTCCTGCCAGCCAAGCATATGCTACTTACTGTAAATACAGCATTGGCTCGCACTTAAAAATCCCGCGCCGATCTCCTCATAACATGGAGGAGGCGCGCGACACCATTCCGCCGATTCGGCACATATTACCTGTTTTCCCGAGCAGGTAATCCGACACGTAACCCTCAGATTCGCCGCGAATGACGTCAATCCAGGAATTACACAATCCACATTGATTTCGCATCCCGGTTTCACTAAGGTGGAAATCTCAACATCCTTGAACTGCGCCGATGTTCTGCGGGAGGCAAGCGAGAGAGGAACTCGAATGCGGGCTCTCTTTGCAACCCGGTGCCGGGCCCGGCAACCTGGGGCGGCTCGATCACCAGTGGGGGACGACCAACGGTTGTGCCGGCCGAAACTCGTCGGAGCATTCGCCCGCCTCAGCTAAGCAAGGCGCGCTACCGCGGAGCGCCGCTTGGCGATCAGTCCTGGGGAATCGGAGGAAAAGAAGGTTCCAAACCCGAACGAAGAACCGTCGTCAGCCCGGGCGCTGTAATTGCTTTCGCAGCGCCAGTGACAAGAGACGGTATCCATGGCACGCG
The DNA here is from genome assembly GCA_040235375.1 of Phycisphaerae bacterium. Taxonomy (GTDB): domain Bacteria; phylum Planctomycetota; class Phycisphaerae; order UBA1845; family UBA1845; genus JBECKQ01. Next base: position 4,209 of record JBECKQ010000115.1, on the reverse strand, counting down.
GGTTGCGCAGCGACCCGTCGCCCCAGCGCCGCGGATCGCACGCCGGATGTGATCGGCACGCTGTGGTCAGCGGTCAAATGAACGCGTGTGCGTTCTGGCTGACCATGATGCCGTGTCCATGGACCCAGAATCGATCCATGTCCGGACCCGACAAAGGAGGAGCCCAATGGGAACTACAAGACGTCTGACGTCGATCGTCGTAGTGACGATCGCAATCGGCCTCGTCGCCGCGCCGGCGTTCGCACAGGTCGCGTCGGCATTGGTCAAGGAAGGCGATGTGGTCGACTCGAACGGCTTTCCCGGCCACGTCGTTACCGTCGTTCAGACCCCTGCCAAGAACGGAATCGGAGGTTGGGCCGTGGGTATCACCACGTCCGACGGCGCTACGACGCTGAGTCACGGCTATGGAAGCACTAACGGCATCGCCCCGCCGCGCATCCTCGGCAGCGAGACGACCGTTGGCTCCCTCGTCCAGACCAGTTGGGAGACGCGAATCGGCGTGAGCGATACCGGTTCGCTGTGCTACAGCGCCAGCGGAACCGGCGGACCAGATGGCTCGTTCGACTCCGCCTGGGTCGACCTCACGCCCATCGCCGTCGAGGGGGATCCCCTTCCACCCGGACCGCACTCGGACTTGTACTGGTCGTTTGCCAGCGCCCCGACCATGACGGCCAACGGCATCCCGATTTTCTCGGGCGGAACCCGGGACACGGTCAGCGGCTCCACAACCGCCCGCGGCCTGTTCAACGACACGGGTACTCCGATTCTCTTCTGCGGTGATCTAGTGCCCGGCGCCCCCGACGTCCTGGACTGCGGTGACACGTTCGACTTCGACTTCAAGGTCTCGGCGTACGGCAACCAGTACCTCATCAACCTCGCCATGGTGACCACCGGTGTGGTCGGTTTCAGCGAAGACAACATTGTGGTGAAGTCCGGCGAAACTCTCTACATCGATGGAATGATCGTACAGGAGGAGCATCCGATTCCCGCCTCGATCGGCGGCCAGGCCGGTGAGGAATGGGACAACTTCGACTACATGGGCATCAACGAGGTCGGCGAGTACATCTTCACCGGCGACTCCATCAACGGCGCCGGCGGAACGACCCAGGACGAGTTCGTCGTCGTGAACGGCCAGATCGTGGCTCGCGAGGGTTTCATGCTCGACGGCAAGGCCGTCAATGGCGCCATCGAGGACGCCGACATGAATGAGAGCGGCGATTGGGCAGTGGTCTGGGACATCGACGATCCCAGCAACATCGAAGCGCTCTTCTTCAACGGCCAGTTCGTCATCGCCGAAGGCGCCGAGGTCGATCTGGACGGCGACGGCGTCATCGACCTGGGCACCAGCATCACCGACTTCAACGGCCTGTCCGGTGGCGTGAAAGTCGGCAATCGCGACGCGAATGGCGATGTCGCGATCTACTTCGCCGCGGACGTCAACAACGAGTTCGGCAACAACCTGTCCACCCTGCTCCGCGTGATCATGCCGACGACGCCGGGATCCGATGGCGACCTCGAGATCCACGTCACGGATGCTCCCGATCCGCTGACCATCATTCCGGGCGACATCACCTACACCGTCGCAGTGCGCAATAACAGCCCGAATCCGGCGACCGGCGTTCAGGTGGTCAGCAACCTCGACCCCTCGCTGGTCTTCAATCCGGCGGCATCCGATCCCATCGCCGTCCACAGTGCCGGCGTCGTCACCGCCAGCATCGGCAACATGGCCCCTTACCAGGTGTTCAGTTACCACTTCGCCGCTACGGCCAGTACCGGTCCGACGGTCACCACCACCAGCAGCGTCTCCGGCAACGAAACCGACACCGTTCCGGGCAACAATGACGCCAGCAACGACACGGTCGTCGCCCTGATTACCGATCTGAGCCTGACCATCACCGACAGCCCCGATCCCGTCCGCGACTCCGCCGAACCGATCACCTACACCGTCGAAGTCGCCAACGCGGGACCGTCCGACGCCACCGGCGTTGTGGTCACCATGAACCTCGACCCGACCAGCGTCTTCAACGCCGCCCTCTCCGATCCGATCGCCAGCCACTCCGCCGGCGTTGTTACCGCGAACATCGGCCCCCTCAACGCCGGTGCCAGCACCGCCTTCGACGTCGTTGTCGACACCACGGTGCAGACTTTGCTGACTGTGGACGCTTCGGTTACCGGAAACGAGATCGACCCCGATCTGGCGAACAACGCCTACGTCGAGGACACGCTCTACGAGTTGCTCAGGGATCTCGCCATCGCCATCGTCGACACGCCTGATCCCGTCGTCCCCGTCGGCGGACAGATCAGCTACGACGTCACGGTCAGCAACGGCGGACCGTCCGACGCGACCGGCGTCGCGGCATCGGTCACGCTCGATGACAGCACCAGCATCGTCTCCGTCACGCCACCCGCCACGCACGACGGCTCTCCCACTGGCGGTGTCGTGTCCTTCAACGTCGGCCCTCTGACCACCGGTGACATAGCGACGATCGGCATCGTGGTGGACACGCTTTCGGCGGGCCGGCCCATGGCCATCGGTTCCGTGGAAGGCGGCCCCGATGAGACCGAAGCGGATCCCGCCAACAACCTGGCGATCGTTCACACCCTCGTCCGCAACGACGCGGTGGGCCTGTCCATCGGTGTCTTCTCCACCATTAGCGGTCACCCCACCGAGAACGTGCCGGATCTGCCCGGCGTGTTCTTCACGCTGGGGTGCGACAAGCCGGCCCGCAGCCCCAACGGGAAGCTGTGGATCACTTCCTGCGAGACCACCGCGGACGAGGTCATCATTGTCGGCGATCAGTGCAGCGCCAGCACGATGGTGCAGGAGAATGTCTCCACCATCGGCGTCGTGGGCGACCACGTCGGAGCCATTGATTCCGACATTTCCATTAACGACAGCGGGCAATTCGTCTTTGCGACCAACACCGACAACACCACGACCGCAGACGAAGTTATTGCCCGCTGGAGCGGCACGGCGCTGACTGCCATCGCCCGCGAGGGCGACTTCGCCGCGCCCACCACGTTCAAGTACAGCTTCACATTGTTCGCGCCGCGAATTCTCCAGAACGGACAAGTGTGGTTCATGGGCGACACCGACAACCCGGATACCACGAAGGACTATTACCTGTTCGAGAAAAACGGAAACACCACGCGGCTGCAGGAAGGCGTGAGCATCCCCACCGGCCAGGCGGGTGGGGCCATGTCGCCGTGGGACAACTTTGACACGGAAGACTTCTGGATCGACGCGGCCGGCCTGAACTACATCGTCCAGGGCGATACCGAAGATGACATCTCCTTCGACGACATCCTGGCCTTCAACAACAACGTCGTCGTGCAGGAAGGGATTGTGCTGGCGGGCTCCTCGTTCACGTCACCCACGTCGCTTGTCGACTACAGCGGCGTCTCCCCACTGGGAGACTGGTTCGCTCGCGGCGACAATGCGGACGGGCAGGATTGGGTGCTGGAGAACGGCGCCGTCCTCGCCGCGACCGACGACTCAATCGTCGGCGGACCCGAGCAATACGACGACGCACCCTACAGCGCCTGCTTCTTCCTCTTCGCCAGCAACAACGCCGGCGACTACATCCTGGGAGCCACCACGAATGCCGGGGAGGACTCCTCCAACGCTGTGCTGGTTCTCAACGGTAATACCATCATCTCCCGCGAGGACGACCCCATCGATCTCGACGGCAACGGCGTGATCGACGACCCCGTGCGCATCCGCACCTACGGCAACGACGACCTGATCCTCACCGAGGACCTGCAGGCGTACTTCACCGTCACCATGCGCGACATCAATGACAGCGGCTCCAACACCGATGTGGGTGACGCTTATCTGCGTCTCAACCTCTGCGGCGTCGCCACGCAGTGCGGCGACCTCGACAACGACAAAGACGTCGACGGTGATGACTACAGTCTCTTCCTCGCCGCCTACGGCCACGGCACCTGCGACGCCGACTACCACGTCTGCGCCGACTTCGATGAGGATGGCATCGTCACCGCCGTGGACTACCAGCAGTGGCTGCTTTGCTACCGCGACTTCATCGGCAACCCGAATGCCCCGGCGCCAGCCGTGGACGGCGGCACGGGTCCGACGCCGGTCGACCCCATCGACGACCCGACCGTCGAGCCGCTGCACCCGAGTGTCCGGCCGGCCGCCGATCGCAAGCCGATCGGGCAGCCGTGATGAACATCAGCACAGTCGGGGGG
>JBECKQ010000057.1:0-3993 GCA_040235375.1 Phycisphaerae bacterium | reverse complement strand
GCCAGCTTCTTGGCGTCGATTCCTTCCTCATCGACGATGAAGCCGCTGGAATCCGAGAACGTCAGGACGGTGCCGCCGAGTTGGAGCACCTTTTCCGCCGCGTACTGGGCGACGTTGCCCGATCCGCTGACGACGCAGCGCTTGCCCTTGAGGTCCTGGCCCTTCGTCTTGAGCATCTCTTGGGCGAAGTAGACCTGACCGTAGCCGGTCGCTTCCGGACGGATCAGGCTGCCGCCCCAGTTCAGGCCCTTGCCCGTCAGGACGCCTTCGAAGCGGTTGGTCAGCCGCTTGTACTGGCCGAACATGAAGCCGATCTCGCGTCCGCCGACGCCGATGTCGCCGGCCGGCACATCCGTGTCCGCGCCGATGTGGCGGCAGAGCTCGCTCATGAAGCTCTGGCAGAAGCGCATGACCTCGTTGTCGCTCTTGCCCTTCGGATCGAAGTCGGAGCCGCCCTTGCCGCCGCCCATCGGCAGAGTGGTCAGGGCGTTCTTGAAGATCTGCTCGAAGCCCAGGAACTTGATGATGCCCAGGTTGACCGACGGATGGAAGCGGAGACCGCCCTTGTACGGGCCGATGGCGCTGCTGAATTCGACGCGGTAACCGCGGTTGACCTGCACTTCGCCGCGGTCATCCAGCCAGGGGACGCGGAACATCAGGACGCGTTCCGGCTCGACGATTCGATCGAGAATCTTCGCCTTGCGGTACTCGGGGTGCTTGTCGATGACGGGCATCAATGACTCCACCACCTCGTGCACCGCTTGGTGGAATTCCTTCTGCTCCGGGTTCTTGGCGACTACGCCGGCCATGAAGCTGTCAATAGAGCTGGCCATCAGTCTTCTCCTTGCTGAATCGAACGTCCCGACCCGGTGCGAAAGGATCGGGCTCTCCGGGAATGGGCGGGCGCCCTATGTTCATGCGCCGCCGTGACATCCCGGCGGCGATCGCATCGTCCTGACACTGATTTCGTGGGGACAATCGACCTGGAGCGGTCTTTCCCCGCTCGAAAATTATAGTACGTCGGCCGGGACCGACCATTTCATCCCTTTGCACCGGAAACCGCCCCTGACGCATCGGCGGCGCCGGTTGATCAAATCGCCTTATCGCCGCTACACTACCTGCCGAGCAGCCAGCGACCGCTTTGCAGAGGGAATCACCCCCATGGCAGGCAGATGTATCGGCATTGTAGTCGGCGGCGGGCCCGCGCCCGGAATCAACGGCGTCATCGGGGCCGCGACCATCAACGCCATCAACCACGGATTCCGCGTCCGCGGCTTCTACGACGGCTTTAAGTGGTTGTGCAGCCAGAACTTCGATCCTGCCCACCACTGCGTCGAACTGAAGATCCCCGATGTCGCCCGCATCCACTTTGACGGCGGCTCCATTCTCCGTACCTCGCGCACCAGCCTCCTCGATCAGACGAGCAACAAGGAATCGGTCCGCGTCTCCCCCGACTCCACGAAAACGCAGTTTGTCCTCCGGAATCTCGAGCGGGTGGGCGTCACCCACCTGATGACCATCGGCGGCGACGACACCGCTTTGAGCGCCCGGTTCGTCTCGACGGCCTCGGGCGGACGGCTCCGCATCGTTCACGTGCCCAAGACGATCGACAATGACCTGCCGCTGCCCAGCGACCTGTCCACCTTCGGCTTCGCCACCGCGCGGCACCTCGGAGCCGAGCTGGTCGGAAACCTCATGGAGGACTCGCGGACGACCGGCCGCTGGTATCTCGTGGTGGCCATGGGCCGCAACGCGGGATTCCTCGCACTCGGAATCGGCAAGGCCGCCGGAGCGACCCTCACGCTCATCCCGGAGGAACTGCCGGACCGGACGACCATCTCGAACGTCGTGGACATCCTGGAAGGGGCGATCCTCAAACGGCGGGCGATGGGACGGTTGGACGGCGTGGCCGTCATCGCCGAAGGGCTCGCCTACAAGCTCGGCGACGTGGAGGAGCTCGAAGGCATCCTCGGCAAGAAGGTGCCGGTGGACGCCGCCGGCAACCCGCGCCTTTCCGAATTCCCCCTCGATCACATCCTCAAGGCGGAGCTCCAGAAGCGTTTTGCCGATCGCGGCGATTCGATCGTCATCGTCGCCGAGACGCTCGGCTACGAGCTGCGCTGCGCCCGGCCGACGCCGTTCGACATGGGCTACTGCCGCGATCTTGGTCACGGAGCGGTGACGCTGCTCCTCCACGACGAGAACAAGGACGGCGCGATGGTCTGCATCCACGGCGGCGATCTCCACCCGATCCGCTTCAGCGACATGATCGACCCGGAGACCAACCGAACCTCGGTCCGACATGTTGATCTGCTTTCCACGTCCTACCTCGTCGCGCGGTCGTACATGATTCGGCTTGAGCGCGGCGACTTCGCCATGCCCGAGTCACTGGCGGCGATCGCCGCCCAGGCGCGGATGTCGCCGGAGGAGTTCGCGAAGCGGTACCGGCACGTGGTCGAGGAATCGGTGGTCAGCCTGCCGCCGTCGCTCGCCCACAGCCAGGTGGTGCGCGTCGTGGACGACCCGATCGAGGCCCACCGCTCGGAGACGGAAAGCTCGCAGCTCCTGCCGATGTAATCGCAGACCAGAAGCCTGTCGCGCCGCCCGCTTGCCCGGCGAATGGGGTTGGTGCGACTCGACCGAACACATTTTCCTGAACGGGTCATTTTCCGTCGGCGGAAAACGTGCACTTCCCTCAACCGTCGATGAGCTGCGGCAGTTCAGTCAGCGAGGAGATGACGTGGTGCGCTTCGTGGGCGTACGCCGGGCGGATCTTCGACGAGACCAGCAGGACGGTGTGGCAGCCCGCGGCCCGGCCGGACAGCACGTCGAACAGGTGGTCGCCGACCATCCAGGAGCTGGCCGGATCGGAATCCGTGGCCCGGCAGAGGCGGAGCACGGACTCGCCGGAGGGCTTGATCACGGCGTCGTCGCGCGTGGCGAGCGCGTCGATGGCGATGCCGTGCTTTTGCAGGACAAACTTGGTCCAGCGGCGCGTGTTTCGCGTGAGGATGGCGACGGGCCAGCCTGTCGCCCGCAGCGCAGCGACGGTTTCGGCCGCTCCGGGGTTGAGCTGCGAGCCATGCGCGGCGTCGCGCTCGTGGCGCTCGAGGACGACCTCCGCCTTCAGGCGTTCGGCCTCGCTCAGCCTGGCGAGCGATTCGAGGATCGGCCCCGGCGGCAAGCCGATCTCCGCGCGGATGGCATCGAAATCCAGCACCGGCACGGTGATCGTGCCGTCGAGGTCGAAGATGACCATCCCCGGCTTGCGGCCCGATGAGCCGATTGGACTCGTCACGGCTGGCTATCCATCCCCATACGTGATTGGTTCTTGTTCGGGCGGCCTCTCGCGCGTTAGTGTTGATTTTACCAGCTTCTACGCGTTTTTCGAGTTGATCGGAAGGGCCACACCTGGGTCTTGAAGGCGGTGCAGAAGGACCCCCTACCTCCGGTTCCAAGCCAAGGCGAACTTGGTGAAATACGATCTACAATATGTTAAGCTCCAGTCGTTTTCAAATGGGCTGCAGGGAAACGAAGGGATGCCAGCAACTTCGTGCACCTTCGTCTACGCAGGCGCGATCGCCACCAAAACGATGTACTTTTGCAGCTGATCAGAACAGGGGACGCTTTGATGTATGTGGGGCCGAGGCTCTCTGGATTCAAATACTTATTCGCATCGGACAGGCCTGATGCTGTCGTAGTTCAGGTCCGGAGTTTCTTGTTGCGGAAGTATGAATGGCTCATTACACGCGATAATATGCCGGAGGAGCTTGGAGGAATGATGACGGGGCTCCCTGTGTATATGGTCGGTGATGGCACATATGATCGAATCCAGCAGGAACTATATCGATGGCGATGGCCCGTTTTGTTTCAGGGTCAAGACGAGTAGCTACGCCTTGCCTCTAGATTTAACAACCGCCACACCAATCACGCATGCGGCCAGGACGACTGCGCCAGCGATGTACCTCGTCCGCCGCTCCTTGCTTCTTCTCT
>JBECKQ010000427.1:0-3424 GCA_040235375.1 Phycisphaerae bacterium | reverse complement strand
CCTCGGCAGATCGTCGGCCGCGAGCGCGAACAAGCACGGCGCCCCGTACGAAGACGTTTTCTTCCTCTCCATCCGCCGGCGCTTCGCGAACGATCCAGCAATCCTGCGGGATCATCGCGGCCCCTTCGGACGAGCCCGTGGCCAGTTCACAGATTGCCGTGAGGATTCCCGCCGCATCGCCGCCGGAGCGGACTCCTTTTGACTGCACCATGGCGGTAACCAGCCGCGTGGCCGCATCGAGCGCCGCCAGCGGTCGCCAGCCGCCGTCGGCCAGCGCGCCATCGATGAGGCGGGAGATGCGCGATGGCGAAAGACCGAGCTTCGCTATCCGCAACCGAAGCGGCCGGAGGAACTCCTCCGTCGCCGCCCACCTGCGCCACGCGGCGGCGGGCACGATCATTTCATGGATGAACACTTCATCGAGAAAGCGCTCACAGTTGGGCCAGCGCCGGCCCGTCGCGGGGTCCATGACCTGAAACGTCTGACCGTGGCGACGCCAGACGACGGAAAAGTGCACGGCCCCGCCCGGCTGCTTCGACACGACAATCGCGGGCAGATTCTCCGCGTCGGCGTAACGCAGGTGATCGACCGGCGTAATAACCTGCTCGGCCTCGAGCCCGAGTTCGATCGCGAGGTCCTCGACGGTATTGATGGACGTTCCGTCAACGTCCGTCTGACATGCTTCGCGAAGCCGGCCATAGCTGACGGATACGCCGAACCCGGCAAGCAGCGATTTGAGCGTCGCCGGCCCGCAGTCCATGGCCGAGGTCTGCACGACCTCGGGGACGAAGAACCGCCTCCGACTCGCGCCGCCCACGAGCGTCATGACGCCGCCCCCGCCCGCTCGGAGCCGGCCGACGCATCCGATTGTCCCGTGAGACGCCGGCCAACGGCACGCAGCACCAGCGTCGCCGGGCTGGCGCGCTCGGTGACAATCTCGACGCGTCCGGGCAGCCCGTGCTCCAGGGGGATGTTCGAGCCGGGCCGCGACCGAACCGCCAGATCAACGCGCACCAATCCATCGCGCACCTCGCTGGAAACGCGCGTGACCTCGACGCCGATCGATCCGTATTGACTCCAGGGGAAACCATCCAGGCGCAGCTCGCCGCGCTGTCCGGCCCGGATGTGGCCGAGTGCAGCCGGACGGAATCGCGCCACGACGGCCAGCTCGCTGTCCGGAATGATCGAGCCGAGCAGGTCTCCCTCCTCGATAAACGAACCTACCGGAAGCTGCGCCGCCTCGCCGATCCGTCCGGCTACCGGGGCACGCAGCCTGCGGCTTTCCACGTCGTACTTCAGGCGCTCGATGCGGCCCTTCGTCGTTTCGTATTCGCCTTCGAGACGCTGGACTTCCCGCCGCAGCGACTCGAGACGGGCCGACTGCTCGGCCTGCGTCGCGCGATGATCCTGCTGCATTCGCTCGACCGCGATCGCCGCCGCCTTCGCGCCCGCTTCGCGCTGCTGCGCTTCGGCGTCCGCCAGCCGGGCCTCCGATTGGGACGCGGCCTGCACTTTCTGGAGGTTCGCAACTTCCGTGGCGTGCTGGCGGGCATAGCTCGCCAGGGCCTGAGCCTCGGTCCGGCGTGCTTCCGCCTCGGCCAGGGCCAGGCGCCCGGCTTCCTGTGTTTCGTCGATCACCGACTCCTGCGCGGCCACTTCAAGTCGTGCAGCCTTTAACTGGCCTTCGATCCCGGTCAGATCAGCCTGCTGCTCGGCGAGCTGAAGGCGAAACGCCTGCGCATTCAACTCCACCAGAACGTCGCCGGCCGAAACATTGTCGCCGACAACAAGATGGTTCGCGACGATCTCTCCTGCAACGGGCGATTCAACGGGGTGCGCCAACGCCTGCGCTTCGAGCCGTGCGGAGTCGCTGGCTTCGATGACGGCCACCCGGGCCAGGAAGAACCACGCGCACAGCGGGACCAGCACGACAATCGCGGCCAGCAGACCGATCCACACGCCACGCGGGCCTTCGGTCGATAGCGAACGCAGGGATCGGGAGAACGGTGTAGGCACGCTGCCTCCTCACTGCCGGGCGTCCGCCGGGGCCTGCCGGAAACGGGCGCACTGCGTACGCAGACCATTATGAGAAAGGCATGTCCAGGAATCAACGAACGGGGCATGTAACGGGGCGTGGTGACCGATACGTGTCACTGGGGCCGGGGGCGTGGCCGCCGGAAACCGCCCAAAGTCGTCAGCTCTCCTCAACTTCCTTGGACTTGGCGGCGACGAGCTTGTCGACCTCGTCCTCGTAGTGCTTGATCGCCTTCTGCACGCCGTCCTTCGCGGAATCCGCCTCGTCCTCGGTGATTTTCGAGGCCTTCTGGTCGGCGTCGATCGCCTTGATCACGTCGCGGCGGACGTTGCGCAGGGCGACTTTCTGCTCCTCGCCCATCTTGCGGACCTGCGTGGCGAGCTGCTTGCGACGCTCGCCGGAGAGCGGCGGAATCGGCAGGCGGATAACCTTGCCTTCGGTCATCGGCGTGATGCCGACGTCGGAAGTCCGGATGGCCCGTTCGATGTCGCCGACCGTTCCGGGATCGAACGGCTTGACCACGAGCGTCGAGGGGTCCGGCGCGGTGACCGTGGCCAGCTCGCGGAGCGTCATCGTGCTGCCGTACGAAGCAACTTCGATCCGCAGATGATCGACGAGGCCGGGCGTGGCGCGACCCGTTCGCACGCCGCGCAGCTCCTCTTTCAGGTAGTCGATGGCCTTGGCCATCGCGTCTCGTGCGTCCTTGTCGTAGTTGCTCATGATCGTCGCCCCGCAACAGGTCCAAAGTCGAGCCGGAATCGCTGCTCAGCCCGTGGCGTCGATGAGTGTACCGATCGACTTGCCGAGCACAACATCGCGCATGTGGCCGGCCGCCTTCAGGCTGAACACGATGATGGGAATGCCGTTACGCTGGCACATGTCGATGGCGCTCACATCGATCACCTTGAGCCGCTCGTCGAGCACGCGGTTGTAGGGCAGCGTGCGGTAGAGCTTGGCGTCGGGATTCTCCACCGGATCGTCGTCGAAGACGCCGTCCACCTTTGTGGCTTTGAGCAGCACGTCGGCCCCGATCTCCGAAGCCCGCAGGGCGGCGCCGGTGTCCGTCGTGACGAACGGATTGCCCGTGCCGCTGGCGAAGATCACCACGCGGCCCTTCTCCAGGTGCCGGATCGCCCGGCGGCGAATGAACTTCTCGCAGACGCGATCGACGGAGATCGCGCTCTGTACGCGGGTGGCCACAGCCATGTCCTCGAGCACGTCCTGGATGGCCAGGGCGTTGATGACCGTCGCCAGCATTCCCATGTAGTGGCCGGTGGCTTCCTCGATGCCCGTATCCCGGGCGACCGCGGAGCCGCGCACGATGTTGCCGCCGCCGACCACCAGCGCCACCTGTACGCCGAGATCGTGAACCAGCTTGATCTCGGCGGC
>JBECKQ010000391.1:0-4844 GCA_040235375.1 Phycisphaerae bacterium | reverse complement strand
GCGCGGGACACAGCCTTGATGGTCCTCACGGCGTCGCCGTGGACGGTGCGGGCAACGCTTACGTGACGGGAATGACCAGTGACAACGCGTTCAAGATTACGCCCGCCGGGATCATCACCCTGACCATCGACACGACCGGCGACGGCGCGGGCCATGGCCTTGATGGTGCTGCCAGCATCGCCGTGGACGGTGCGGGCAACGCTTACGTGGCGGGCCGGGGCAGCTACAACGCGTTCAAGATTGCGCTGGAGCGGGACTGCAACAACAACGGCATTCCCGACGAGTGCGAACCCGACGAAGACTGCAACAGCAACGGCACGCTGGACATCTGCGACATCGGCACCGGAGCCAGCGAGGACTGCAACTTCAACGGAATCCCGGACGAATGCGATATCGCGACTGGTTCCAGCGCAGATTGCAACGCAACGGAAGTTCCGGACGAGTGTGAGCCGATCGTGGACGGCGACTTTGACGCCGATGGCGACGTCGATCTCGACGACTACGAGGCGTTTGAAGACTGCCTGGCCGGTCCCGGGGTTGCCCCGGACCCGGCCATGCCGGAGTGTGTGAACGCGTGCCTGGATGTCTTCGACTCTGAGCTTGACGGCGATATCGACCTGGGCGACTTCCCCATATTCCAGCAGGTGTTCGGGCACGCGCTCCCTATCGTGATCGAGACGGTCACCGTGGGCCACCCCGGTAACGCGAACGACACGTATGGCGATGGCTACGGCGGAGTGGCCTACAGGTACAACATCGGCAAGTATGAGGTGACGGCGGGGCAGTACACCGTGTTCCTGAATGCCGTCGCGGCGACGGACACGTACGCCCTGTACAACCCGAACATGTGGTCGAGCATATGGGGCTGCAAGATCGAGCGGACGGGTTCGTCGGGCAGTTACACGTACAGCGTGGCGGAGGATTGGGCCGACCGGCCCGTGAACTACGTCTCCTGGGGCGACGCGGCGCGGTTCACCAACTGGCTGCACAACGGCCAGCCGACAGGCGCACAGGATTTGACGACCACGGAGGACGGATCGTACTACCTCAACGGGGCGATGACCGATGCCGACTTGCTGGCGATTATGCGCGAGCCCGACGCCACGTGGGTGATCCCGTCGGAGGACGAGTGGTACAAGGCCGCGTACCACTACAACGATGGCGTAACGGGGAACTACTTCGATTACCCGACCAGCAGCGACACCGCTCCGGGTTATGTCACCGACGGCGGCAACCTGAGCGGGACGGGCACTCCCTTCACGGAAGGCGGAATCGACCCCGGCAACTACGCGACGTATGACGGTGATGACGGCATATTCGGCATCGGCAGCCCGTACTATCGAACGGAGGTCGGGGAATGGGAGAACTCTCACAGTCCGTACGGCACGTCCGACCAGGGTGGGAACGTGTGGGAGTGGAATGAAGCCGTCATGGGGTTGTCTCGCAGCCGGCGCGGTGGGTCGCACGCCAACCCCGACATTGCCCTGCACGCGTCGTGCCGCGACGCCCAGTACCCATCGTCCGAATCCAGTCACCTCGGGTTCCGTGTCGCAGAGGTCCCCATGGCGATCGAGACCGTCCTTGTCGGCAACCCGGGGAATCCGAACGACACGCACGGCGCTGGCTACGGCAGCGTGAACGACGAGCACGACATCGTCAAGTACGAGGTGACGACAGGACGGTACACCGCGTTTCTTGACGCCATGGCAACGTCGGGCACGTACGGCTCGTACGATCTGAGCATGTGGTCGAGCGACCACTACGCAAGACGGCACGTACTATGTGAACGGGCCGATTAGTAATGCCGAATAGCCTCCGGTTCCGCGTGAGCCGGATGCCCGTTGCATGATCCCGTCCGAGGTCGAGTGATACAAGGCGGCATATCCGAGCCGAGGGGACTAGCAAAAGGACCGACCCATGTTCACACTACTACACCGCCCAGGACAATGCGTTCTTTTTGTCTTGGTGATCGCTCTCGTCGCCTCTGTATTTGGGGCGGAGCGAGCCGCAGGCCAAGTCGTCACCCAGATCATCGACACGACCGGCGACGGCGCCGGCCATGGACTCGATGGTCCCTATGGCTGTCGGGGGGCGCCTGAGAACCAGCCGGGCAGAGGCGCCTTAAACCCAGCCAGTGATGATTGTCTCTGTATACCTCATACGACCTTTGTTCGGCAAGTTGCTGCCTGAGTTTCGCTGCTGGTTATAATCATCCTGCTTGGTGAAGCGGAGCCGGGCTCTGCGGGGACGCAACCTGGCGAGGAATAACCAAGCCGACGGTGCGCCGAAGGCGCGAGCCCCGCTTGTGGATTCGCAGGCGGGGCTTTCTTCATCATCACTTCGGACACCGGAGTCATGCCTCCAAAATCCCGGGGTCTGGGGCAGAGCCCCCGCGATCTCGTCATTTGCCGTCGCTCGGCGAAGATTTCCCCTTGTCCTGCCCCGCCGGCTTGCCCGCCCGATCCTTCAGCCGGTAGCTCTTGCCGGTGATGGTGATGACCTCGGCGTGCTGGGGGAAGCGATCGAGGATCGCGGTAGCGGCGGGCACGTCGCCGATCAGCTTGCCCCAGTCCTCCAGCGGGCGGTTGCTGGTCATCATCATCGAGCGCACCTCGTGCCGCCGCATGATGATCTCGAACAGATATTCGCCACTTCGCTTCGGCAGTTGCTTCATCCCCATGTCGTCCACGATCACCAGGTCCGGCTTCAGATACCGGTTCATCACCTTCTCCTCACCGCCCAGCGCTTCGTCGTGCAGGAAGTCGCGCACCACGTCGAAGATCGAACGATACAGCACGGTGTGCCCGCTCTTGATCGCCTGGTATCCCAGCGCCTGCACCAGATGACTCTTACCGGTGCCCGGCGGGCCGAGCAGGAGCACGTCCCGCGCCTCGCGAATGAACCGGCCCGTCGCCAGATCGAAGACCTGTTTCTTCTTCACCGACGTGTTGAACGCGAAGTCGAAGTCCTCGAGCGTTCGGGGCTCGCGGAACGCCGCCACCTTCGTCCGCCGGCTGATCAGTCGGTCCGCTCGTACGGCCAGCTCATCCTGAAGCACTAGCTCCAGGAACTCGGCATGGTTCAGCCCGTTCCCGGCCGCCTCCTGCAAGCGGATGTCCAGCGACTGGGCCAGTCCGGACAGCCGCAGCTTCTTCAACGTGGCCTGCAACGATTCGTTCATCGCCATATCTCCTGGGTGAATGCCGTGTGCACCAGTTCCCCGTAATCGCTCAGCGAGCGGATGATGGGGTGCTCATCGATGAAGGCGAACTGCTCCTGCCGCGCGCCTTGGCGCTTGAGCAGTTCGCGGATGGTGCGCAGTCGATACGCGCCGTGTGTGGAGGCCAGTTCACAGGCCTGCTCGATGCGGTCCGCCGGATGCCGCTTGGCCAGGCTCAAAAGACCCATCAGCACACGAACACCCTCGACGCCGCGCTGCTGAACCATGTGGGCCGCCCAGGCGCCACTGTGCGGCCCGATCACCTCGGTCTTGCGCAGCAATTGCGTTGCCCCCTGTTCGACGCCGCTGCGCTTCTGTTGGGGGATGTGCCCATCGGCGGTGCTGAACTCTCCGGGATCGCGCTGGGCATGGATGGCGATCTGCTCGAAGCGCCCGTTGAAGAGTCGCACCGTGCGGCCGTCCCAGCGCGCCCACACTGCGCGGCCCAGGTACTCCGGCGGCGCCGAGTAGTACGCCTTGTCCACTTCGACGTGGCCGTCACGGTTGACCTTACGCTTCGCTTCCTGGAACGAGGGGAAGCGGCCCGCCGGCAACGGCTGCAACAATGGCTTCTCCTGGGCGAAGGCCGCCTGCACCTGTTGTTGCGTCGTGCCGTGGACGCGCTTGTCGGCAACGTTGACCTCCCATTCCCGCAGGTGGTGATTCTCCGCGGCCAGGCTGGTGAACGTCCGGCCCTTGAGGGCATTGTTCTGAACGTAATCAATGCCCTTCTCGACCTTGCCCTTGTGACGCGGCATGCGCGGCTTGGTCGGCAGGATGGTCGTGCCGTAGTGGGCGCAGAACGACTGGATCTTGGGATTCAGCTCGGGATCGAACCAGTCGGCCCGCGTGACCGCGGCCTTCAGGTTGTCGATCACCAGCGTCCGCGGCACCCCGCCGAAGTGATGGAAGGCGTTCTCGATACAGCGGATGAAGTCCTCGGTGGTCTGGCGGTACACGACTTCGCTGTACGCCTTGCGTGAATAACTGAGCACGATGCGGAAGACGTGAGTGCGGCGGCGATTGTTCTCCGCGGTGATCACCGGCGCCCCGGTGCCGAAGTCGACTTGCCCCTGCTCGCCCGGCGCCGTCTCGATGCGCCGGAAGGGCTGCGGAGAGGTCCGTTGGAGCCGGGCGACGAAGCGCCGCACGCTGTGGTATCGGGCCTCGAAGCCGTGCTCGGTCACCAGGTCCTGATGGATGCGCGTGGCCGTCAGCCCCAGCTCGAGCTTGGGCGACACGATGATCTCGCGGAACGGCTCACACGCGCTGGCCTGGAAGCCGGGAGACGCTCCGGCATCGGGTGGGTCGGAACCGCCGGACCCGGTGGGCGCCCTGGCGGGGTTTGACCCTGTCGAAGGGGCCGATATCGGCGTTTTTGAGGCTTCTGAGCCGGGAGGCGCCCCGGCCGGGTTTGAGGCCTCGCGGAGCCGGGCATAGCGCCGGACGGTCTCCCGGTCTATCCCCAGCTCACGGGCGATTCGCCGGCGCGACCAGCCCTGATCCAAAAGCGTGTAAACCGTTGTCACCAAAGCCATCTTGAGTCGATTCGCCATCCGTAACCTCCTGCAGCAAACGTGCTGCAGGCGAGGCTACGAGGCCGAATCGCACCTCCTCAAGGTGG
>JBECKQ010000380.1:0-4035 GCA_040235375.1 Phycisphaerae bacterium | reverse complement strand
GCCGCCACGCCCATACCGCCGCGCGGATAGCCGGCCACGCCGATGTCAGCGTATGGCACAAACAGCTCGAATCCGGTGGTGGCCGTCGCCGCCCCGGAGGCATCGATATCTGTGACACCCGCCGTGTTTGAATTGTTCAGCGCGGCTTCGAGGCCGTTCGGGTTCGAGCCGCCGGACAGGTAACCGTCGCCGTCGTTGACCGTGCCGTTCCCCCGGTACGTCTTGGTGGCCGGGCTGCCCGTGGGCAGGTAGACCTGATCGACGTAGATCGTGCCGCCATAGGCGTTGATCCAGTAGAACGTGTCCGGCGTGAATCCCGAATCGAAGAGCAGGCCGTCCATCTCGGCGATGCCGTTCGGCGGCGCCGGCAGGTTGCCCGTGTCCAACGGATTCTGCCCGCCCGGCGCACTGTCGAACGCCAGCGCGAGCGCCGTCCCGTCCGTTGCCAGATTACCGGTGATGCCGATATACACGCCGTCCGCCCCCGGCCGGACGAAAAGCTGGTCGAGTTCGGATACGTTGTCGCCCAGCGCGGTCGCATTGTCCTGCGTGGCAACGAGCCACTCCGCCCCGTGATCGGCCGGAATGTTCGTACCGTCGATGAGTTCGGGTTCAGGTGCGAGCGGCGTCACGTCCACGTCGAGGATCGCGTACCCGTACGCCGGCAGGCTGAGCGGATACGCCGCCTTGTTCGCATCGGTCAGGTTGGACAGGTACGCACCGGTCAGAACGTTCTGCACGGTCGTCGCCCCGCCGGGAATATCCGTGTTGGAAAGATCGAGCGACGTGGACACAGTGCTGCCGCGCACGTTGATCGCGACCAGCAGCGTTTCGTCCACGTGATAGCGCAGGAACGCCCATATCCGCGAGCTGACCGCAGGCACGGCATAGTATTCGCCGCGGCGCAGGGCCACGTGGGCCTTGCGCGCCGCGATAAGTTGCTTGTACTCCTCCAGCAGCGAGCCGGACGCGCCATCCTGCTCCTCGACCGACCGGCCGTCGTTGTTCTGCGAATAGCGATTGCTGTACGCCTGGCTGTTGAGCGCGAAGTAATTGCTCATCGGCGGACCGGCCACCGCGTTCCACTTGAACGGCTCGCGCATGGGAATGTCGTTCGCGTCGCTGCCGTAGTCGCCTTTGACGCCGAGCATGCCGATCTCGTCGCCGTAGTAGATGATCGGCGGGAACGGCTGCGTCAGCAGGATGGCGGCCGCGGCCTTGCCCTTGCTGAAGCTGCTGCCGATCACCGAAGCCAGCCGGTCGACGTCGTGGTCGCCGATGATGCCCACAAATGTCTTGCCCGCGGGCAGCGCCGCGAGCGTGGCGGCCATCGAGCTGTACAGTCCGCTCGCCTGCTCGTTGGCCAGCGCGTCGCGCGCCGCGAACTCGAACGGCTTGGTCATCGTCGCGTCGAACGCCGGCAGAAGATCGGCGCCCGTCGTGCCCCAGTCGGCCTGCTCGGCGAACGTGAAAACGTCCGGATTCACCATTTGCAAGGCCGCCTTCCAGGGAATCCAGAAGTCGTCCAGGTTGTAGCCCCAGCCGTCCGGGCCGTATCCGTAGTTCACCCACACGTGATCGAGGCGGTAGCCGTCGATGCCATCCGAAGGATCGCCGTCGTTGTTGGGATCGAGCCAGTGCTCCGCCCACGTGGTGACCAGGTTGACCGGGTTGGGGTCTCGCAAATCCCAGTTGATGAAGCCGACCGTGTTGCCGTTCCAAGACGTATAGACCGAACCTTGATACTGGGTGTTCGACGCGTTGGTGAAGGCCAGCCACGTGTCATAGGGGCTGGAGGGATTGTTGTACGCGCTCTGAAACCACGTCGAATTCTGGCTGATCCCGTACACGACGTAGTCGACGAGGATCTTGATGCCGCGCGCGTGCGCCTGCTGTACGAAATCGAGAAACTCCGGCTCGGTGCCGAACCAACTGTTGAGCTGGTCGGCGGCCCCGTGCTGGTAGCCGTGGTAGGCCGGCGACGGGAAGATCGGATTCATCCAGACGGCCGTGACGCCCAGCTCCTCGAGATAGTCGAGCGAGGCGGTCATCCCGCCGAAGTCGCCGAAGCGATACGTGTCGTTGTTCGAGTCGCGCCAGGCGATCGGCATGAACTGGTAGAACACGTCATCGACGGCCTCGCGACCGTCGAGCGGAGCGCCGCGCGCGGGTCCGATAAGCGCAAGCACGAACAGCCCGGCCAGGCAGGCGTGAACAACAAATCGGCGCATGGCGTCTCCCTGTGTGCTCGAGATCGTAGATCACCCCCCGGAGTGCAGTCGAAGCCACCCCTTCAACCCGCATTCTACTGCTAACGCGTGTTCGATCCAAGCGACGACTTGTGGCACGGGCATCCTGCCCGTGATTCACGGGATGCAAGCCCGTGCCGCTTGAACGCGTGGCGCAAGCCTCGAGTTCACCCGCGCGCCTGGCCTGCCTTCTGCTTGCGCAGCTCGGCGAGGATGTCCTCCTGCACGCCGGCCGGCACCTGGCGATAGGTCAGGAACTCCATGCTGAACGTCGCCTGCCCCTGCGTCATCGAGCGCAGGTCGGTCGAGTAGCCGAACATGTTCGCCAGCGGCACCTCCGCCGTGATCACCGCAAGCTGAGGCTTCACCTGCGTACCGGTGATCAGCCCGCGCCGCGACGAGATGTCGCCCGACACGCTGCCCTGGAACTCCGTTGGCACTTCGATCTCGACGTTCATGATCGGCTCGAGCAGCGCCGGCTTCGCCCGCAGGAATGCTTCCTTGAACGCGTCGCGGGCGCAGATCTGGAACGCCAGGTCGGATGAATCCACCGCGTGCGAGCTGCCGTCCTCGAGCACCATCTTCACGCGGATGACTTCGAACCCGGCGAACGGGCCCCTGGCCCGCGCCATCTGAAAACCCTTGTCCACCGACGGGATGTACTCGGTCGGGATGCGCCCGCCGGTCACCTTGTTTTCGAACACGTATTCCGCTTCGGCGTCGTCGCCCAGCGGCACCAGCTTACCGGCCACGTGGCCGTACTGGCCCGCCCCGCCCGTCTGCTTCTTGTGCCTGTAGTTGTACGTGACCTCGACGGTCGGCGCCTCGCGATAGGCGACCTTCGGCCGGCCCACTTCGAGCTGGCAGCCGTACTCGCGTTTCATCCGCTCGACGTACACCTCGAGATGCAACTCACCCATCCCGGAGATGAGCGTGTCGTGCGTCTCTTCGTCGTAGCGGACGTGGAACGTCGGGTCTTCCTTCATGAACCGGTTCAACGCCCGCGACATCTTGTCGCGATCGGCGGTCTTGAGCGGCTTGATCGCCAGCGAGATCACCGGCTCGATCAGGTGAATGCTCTCTAGCGAGTAGTTCACCGACCGCTCGCAAAGCGTATCGCCGGACGCGCAGTCCATGCCCATCACCGCGACGATGTCGCCGGTGTCGGCCTCGTCGAGGTCCTCGCGCTCGTCGGCGTGCACGCGCAGAATGCGGTTGACGCGCTGCGGCTTGCCCGTCCGCGAGTTGAGGTACTGCTGGCCCTTGACCAGCCGCCCCTGGTAGATGCGCGTGTACGTCACCTGCCCGAACTGCTCGTCCACGATCTTGAAGCCCATCGCGACCAGCGGGCCTTCGGGATCGGCGGTGACGGCCACCTCGGCGCCCTCGTTCTGATTGTCCGTCGCATACGCGACGCGATCGAGCGGGCTGGGCAGGTACCGCGCCACGGCGTCGAGCAACGGCTGTACGCCCTTGTTCTTATACGCCGAGCCGAGCAGAACCGGCACAATCTCGCGCGCCAGGGTCGCGCGGCGCAGCGCCACGTGAATGAGCTCGACGGGCGGATGGTCGCTTTCCAGCAGCGCCTCCATCAGCTCGTCATCGTAGAGGCTCAGCGTGTCGAGCATGCCCTGACGCGCGCGGTCCGCCTCTTCGGCGTATGCCGCGGGAATCTCCGCGCGAACGACGCGCTCGCCATTGGCCCCCTCGAACCGCAGGGCCTTCATGTCGATCAGGTCGATAACGCCTTCGAACGTTTCACCCTCGCCCATCGGCACCTGGAGCG
>JBECKQ010000423.1:0-3197 GCA_040235375.1 Phycisphaerae bacterium | reverse complement strand
CGAGCCGCAACAGCACCACGCCGACCACCAGGCAGCCAGCCGCCAGCGTCAGTCGCTTCAGCCACCAATACCGCGGCGGGATGGGAACATCTGTTGAATCAGACTGAGTCATTGACGTTCACGTTTTCTATCCTGCACCCAACGGTCACTGCCCTGAAGATAGAAGACAATGTCGACTGCGGGGTATAACGGTTGGCCGTCGTGAGGCCCACCGTCGTCTTTGCCGTCGGCGCCCACGCTGTAGAGCGCCGGACGCGGTGCATCGGGACGATAGCGGATGGCGTCGTGCGCGGGGGAGAACGGATCGACGGGAAGGGTCGCAACGTAATCGGGAACAAGTTCGCCGAGCGTCGCAGGCGGCCGGCCGTGATCCGTCTCGAACAGAAGGATAGCCAAGGCGGCCGCGGCCATGCGACGCCTCGCCAGCATTTGAAAATCGATTTCCACAAGGCGCCGAATCTCGCTTCGAGACATCCCCAATTGCCCGCACGTAAACGGCCGCACGACGGAAGTGCCCCCCGGCGGCGCCGAATCTGCCGGACCCAATCGCTCTTGCGCTTCGGTCCAGTCATCCGCCGCCAGGGCGTCGGCGCCGGCCGTGATAATCTGAAGCTGCCGAGTGACGTCCGTCAGCAGGACTGAGCGGCCGCCGGCGGTGGCGACAACCCGGTCCCACAGCGGCGGCCCGTCCCACCCGGGAATGCCGGTGGTGGCAATGTCATTGGCGGTGTCGAGGATGACGCCGCGCTCGCCGTACATCGCATTGACTGAGGCGGCGCGCGAGGCGCGTTCATCGAGAAGCGTTGCCAGCAACTGCTCGACTTCGGCGCGATCGGCCGGGCGGATGGCTGTGCCGGACGTCGGGGCGTCGGCATCTCGCGCGATGCGCAGGTCGATTCCCATGTCCTCGATGAGCGAGAACATCAGGCTGTATCCCGCCCACCCGGAGGCAGCGGCCAGGATGTCGGGTTTCGCCTCGATCGCAGCGGCCAGAGCGATACCGTCGTGGGACGTTCGCACGCAGGCGGCGCAATCGCCCGACGTGCGCTGCTGGCTTGCGGCAAACCAGAGGAGGCGCAGGAGGCCCCGCGCCGAGGCGCCCGGCGTTCTGTGGGTTGACAACTGGTTGGCCCACGCAACCGCAGACCTCGTGCGTGCCTGGTGCAGAAGGTCGAGGGCCTGCCGATTCGCTTCGACAAACTGCGCGGCGGAGTCGGCAGCCTCATAGAACAGCGCGGGGCGGAGGGAGAATTGGTCCTGCGTTACGCGGACGTCCTGCCCGGGCGTGAGCGCTTTGATCGCCTGGCCATACAGGATTGCCGCATTGTCCGCGTCGGGTACCGCACGCACGGCTTTGTCGAAGTCGTGCGAATAGACGGGTTGGCCGGCGGCGCGGTAGCGGGCGATCTCGGCTGCAAGCCGGCGATTGACCTCCCAGCCCCAGGCCAATCGCAGGAGCACGAGCCCGACCACCAGGCATCCACCCGCCAGCGTCAGGCGCTTGAGCCACCAATACCGCGGCGGGATCGGCATGTCGCCGGGGTGGCCGGATGCGGCAGGGTCACTCGTTACCGGATGCGTAGAACCAGTCATGGCATAGCTCGACTATGTGCCGGAGGCATCAGACTGTTGTACGCGGGGGTCGCGCCTCGGGCAAGCAGCACGTAACTCGGGCTAGCCGCGCTGCATGACCTTGTGATAGTCGGCCATCACCTCGCGCCACGCGTCGATGTTGTCGCGAACGCAGCGGACTGCGGTCATGTCGCGAGGAGTGATCATGCCGCCCGGAACGAGAATGGTCCAATCGGTCAGGTGGTCAACAGAGTGCACGCCGCGCTGACCTCTCTTCATTGCGGCGATGAATAGCGGCTTGCTCACCAGCGTGGCGTCCACCGTGTCGATGCCGGCCTGGTGGACGGTGAACCAGAGGTGCTCACGATCGTCGGGGCCACCGCCATCCGTAGCGTAACCAAGCTTGACGATGCAGGGCAGCTCCAACTCGGCGAACTCCTCGAACAGGGATCTGAAGACGGACCAGGTCCCCCGGGCACGCTCGGCCATCAACTCCGTCGCAGCGACCGAGAACGGAAAGACGGTATTGTCTCCCATCGGTTTGCTGAGGAACCGCGACGGCTGAATGCCCTTCCTGCGTCGCGACGGAAGCCAGAATCTGGCAATCGGCTCGCAGACCACGGAACGTCTTTTGTTGTGATCTTCGTCCGCGCTGCGCAAGGCGCGCAAGAGCTCGTCGGCTTCGCGATTGAACCGGTCGATGGCGACCATGCGGATGCGCTTGGTGAGGCCGCCGAAGGGGTGACGTTCGGTGTTCGGCTGCAAACCGCCCTCCAGAATCGCAAAGGCCAGGGCCCGCAGTGCGTCATGACCAACCCCGGCGAGATCCGGCGAGGGCTCGAGTATGTCGAAGTCGAACGCGCCGGCCTCCGCGAGACCGTGCGTGTGCACCCAGGTGGGCTCTTCGTCACCCACGGCGTGGACGGAAAAAACGTCGGTCACATCGAGGTCCGCGTCGTGACACAGCTCGTCATCGAGCCTCGCTCGCGACCAGAACCGCTGTGCCGTCGCGTCGTCCACGAGAACGCCGTCGTCTCCCATGATGGTCCGCGCGAAGCGGAGGAAGTTCTTGCGGTCGCGCAGGATGTGTCCCTTGGTCTGCTGCATGTGCAGGCCGATCATCACTCCGGCGGAGTGTCCGTCCTCGCGTTCCTGTGGCGTCAGGCTGGTGTCGTAATCGAGCACGGCACGCGGGGGAGCCATGTTCTTTCGCAACGCCACACACTGCGCTTCTCCCCATACGGGATGGCGCAGGACTGCCCGCCAGTGGACGCCTCTCGGGCATTCGCCCTGGTCTGGAATGACCTCGATACCTTGCTTGGCAAGATCGGTGAATTCGTCCAGTCGTGGGGCAGTGTTCCGCGGAACAGCACGCCGCCGCCGACCGGGACTTTTCTGCGCAGCCAGTCGAACATATGGTTTCCCTCAATGTGAGTATGCTCGGACCGACCTGGATTGGGAATTATCGCAAATGCGAGGTTCGTATGCAAATGGAGCGTGCAAGGTGGGAACGTGAGAACATGCAAAAATGCGAATGCCTCGGCCGGGGCGGGTGGGAACAGTGGTAAAGAGCCGTGGCGTGGGGTTGCAGGGCCTGCCCCTGCGGGTCAGGTTGGGCCGGGCCC
>JBECKQ010000354.1:0-2733 GCA_040235375.1 Phycisphaerae bacterium | reverse complement strand
CATGGCCGCGGCGCGCATCCTCAACGAAGGCGTATGCACCTCGATGTCGGTCATTGTCAACACGCCCTGGCTCGATGAGGCGGTTGAGGTTTTGAAGCGGCACCCGGGAGTCAGCGTTGGTGTCCACCTGACTCTCAACGCCGAATGGCGCGAGTACCGCTGGGGACCGGTGCTGCCTTGCTCCGAAGTTCCATCATTGGTCGGTGCCGACGGCAAGTTCCTTCCCTCGCGCAAAGAGTTCTTTGCCAACAGCCCCAAAACCGAGGAGGTCGAGAAGGAGTTGCGCGCCCAAATCCAGCTCGCGCTTCGCAAGGGTCTCTCATTGTCCTACGTCGACTATCACATGGGCACCGCGATGTCGACGCCGGAGCTTCAGCAGGTCGTCGAAGGCCTTGCCGCCGAGTTCAAACTCGGCATCGCGCAGTACTTCGGCGAGACGTATGCACCCACCGTGTATCGGGCGGCCCCGGAAGAGAAGCTCACCGAAGCAATCCAGATCATCGAGCAGATGACCGAGCCCAAGCTCTATCTATTCGTTCTCCACCCGGGCATGAACACGCCGGAAATGGCGGCGATGACCGACTTGAATCCAACGGGGGTCGAGCCGATGGCCGCCCATCGCCAGGCTGTCACGGACCTGCTGTGCAGTGAGGCGTTCAAGTCAGCGATCAGGCGGCAGAACATCGAACTGACAGGCTACAGTGACCTCCGTGATCGCGGCTTGGCGCACATGAAGCGGCCCTGGCTCGCCGAACCGTATCGGCGGATCCGCGTACCGAGTGACCCGCCGGAGAAAACGACTCCCTAGGCGGACCTGGAACCACGACGGCCCGCGACTTCCCACCACGTGTGCCCTGGTGATGCTCTCATTTGGGCGTCGCGACGAGCGGGAGGCTAAATCCTCCTCCCGGGGAAAACGGCGGAAGCGTCGTGGCCTGGATATCGCCGGTCAAGACCGCCTGTATTCTGTATTGGGGTCCGCGCCACGCACACGCCTCCGCAGCCACCTGTCGCGCTTGGAACCGCCCTTGCCCAAGGCTATAATCCGCGTGGGCCGATTTGCTTTTTCAAATAACGGATGAGATGAGCTTTGTCGCCGAGTGCCGGCCGGCCATCTTCAGGTCGTCTTTCTCCTTGGCAAGGGCGGCACGGACGAGTTCCGGCGCGTTCGGGCTACGAAGCCCAAACGCCGCAATTCGGGCGACGACTGATCCGTTTGGCGCCCCGTTTCTTGGCGGGCGAGGATCGGCCGATCCGAGCCCCACGAAACCTAAGGAGTAGCGAACATGGCCACCCTCAGCGCCGAGCAGATTTTTCGCAGCGTTCGCGAGATGTCATCGGAAAAGCGCGAGGGCTACCTGGCCGCAGCCTGCGGCGACGATCTGGCGCTGCGCACGAAGGTGGAAGGCCTGCTGGCCGCCGACGTTGAAGCGGGCCGTTTCATGGAGACACTTGACGCCGCCGACGCTGCAATGCGCGGCGCGACGTTGGCCGCACCGGTCACTCCGTCGGCCGAGCGACCCGGGCAACTTCTTGGACGCTACAAACTGCTTCAGCAGATCGGCGAAGGCGGCTTCGGCGCGGTCTGGATGGCCGAACAGCGTGAGCCGGTCAAGCGCCGGGTGGCCCTCAAGATCATCAAGCTCGGCATGGACACGCGACAGGTGATCGCCCGTTTCGAGGCGGAACGACAGGCCCTAGCCATGATGGATCACCCCAACATCGCCAAGGTGCTCGACGCCGGCGCAACCGAGGCGGGCCGGCCCTACTTCGTTATGGAGTACATCCGCGGTGTGCCGATCCTGGACTACTGCGACACCGAGAAGCTTGACACCAGAGCGCGTCTCCGGCTTTTTGCGCAGGTCTGCCGCGCCATTCAACACGCGCACCAGAAAGGCGTCATCCACCGCGACATCAAGCCGTCGAACGTACTGATCACACTTCACGACGGCGTTCCCGTGCCGAAGGTGATCGACTTTGGCATCGCCAAGGCCACCAATCACGAGTTGACCGATAAGACGCTCTTTACCCGACATCAGCAAATGATCGGAACTCCGGCGTATATGAGCCCGGAGCAGGCCGAGATGAGCGGTCTGGACATCGACACACGGAGCGACATCTACTCGCTCGGCGTCCTGCTGTACGAATTGCTCACCGGTACGACGCCGTTCGCCCATGAAGAGCTGACGAGCAAAGGGTACGCGGAGATGATGCGCGTCATCCGTGAGGTTGAGCCGCACAAACCAAGCGCCCGACTGAGCACACTTGGCGAAACGGCTACGCTGACCGCCCAGCGGCGACATCTCGCCGATCCAGCCAGGCTCGGCATAATCCTGCGCGGCGATCTCGACTGGATCGTGATGAAGTGTCTCGAAAAGGACCGCACGCGCCGCTACGAGACCGCAAACGGACTTGCGGCGGATATTCAACGGCATCTCAATGACGAGCCCGTCGTGGCTGGGCCGCCATCGGCCCGTTACCGCCTTCGTAAGCTTATCCGTCGCAACAAGGGCGCCTTCATCGGCGCCGCCGCGGTTTTTCTGGTCCTGATTCTGGGTGTGATTGGAACGGGCGCAGGTCTCATCGCGGCGCTCGACGCACGGAAATCGGAGGCCGAACAGCGGCGTGTCGCTGAGGAGAGATTTGCGGCGGCCCAGCAGTACGTTGAAACCATCGCCGACGAGGTGTATCCGGGGATCCGGCCGCTCATCGGCGCTTCGGAGCCGTTGGCGG
>JBECKQ010000350.1:0-6206 GCA_040235375.1 Phycisphaerae bacterium | reverse complement strand
CCCGGTCCGCGCCCGAATCTGTTCCGGATCGAGGTAATCGTACACGAGTTGGGCCCCGCGGGTCTGCATAAGCTGCTGGCGTATGCTGGCACGGAGAGTCTCGTACCGGCTCTGATACACCGGGTCGATCTTCACGCCCTGTAGCACCACGACCTTCGCCAGAGCAGGGACCTCCACCACCTTGATCTGCGATTCGTCGCCGGACGCCGCAAGCTTGAACGCCGTGTCGAGAAACTCCTCAGTGGGAATTCCCAATCCGACAACGAACGGCGGGCGGCCGAACATCGATCGCGGGAACGCCGGCGGCTCCCGATATCCGCCCTGGTCCGGGGCGACGCGATTAACGAGGTCCGTGTTGGCCTGCCAGGCGGCCTTGAGTCCGCTGGTGCCGACGCTTGCGGTGAACGCATCGGCCGTTTCCTTGGCCTTCTCCATGCCTTGCTGAAGGCGGAGGTCGGCGACGACCTTCTCGCGAACTTCGTCGAGCGAATCCGGGGCATGGCCGGGAATGGCGCCGACAACGCGAAACAGATACAGATTGTCCTGCCTGCCCTTGAGGGCCACGGGGAAAGTCTGCCAGTGCGAGAGGTAAAGCGCGGCGTTCGGGCTGTCCTTCGCCGGCTTGGCGATGCCCTGAACCAGGAAGGCCAGCGCGGAAAACGGGATCTGCGTGCCGTCCGGCATGGACATCCCCGTCGCGGCGATGCCCTCGTGGCGTTGGGAAAGCTCCTTCTGAGTGATCCAGCCGATCGTACCGACGTCGATCGCCCCTTCGTAGCTGAGGCGAGCCGGAAGCTGATCAACAACCTTCGAGTAGTATTCGAGACTGCTCACCTTTTTCGGCGCCGGCTTGAAGCCGTTCGTGTTCGCCGGAACGTCGAACCACGGCTCCGCGAGCTCCTGGCCAATCTCGGCGGCGATCCGGCCGGCCTCCACGCCGGCTTGACGCGCTTTGATGATGTCCACAGCCTCGGAGCGCGCCTCGGCAAACGTGTCGTAGAATTCTGAAGGCTGGCTGGTCGCCTCCGCCTCGGCCGGCTGTGTGGCCGGCTGCGACGTCGCCGGTTGACTGGCCGGCTGCGTCGTCGCCGGCTCCGGGCGGCGGAAGCGCGGATTCTCCCTGTTCTTCTGCCAGTAGTGCAGGGCTTCTCGGGCCCACTCCTCTTCGCCGCCCCGCAGTTCGCCCTTGATCACCTCCGGCTTGATCTCGATGTACTGAATCTCCACGCGCGGTTCGAGGTAATAACCGAAGTCGAGACCCGAGCCGCTGCGTTTGTCGCGGTATTCCTCGAACTGCTTCTGCATCTCCTCCTCGGTGAATGTCTCGTCGGGATTGGCGAATGATTTCGCAGGCAGGACAACCATCCGCACCTTCGCCCGTTCGTCGTTGTCCTTGGCGTAGAGCCGCAGCTCCGTTTCAGGAACGCGCATGGCGCTGCCGAACAGGTTCAGCATCTTCTCGACGCTCAGGTATTGGGCCGCCGCGGCGTAAATCTGCTCGGCGGTGATGTCACGCCTCAGAGCCAGTGCCTGCACGTACCGTTCAGGAAGACCTCGCTCCGCCAACATGCGCTGCGCCTGGGCCGGGCTCACGGATACGCCGTAGTGCTTGGCCTCGCGCTGGAGCAGGACCCAGTCGATCTCATTGAACTGCTCGCCGCCTGCCGTGCGGCGATTCGCGAACCGCTGCCAGTCGAGGCCCACCAGGCGCTGCAACTCGGCCAGGTATGAAGCATGCTGAACGTCGGCCGCGGTGATATCGCCCAGATTGGACGTTCCGATGAGCCGGTGGCCCGGGCCAGGCCGCAGAAAGTACGTCAAAGCATCGCCGCCGAGCCAGATCACGAGCAGCAGGGCCATGAACACGGCCAGCAGATGCTTGTTGTACTTGCGAAAAAACTTCATCATGATGACACAACTCCGTTGAGGACAAGCACTTGCGGCCCGCGGGCGCAAGAGCGACATATCATAGCCAGCGCTCGTTTTTATGCAATGGGCCGACTGCGCTCAAGGAGCAGGGGTCGCCGTCGCGACGAGTTGCCCGCGCCATGCGTCCAGCATCGCGGCAACCTCGTCCGCCGTGGCGCTGCGCCAGAAAGAGAGGGGGGCCGGCATTGGCTCGCCCGAAATCCGTGCCAGCAGGACGGCCAGGCGGATACGCGCCCGCGCGTCCTCCGTTTCGCCGATCAGCTTCAGGAGCGGCTCGTAGGCATCCTCCCCAAGGCGGGCGATACCGTCCCGGCCGAACATCGCTGCCGGATGCGCCTTGCCGATCACGATCTGTGCAAAGAAGCGGGCCGTGGAGGACGGGTCTTCCGTCGTGGCCACCAGGGCATCGACCGCGGCCTCGTAGATCCGCCGCCCGATCGGACCGGGTATCCGCTCCGTCAGCAGTTCGCGAATGGCCGTTTCGTAGCCGGCCAGACCGCGCGTCTCGATGTATCGCAGCCCGCCGAGAATCTCCAGCTCGGAAGCGTCCGGGCGCGTGAGCGCGTCGGGCAGCTCCTCGCTGGCGTACAAGTCGAAGTAACGGATCGCGATTTCAAGTTGCGGTATCAGCACCTCCGGCGGGTACTGAACGTCTCTGCCCACGATGACCTGCCGGCGACACGTATCGCCCCTCGGCATCGCCACTGGAGTGGCGATCCAGCCGTGTTTGTAGTAATCCGACCGTCGCCGCGTCGAAGATGGGCCGCCAAAACCGCAGTTAGAAGTTCCATACAGGCGTACGGGGATGCGATCGTAACCGAACAGCGGCGGCGACCAGTGCGGCATCCTGTACCGCCAACGCCGCATCGTGAAGGGGCGGCCCCACGTCCCCGCACCTATGCCATTCGGCCCCCTGCTCTCGCCATTCGGCCCCCTACGTTCGATCGACCGCCTGTTGCCGACTTCCGCCGGCCTTGGGAACTCGTTGCCACGCCGCGTCGCCACCTCCTCGCGGATTTCCCGTCTGACACGGGTCGTGGTGACGGGGCCGAAGTCGCTCGAGCTGAAATCGTATGGCGAAATCGCTTTCGTCCCGGCCTTGCCGTCGATGCCCAACCAGTCCCGAAGCTGCGGATACTCGTCGGCAGACACGACCAGCACGACCACCTTGTCGAGCAGTTCGGCGGGTATCGGCGAATCCGGGCCGTAGAACCTGCTGATGTGCCGGCCGACGGACTTCGCATCCGGCACGACGTGGATGAACAGCGGCTTGCACTGATCCTGGGCGGCCGTGACCGCCTGTTCGGCCTGGCCATTGCGGTAGATTGTCGGAGTGGGGCCCGTTGCGAATGCGTACAGCGGAATAATCAAGACGGACAGCACGGCGCCGGGCGGCAGGTAGCGCTTCATGAGGGGCCCTCTCGATGTGGCGTGACGCGGAGTCGGTCACACTATTCTAACCGATTCGGCTCCGATAAGCTATTGATTAGTCTATCGACAGAGTACCCAATGGACCGTGCACCTTCCGCGGCCGGAGCCTTTGACCAGCACTGGTAGCCTCTGAGTGGGGGTTTTGGCCGGTGCATGATGCTGGGCGCGGCTGGGGCGATTCTCTAAACTCGGGGCCGGAGATGTTGCTCGCTGGTGGCGGAAGGAAGCAATCCCGCCGTGCGCTCACACTTGATTCGCCAGGAAGGGGTCCCTCCGTGACAGTCAATCGGATTGTGGCGGCGTGTGCGTTGCTGGCCGCGGCAGCCGGCTCGGCGCGCGGCGACATCACCATCGGCGCGGGGCCGTGGATCGGCACGGACTCGGCCGGCAACAGCTACAACGAGGAATTCCAGGACTGGACGCATGACGACTGCCGCGCCCTCGACGGCGCCGGCGCGGCCGTCGGCGGCCGGTACAACTTCAACGACGGATACGACAACTCCCGCGATCTCATCGCCTTCTACTCCCGCGAAGAGAACAACAACTACTACTTCCGCACCGACTTCTACGACCTGGCTCTCGGCGCAGAGAACGGCTACGTCGATCTGTACATCGCCATCGACTGCGCCTCCGGCGGCCAGCAGTGGATGCCCAACCTCACCGACGTGCAGGTCGACCCCAGTCACGCCTGGGAAATCTGTATCGGCCTGTACGACGCCACGAACCACGACGTCTTCAAATCCGACTGGACGACGACCGGCGGCTTCGTTGGCGCGTACTTCCACAGCCAGATCGACGCCGTCGAGTTGGGCATCACCCGCCAGACCCTGCTCGACGCCGGCTGGGACGGTTCGCGCACGATGTACTTCACCGTCATTACCACCAAGGACATGACCGACATCCCTGACCACAGCGACGCGACCGACACCTTCTTCGATGACGATCGCGGCTACACCGACGGCGTCATCAACGGCGCCATCGCCTCGAACGCCGTCACGGGAACCGCCAAGTACGCCTCCATCGCCCACGGCAACCAGTCGATCAACAAGGCCGACGACCTCCGCGTCCACATCTTCGACCCGCCGACGTCCAACAAGACCGGCTTCATCCGCACGCTCGACACGCACGAAATCTTCAACGTGCCGCTGAACATCCACATGAGCGGCACGCTCCTCGTCGCCGCGAAGTGGGCCAAGGCGAGCCCCGCCGACGATGCCCGCACCGATGGTCCGGCGTTCCTCCAGCGCGTGGCCGATTTCGTCAACGCCGACCAGGATGACAGCCGGCCCGGCTCGCTCATCGGCGGCGTCTTCGCCGAACACATCATGCCCTACTTCGAAGGCGACGTGAACGAGGCCAGCATCGACCTTTTCGACCAGGTCGCCGGCGAACTGCTCGGCGTGACGCCGGCCGACATGAAAGTCATGCACACTCCGGAGCGCGTCATCCGCTCCGAATCGACCGGCCTGAGCCCGCTTGACGGCCACACCTTCGAGGACATCGAGGCCAGCCCCTACGCCGCCACCTACATCGACGAGGTCACCCACCTGCACTGGTGGTTCTACTCGAGCGACCCATGGAGCGGCTACAACGGCTCCTTCGACGCCCCCCGGCTGCACAAGATCCACAAGATCAACGGCGTCTACTGCTTCGCCATCAACGATCGCGAGGACCAGGCCAAGTTCGGCCCCTACGACGGCGGCATGGCCCTCGACACGCGCTACGCCCTGGTGGACAAGGCCTCATCCGCCGACCAGTCACAGCTCACGCTCGTCTTCGACGACTGGGAGGCGCTGGCCGGCAAGAGCTTCGACCCCGCCCAAGGCGTCTCCGTCGAGAACAACAACCAGTGGCAATACCAGCAGACCATCCGCTGGGCGGCCAACCACCCGTGGATCCACATCGTGAACCTGCGGGATGTGCTCGACTGGGCGATGAGCGATCCGAGCTGGGTCGTCGATCACGGCTACCAGTATTCTCTGCCCGTGCAGACCTACGAGTGGCTCAAGCACGCGTCGGAAAACAGCTACAACTATTGGTACTACAACAACGACGCCGGCTTCACCGGCAATGAGCAGAACTTCTACTCGCTCGTGCCCGTGCTGCTCGGCGAGCAGGGCGACTACCACCGGCGGTTCCCCGGCTCCGAGCCGACGAGCGATGCCGGGGCCAACGCGAAGGACCTCGCCGCCGGCGCCGTCTTTCTGCCCAGCGGCAAGTCGCTGGGCGATCTGAACACGCCCGGCACGCTTCTGCACGATGCCTGGGCGGCCGTCTCCGCCGCCCCGGTCGGCGACCTGCGCGACCTCGCGGAGGCGACTTACGCCTCGCTCATCTACGAGACCGGCTGGCACGAGGAGGACGACGGCTCCACCTCGAGCTATCAAGGTACCAACTACGGCACCCCGTGGCCGCACGCCGACACCACCTGGGACGGCGTGAACACCTGGGCGCTGAAACTGCAGAACCACGTCCGCAGCGCCGGCATCCTCGCCGACGCCGACCAGTGGGCCGACGACGTCCGCAACGGCACGCAAGGGCCGCAGACGATCGTCGAGGCGGTCGATCTCGACCAGGACGGCCAGAACGAATACGTGCTCCGCAACAACCGCGTGTACGCCTGCTTCGAGCGCTACGGCGGCCGGCTGACGCACGGCTTCGCTTATCTGGAATCCGCTGACGACGCCATCCAGGTTCTCGGCGCACCAGTAACGAACCCGTCCGAGCCCGGCGAGGAGGAGCGCGTCGGCACCAGTGCGAGCCGGTGCAGCACGTTCAAGGAGATGAACGCTGCATACGTCGATGCGTCGTTTACCGTCGCGCTCGGCGCGGATTACATCGACCTG
>JBECKQ010000337.1:0-3572 GCA_040235375.1 Phycisphaerae bacterium | reverse complement strand
CCACCTTTTCTTCGGGCCGAACAACGCGACGGACCTCTGGCACGTAAAGAAGGTCAACCCGCAGAACATGGTTCATCTGACGGAGAAGCCAGTCGAGCTGGCCGTGCGGGCAATTCAGTATTCATCGCGCCCAGGCGAAAACGTACTCGACCTGTTCGGCGGGAGCGGATCGACGTTGATCGCCGCCGAGCAGACCGGCCGGCGTGCGTTCCTGATGGAGTTGGACGCGCCGTATTGTGACGTCATAGTCCAGCGGTGGGCGCAATTTACGGGGCAGAAGGCGGAGCGGATAGCCGCACCCTCAGGCATGGATGATGCGGTCGTAAAGCTGTCGCGGTGAAACGATGTGTACCGAGTGGAATTCGCGAAGGGCAAGCAAATCCTGATCACCGGTTACGAGACAATCCGCCTGGCCTGCCTGCGCTGTCCCCAGAATCGGCAGGTCGTCCGCATCGCGACAGGCATCCGCGGGCACGTCTTCGGGATGAACAATCTTGCAGTTGGCACGGAAGATCTCCACCGCGCGATGGATTTCCTGCTTGGGCGCCCCGAACTTGTCCGCGGCATGCGAGGCGAATTCATCCAAAATGTACTCAGACAGGATGATTGTATGTTGCTCCGACTCCACGCAGGCGTCCAGCAACGCCTCGCACACGCCGCGGGTGAATACCCCCGCGAGCAGCACGTTCGTGTCGAAGACGATGTTCACGAGATGGCCCGAAAGACATCGTCGTCAGTCATGAACCCTCGCGCTTCGGCAAACGGCCGGAGCCGATCTCGAACCGTCCGGAGTTCCTCTTGGGCGATGTACCGTCGAAGAGACTCGCGGACCAGATCGCTCACCGGCCGGTCCTGCTGCGCGCAGAGTTTCTGGATCTGGCGTTTGAGCTTTGCGGGGATGCGAATGGTCAGGTTACTCATGCACTACATTGTAGTGCACGCGGTCCCGGGATCAAGTCTGTTGCCGGAGAAACGCCCCGCAGGTTTGCGAGGCGTCTGGGGAGGCGTCGTGATGTGGTCAGGCCCCGACGGCCAGGGCGTGGTATTCGGTCATGGCGTCGAGGTGGACGCCGGTCGGCGTCGCGGCGTAGTTGCGGCGGTGGCGGGTGTCGACGATTCCGCGCTCCTTCAGGAACGCGACGGCCACCGCCACCTGGGTCCAGGGGATGTCTTCCTGGCCGAACAGCGACTCGAGCGTGAAGCCCTCGGCGCCGAGCTCGTCGATCGCCTGGGCGATGCGGTCAAAGGCGGCCAGCTGACAGCGATGCTCGTAGGGTTCGCCTCTGACCGGGATCACTTTGCGGACCAAGTGGCCGTCAAGGACTTCGAACGATTCGTTGCGTTCTCGTCGTGCCATGGTCATCGCTCCCTACTTGGCCGCCGCGGCGTTGCATGCGAACTTGCCGCGGTCGGCTTTGGTGAACCGGCTGGCGTCGCCCTTGGTCTTGATCTCGCGGGAGATGGCGGCGTAGAGCGTGTTGGCTGGCGTTTTGCCGTCGCGCGGCGTCCACAGCCCGCGGGCGGCGGCGAGTTCGACGATGTCCTTGCAGGTCATCGGCTCGCCGTCGGCCTGCGAAAGAAGGTGGGCCGCCGCCCCGAGGAGGCTCATCGGCCTGTCCCCCCGTTGGCCACGTGTGGCGCCCGTTTCGCCCGTGTCGCGTTTTCTCGGCGGCTTGGCGTCCTTGGGCGCTTTGGCGGCTTTCGTCGCCCCGGGGGCGTCGTCGTCGAGGCGTTTGCGGAGGCGCTGGGCGCTCTTGATGCGGATGGTCTTGCCCGTCTTGACGCTGGCGCCGTCCCAGCCGCCGCCGTCATGCTCGCGGGTGATCTTTACCGCTGCGAGGTTGCCGGCCACCTTGACCAGGTACGTCTCGCCAATCTTCACGTCGCTCTTCTTCATGGTCATGCTCCTTGTGTTGGAGGTTTACGAATGCAGCTCGTCGAGGCTGCGTTTGATTTCGGCCTCGTCGATGCCGGAAAAGAACGCCAGGGTTTCGATCAGGTTCTCGCGGACGTGCTCGAGCGAGCCGACGGTGGCCCAGGTGACGTTGTCGTCGCTGTGCTTGTCGAGCTCGCATTCCAGCCAGTCGGTCAGGCTGGCAACGTGAGCGCGGGCCCGCTTCATCGCGTCGATCATCGGTTGCTTGTTCTGCTGCGCGGTCATGGTGCCGTTGTCCTTTCTGGTTCAGTCCTGGAACCGTTGCATCTCGCGGAAGTAGCCGTCGATGTCGCCGCCGGTGCCGCGTACGCCGTCGCAGCGGCGCTGCACGATCTCGGCGATCTTGTAGAGCTCCTCGTCGCTGGACCGGCCATCGATCTCCCAGGTCATCCAGGCCTGCTCGCCCTTCGGTTCGCGGAGGATGCTGTCGATGCGGATGGTGGCGCTGCCGCGCTCGCGTTCGATGGCGACATGGCCGGCGCTTCCTTCGAGCTCGATTCGCTTGGTTCGCATGCTTCAATCTCCTTGGCGCTTGCGGTTGAGCTGCTTCGTGGCGTCGCGGCGGCCGGCCTCGTAGGCCTCCTCGAGGGCGGCCTTCACGCACCAGACCGCCACGTCGTGGAAGTCCAGGCTGTCGCTACGGCGGGTGGTGAGCGTTTCGATGCCGAGGTGCCGAGCGGCGATCTCTTCGAAAATCTTCCGCGTCTTTTCGGGGCGTTTTCGCGTCATGGCGTTTCTCCTGGGCGTTGCGTTCGTCACACCCACATGAAGCCAGGACGGGGCGGGAACATCAAGGCAATTAAACGCCTGTCGCCAAAGAACTTACAGATTTCCGTAAGCTGGCCCGGGGGCTAGAGATATGTCCGCCGAATCGTTGAAAATTACGGCCCTGACGCCGGCCCAGGCGGCCAAAATCCTCGCCTCCGCGTACCGGCGGCGGATCGACGAGGAGCAGGTCCGCCAAGTGGCCGAGGAAGCCGAGCTGCTCCGCGCCGACGGGACGTTCAGCCTGATCGACTACGTGGCCTACCTGGCCAGGGAGGTGGCGGGTGGCCGCATCGATTAACCCGCGGAAGCTGCGGCCGGCCGATCTGCTGCGGCTGGTCAACGCGACCGATTTCGGAAGCGTGCTGACCGAGGCTCAGCTGCGCCGCCATCGCAATCAGGCGGGGTACACCATCGGCGACGCACGCAGCGTGGATCTGTTTCGGTATGCCGCATGGCTGACGCTGGAATACATCAAGCCCAAGGCCGAGCCACTCAGCTACGAGGAGCAGAAGGCACGGCAGGCGGAGCGCAACGCGGAGGCCGTGCGGGCTGCGCAGGACATCGGCGAGCTGCCGGCCGTCGTCGATCCGGTGCGCAAGGCGCGATGCGAGTCGTCGTTTCGGGACTTCTGCGAAACGTACTTCCCCGAGGTATTCTACTTCGCGTGGTCAGACGACCATCTGCGCGTGATCGAGAAGATCGAGCGGGCGGTGCGTACCGGCGGGCTGTTCGCTATGGCCATGCCGCGTGGCAGCGGCAAGACGGTGCTCTGCCAGACGGCGGTGCTGTGGTCGGCGTTGATCGGCGCGTCACCGTTCGTGTGCCTGATCGCCGCCAGCGCCGAGCGCGCCCGCGATCTGCTCGAGAA
>JBECKQ010000321.1:0-5240 GCA_040235375.1 Phycisphaerae bacterium | reverse complement strand
CGCCGTTGACAGGTCGTGCTGCTCGCGGCGGTCGCTGCGCAGGTCGTAGAGTGTTCTGCGGGATCCAGGCCACATGTGCAGCTTGAACCAGCCGTCGCGCAGAGCGTGATGCACGCCCTGATAGCTGGAGAAGGCCGACAGTTCAGGGAATTCCCGATCGCCGTGGATCAGGGGCGCCAGGTCGACGCCCTGGAAGTCCTGCGGCGGCGTGGCCCCGAACATCGACGCGAGCGTGCGGTAAATGTCGACGCTGCGGACGATTTGGCTGAAGCGCCGGCCGGCCGCGACGCCCCGGCCGCAGAGTATGAGCGGTGTGTGCACGACCGCCGCGTCGGGCCCCTGGCAGTGGCCGACCAGACCGTGCTCGAAGAGGCGTTCGCCGTGTTCGGCGGTGACGACGATGACGGTGTCGGTCATTCGGCCGGCGTCTCGGAGGATGCCGGGCAGGGCGCTGAGGGCGTCGTCGAGCTGCGCCAACTCGGCGTCGTAGAGATCGACCCAGCGGCGTTGCAGGTCGTCCGGCACGGCGCGGCCGTGTCTTGCTCTTCCTTCGACCTAGCGGCGCAGGCGACGGCAGTATTCGGCATACCGGTCCTGCGGGACTGCTTCGGCCGAGCGATTGAATCACCGGTAGTAGCTGTGGTCCGGGTCGTACGGGATGTGCGCGCCGCGCGGGAGCATGAAGAAGAAGAACGGCCGCCGAGCGTCCGTCGTACCCAGCCACCGGGCGAAGTCGTCGAGCATGCGGGGCGCGTCGATCGTGTGATCGGTGACCTCGTCGTCGAGCCCGTGCGTAAGATGGAAGAACTCACCACCGTGAACGTTGTTGATCCGGTCGGCGGTGGCGTAGCCTGCGTCGCCGAGACATTCGGCGAGCGTTTGAATACCATCGGCGAGCACACGCTTGGGCGTGATCGCCCGGCTGCGGATGTCGCGGCCGCGGGACACGTCGGTGAGTCCGTGCACGTTGGGAGTGAGACCGGTGAGAATGCTCGCGACCGAGGGTCTGGTCCAGGAAGAAGCGCTGGAGGCTTCCTCGAAGAACACGCCGCGCCCCGCGAGACTGTCCAGGAATGGTGTGGTGGGACGCGGGTAGCCGGCCGCGCCCATGTGATCGTAGCGGACCGTGCAGAGCGTGATGAGGATGATGTTTGGCGGTGTACGCGAGACAGATCTGGCGCGGGCCGCGTCTGCGGCGGCCGGCTGGTGACGGTGACACGCCGCGCCCGTCCACAGCAGAAGCGGCAGCACGGCGGCGAGCGAGACGCGGATGATCGTCCTGATGCAAGACGAGCGGAGGCCCGCGCCCGAGCGAGCGCGAGCCTCCTCGCAGATCATCGAGCAGTCACTCGAGATGGGTCGCAGTTCAACGGCTGATCCTGCGCCTCTTTCCATCGGATCTCCGGTCATTCCGTTGCCGCCTGGGTGATGGCGACCGGCCTGCGGTTGGCGCCGAGCACGCCTGCCGGCACGCCTGCCGCGGGCAGGTCCACGGCGCCCGCGGGCGCCTTCACCGTGATGCCGGGGAACGTATGCGTCGCCGTCTTCGGCAGGAGGTCATCGACATGGGCTCCAATTGCGTGATTGCCCGCGCCCCGCGGCCGTGGCGGGTCCCACCGGACGGATGAGGCGATTCCTGGGACAGTCCAACGCAGATATATCGGACCATCCCGCCCGTTCCGTTGAGTCATCTCGGGGCGTTCTTCGACGGGTGTGGAGAGAGGATATCCGCAGAACCGGGAGAGCGAGGACGAATAGAGTGCCTGCTGACGCAACCTTTTGCCAGGTAAGGCGTTCCATGGACGAGTACGGACTGCGCGATTCGCGGTGATGGCCAATCACTCGGCAAGCGCTCGAGCGATCTGCGGCTGATCGGATCGCACGCGCAATGATCGCCGCCAGCAATCGGCAGCGGCGGGGCCATCAGCGAATCGATCGCGCAGCAGGAAGCCGAGCTCGTTCGATGCGCGGCAGTCATCCGGTTCGATTTGCAGGATGTTCTCCAGCGTTGAACGGGCTTCGTGCCAGTCACCGCGGACGCTGGCCGGCCTCACCAGGTTCCTTCGCGGGCTCATGTACCGCGGGTCCAGGCGGGCGGCTTCTTCGAAGTACGGCTTGGCATCGCCCTCGAGGTGGTGCTCCGCCAGCGCGCTGCCAATGTTGTTGAACAGCTCTTTGATGCCCCATCCGTATTTCGCGGAGGTGGAAAAGTGCGTTCGCGCGGATGCCGTCTCGCCACCGTTGAGATCCTGCAGCCCGGCGAAGAACTCGTAATCGGCCATGATCATGGATGCGCCGTAGTCCACGGTCGTCGGCGTCTTCCAGTTTCGATAGCGGCATTGATCGAGAAGGTCTCGGCTGTCGAACTGCTTGTCAGTCGGCAGCAGGTGATACAGCAATCCGGCAGGGACGAAGTTCGCATTCTCCACCGGTGGCGCCTCCTTGGTCGTGAAGTACGCCGGCCGGTGCGCGCGGCGGATCAGCCATGCATCTGGCGGCTCCGGCGAACCCTCTGGCCGGCCGTCGAGCAGTTCCGAGCGCACATATCCGTCGATGTCGGCGAGCAGCACGTCGTCACGCACGTGTTCGACCATCAGCATGTACACCAGCGGAAACGCCGCGTGATCGCCCGGTGGAAACACCAGGGCATTCGGCATCATGCAGGCCAGCAGATTCCGGGCGTGATCCTCGGCGAACCAGTAGTTCGAGTAGTTGCAGTCCTTCCAGTGCGTGACCAACGGTGCAGCAAGCACGGCGCACGCGATGGCTCCCACAATCGCCGTGGACGTTATCACTGATGTTGCACGACGCGCAACCCACACCGTGGTCTCATCGAGCAGAACGGCGATCGGCACGGCCAGCCCCAGCGACGCCGGAATCAGAGACACTCTCATCGCCCACCACGACGTCCGGTCAAAATCGAAGTTCGCCAGCATCGCGAACAACAGGCCGGTACCGGCCACCCACATGATCACGAGCAGCAGCACGCGGCGGTCGCGGCGTATGAGCAGCATGACGCCCCCGCAGGTCAGCACGCTCACCCATATGGTCAAGTCATCGGCCACCGATTCCGCCACGTAGCCGGCCTGCCGCGCGAGACGCTTCAGTGACCGCGGCTCGACGGTCTTCATCGGTCCGACCGCGCCGTACTGCCGCCGCGTAACCTGGGCCACGAACCGCTCGAACGTCGACGGGTCGCCCCAGTTGATCGGCGGCTTCGCCGCGGCCCGCAACGGCAGGTACGCATACGGGAGCAGGCCCGCAAGGAACATCCCCGTGCACAGCAGCACCAGGCGCCATCGACGCATCAGCGCCGGCTGTATGAGGATGATCCAAGCCGCGACCGCCGGTCTGCGGATTGCGGCCGCCGCCGGCGGCACGCCTGTTGGATACGGTAAACGAACCGAAGCCGACCAGCGAAATGCAGTCGCCCTTCTTGAGCGCCTTGCGGCTCGCGAGGCCAAGCGGATCGCCGTTCGTCCAGGCGTTGTTGCCGGCGTACGTGAAGGCGTTACCGATGCCTGCCTGGTCGTTCTATGCGCCCCCCGGATCGCGGGAGATGAACCGCCCCCGCCACCGGATCGAGATACCGGCGGCGGAAGTAGTACAGCCCGGTCGTTGAATCGTAGCGCCGCCCGGTGAACAGGTACGGATTGCCGACGGCCGAGGCGCCGATCGGATTGCCGAGGGCGTCGTAGAATTCCGGCTGCCCGTAGTCCCGGTACTCGTACCGCTCGGCGACGAGACCGTTCGAGTCGGTCAGCGCCAGCATCGGGCCCGGATCGTCGCAATAGTAGTAGTAGTCGTTCGGCGCGCGGCGCATCTGGATCAGCTCGTCGATGCCGTCGCCGTACACGTACGTGGCCACGTTGCCGGCGCTGTCCTGCTCCATGATCATCTGGCCGCCGGCGTATGCGAACTGCGTCAGCGTGCTGCCGATGGCCGTCGAGACTTCCTCGCTGATGCCGTGCGCGATTGCAGGCAACAGGGAGCGCATCGCCGGGCTAGAAAAGCAGATGCCATAGGTAGTGAATTCTGCCGGACATCACGAGCCGACGGCCCGAGTACTTCATTACGCTGCGCATCGCTTCTCGATAGTTCGCCGCGTAGCAGTGGCTCGGGCACTTTTTGCAGGCGGGCTTGGGATCAAACGGGCACGTCGTCCGCTTGACGAACGAGTGCATCAGCAGCTTCTGGCAGTCGCGGCAAAGTGTCACCGGGCCGCCGCAGATACCCGTCACATCGTGCGTCTTAATTGCCACAACCGACGTGGGACGCTCGCCGTGTTTGTCATGGCAGTAAGTCTCGACGAAACGAGCCAGCGTACGCAGGTCGCGGCGAAGCTTGCGCTGAGAGCATCGCGCGGTGCGGGTCATTGGGGTCGTCGTCAACATACGTGTCAAGTGCCGCATCCCGTCACTGGCGTAACCGGCCCATCGACGGGGTAGCGGCGCCGGCCGAGCAACTGGCCGCGTACGCCGACAACGATCTCTTCCACTTCGACGTCGCTCTCGGCCATCTCCCGTGCAGCAAGCACCATCTGCACGATCCCCATGCAGCAGGGCACTTCCATCCGGGCGACGGTCACGCTGGCCGGAGCGTTGCGGCTGAGCATTTCCGCGAGCTTCTCGACGTAGCCGCGAGGATCGTCGAGCTTCGGGCACGCGATCACCACGGCCCTGCCGCTCAGCAGCTCCGCATGGAAGCCGGCATACGCCACGGGCACGCAGTCCGCCGCCACCAGTATATGCGCTCCCTCGAGCACGGGCGCGGCGGCGGGCAGCAGGCGAAGCTGCACCGGCCAGTGCGTCAGCGCCGATTCCGTCTGGGCGCGCGGTCCGCTTGCGGGGGCCGGGCATGCGGCAGGAGCCTGACCAGGCCCGGCGAACAGCGCGAAGCGGCTGCCGGGGCAACCGCCCGCGCTGTGCCGCTCTCCGGCGTGGGTAGCCGGTTTGGATTTCGGTGCGGCCGGCTTGGCCAGGTGCTTCGCGACGGCGAACGCGTCAAACGACTCAGCTTCGCGCCGCTCGATCTTGATCGCTCCCTGCGGACAGTGGCCGAGGCAGGCGCCCATGCCGTCGCACAGCCGGTCCTCGACCAGCTTCGCCTTGCCGTTGACGATGCGGATGGCGCCCTCTTCGCACGCGGGGACGCAGAGGCCGCAGCCGTCGCACTTGTCTTCGTCGATGGTGATGATTTCGCGATACACGTCTGATCTCCGTTGGCGCCGGCGGATCGTT
>JBECKQ010000185.1:0-7436 GCA_040235375.1 Phycisphaerae bacterium | reverse complement strand
AGCCGGCGCTCGCTCATCGCCGGCGAAAACCTTTCGAGCAAGTCCGTGACCGCCGACTCCGAAGGCTCCACTCCCTCGCGTCGAAGAAAAGCAACGCCGGCCTGGACGCATGGGCGGATCGTCTCCTCCTGCCTCGCGACGTGCACAAGCGTCCCGCCCCAGTCCAGCATGATGACGCGTATGTCCGACAGCATGGACGGATTCTAGCGGATGCGCGGCCCGCGGGAAGTCGCGACTGGTGAACGGCAAGCGAGGTGTGCGGCCGGTGGCGGGAGAAAATCGCGCCGGTACTTGCCCCGGCATCGCCGTCCACTATCCTCTGTTGACAGGCCGGAAGGCGTACCGCGGTGCGGGCCACCGTGGCCGCGCCTTACCCGTGGCCGGCAGGGTCAGTTTCACATGACAACAAGGGGCGATGCCATGGAAGAGATGGAGCACGAATTCTGTTCGATTCAGGTCGGTCAGCCGGCGCCTCGGTTCACCGGCCAGGCCCTGGTGGGCAAGACGTTTCAGACGCTCAGCTACGAAGGCGGCACCCTCACGGTCGGCGACAGCAAAGTCAGCGGCCACTGGGTCGTTCTGTTCTTTTATCCGCTGGACTTCACTTTTGTGTGTCCCACGGAGATCATCGCGTTCAGTGATCGACTCGACGAGTTCAACAAGCTCAACGCGAAGGTCATCGGCTGCTCCGTGGACAGCCACTTCTCGCATCTCGCTTGGGTCAACACGCCGCGGAAGGAAGGCGGTCTCGGCGAAATTCGCTACCCGCTGCTGAGCGACATCAAGAAAGAGATCGCGTGGGACTACGGCGTCCTGCTGGACGGCGGCGTCGCCGCGCGCGGCATTTTCATCATCGACGACAAGGGCATCCTGCAAACCTACACGGTGAACAACCTCTCCGTCGGGCGCAGCGTGGATGAAGCCCTTCGGCTGATCGAGGCCTATCAGTTCGTGGCCGAGCACGGCGAAGTGTGTCCCGCGAACTGGAAGCCCGGCGCGGCGACGATGAAGGCCGATCCGGAGGGCTCGAAAGAGTACTTCAGCAAGGCGAACAAGTAAGCCGGGCCGCAGCGATTCGAGAAGCGACGAATGATACCCATCGGGGTGGATCCAGCCGGATCCGCCCCTTTCTATTGGCCGTTAGGCGCCCCGCAGACAGGACTACAGGAGGTTGGCGGCCAGCTCAGCCAGTTCGCTGCGCTCGCCCTTGCGCAGCTCGACGTGAGCGCTGATCGCTTCGTCGCGGAAGCGATTCACCAGATAGTTGAATCCGTTGCTGCTCGAGTCGACGTACGGGTTGTCGATCTGGTACGGATCGCCGGTGAGAACCACCTTGGACGCCTGGCCCACGCGGGTGATGATCGTCTTGACCTCGAGGGGCGAGAGGTTCTGCGCTTCATCGACGACGATGAAGTGATTGCTGATGCTGCGCCCGCGGATCAGGGAGATGGATTGGATGTCCACAAGGCCGCTTTTCAGGAGCGCCTGGCAGTGTTTGTGGCCGGCGATCTGCCCGGCCCGGTCGAAGATGAAGTCCAGCGTGTCGAGGACCGGACGCATCCAGGGGGCCATCTTGTCCTCGACGTCGCCCGGGAGGAAGCCGAGCTCTCTTCCGACGGCGATCGTCGGCCGGGCCACCACCACGCCCCGAAAGTTCTTGCGAATGAGCACTTCGTGAATGGCGCCGGCCATCGCCAGAAGCGTCTTGCCGGTCCCCGCCTTGCCCATCAACGTCACCAGCTTGACATCCTCCGCCGTCAGCGCGTCGACCGCGAAGTATTGCTCCTTGTTGCGCGGGCGGATGCCGCAGATGCCGTGGGGATATGTCCGGATCGGCAGCAGGTTTGTTCGCGTCCCGTCGGCGCGGGTGAGAATGCTCGCGGGCGGTGTGTCCGTCGAGCGGACAAGCACGTACTCGTTGGGGTGCAGCTTGCAGTCGACCGGAATGGAAATGGGATTGCCCGCCGTCAGCTCCGCGACCGGGGCCGTGTCGAGGATGAGCTCGTCGTGCCCGTCGTACATCTCCGCGGGCCCGACGCGGTCGGACTCGTAATCCTGCGCCTTGAGCCCCATGGCGTCCGCGCGAAGCCGGAGGTTGATGTCCTTCGTGACGATGATGACCGACTGGCCGGGTTGCTTGCGCTGAATCGTGCCGGCGGCGGCGAGGATGTTGTTGTCGGCCCGGCCGCGCCCGTCGCCCAGCGGCTTGCCGTCCCAGTAGACGCGCAACGTGATCTCGTTGTCCAGCCGGATGCCGTCCGCCAGGCTGACGCCGTCGCGGAGCGCGTCGAGCCGGCGGGACACTTCGCGGGCGTTATGGCCGCGCTCCGTCGGTTCGTGCTTGAAGCGGTCGATTTCCTCGATGACATCGATGGGAATGACAACGTCGTTGTCGACGAAGCGGGTCAGCGACCCGGGATCGTGCAGCAGCACGTTCGTATCGAGGATATAGGTCTTGCGCATGGCGTGAAGGGAGTATAGCCCGCCGTCGCGCGCCGGCAAGCTTGTTGTGATCACTGGTTCGGGAACGTTCAGCGGGAGCTCGATTCGTCCGTCGCGGCCGTGAGTGGAATGACGGCCTCGACAATGCATTCGCGCGGGGCGTGCTCGCGTGCGGCCGCATCGCGTGCCTGCCGAAGCGACTGGCGGACGCCCTCCATCCGCGGGTGAATGGCCATCGCCCGGCGATATGCGCCGATGGCTTTGGCGTGCTGGCCAAGATGAACGAGGTTGTGGCCGAGTCCGGCCGCCGCACCGAAATGATACGGGTTCAACATCAGCGTCCGCTGGCAGGCCATGATGGAGAGCTCGAACCGTTCGGTCAGGTAGTACAGCACCGCTCGCTGGTTACTGGCCTCGGCAAAGTCCGGATCGGCGATGAGAATCTGATCGAGCAGTTCGCCGGCCTCGTCGAACTCGCTGTTGTGAATATGACGAACGGCCGTGCGCAGCGCTTTGCGGCAGGGCCTGGACGAGGCACGGAACCAGACGCTCCACAGGGCGCGCTCGGCCATCGACGCCACGAAGTAATCGTTGTGATGCAACGCCCGGGCCAGGGCCGGCGTTTGTTCGTGCCCGCCGATCAGCCCCAGCGCGAGGGCCGCCCGCTGGGCCACTTGCGCATCGCGGTGGCCGAGCAGCCGGGCTAGGTCACGCGCGGTCCAGTCGCGGCTGAGGTACTCGGTCAGCCCGCGCTCATCGTGCCGGACGAGAAAAGGCGCCATCCGGCGACGCAAGCGG
Source organism: Phycisphaerae bacterium (assembly GCA_040235375.1). Taxonomy (GTDB): domain Bacteria; phylum Planctomycetota; class Phycisphaerae; order UBA1845; family UBA1845; genus JBECKQ01. The sequence continues at coordinate 4,196 of JBECKQ010000185.1, read as the reverse complement.
ATGCCCGGATCGTTCTCTGTCCGGCCTGGAATCTGATCGGTGCTGACAGTCATTCAATTGGCGCTGTGAGCAGTTTGCGAAATGTTTGGGGAGTTCCTCCGAAACGCTCTTTGCCACGGCTTTCAGCCTGATCGTAGGGAGCGGCGAAACCCAAGTCAATTTCGTCGTTGGTCCAACACGCGACACTCGCTAAGCTCACGCCATGGTGCAAATGGGCGTCGGGAGGCCGCTCGCATCGGCAACATTCGCCGGCGCAGCGTGTTACGGTTTGCGCGGGCCGCGCGCCGGCCAAAAACGGCCACCCGACGACGTAGCAAAACTGATGGTCGGCCTCGGCAAACATGTTCAACGGCGGAGGAGTCCACATTGGAAAGATGGCGTGCGGCTGTCTCGGGTCTGACGGGGCTCGGCTGGACACTGTGCGAGGCCATCAGGGCGAACCCGACCTTTGACCTGGTGGCGGTCGCGGATCGCAACAGGTCGCTGGCCGATCGCGCGGGCGAGCGGTTCGGTTCCGAGTCCTTCTCGGATTATCGGTCTGTAATGATCGAGCCGCGCCCGCGCGTGCTGTTTGTCGCCATGCCGCCTTTCGAGCGATCGGACTACCTGAAGCTGGCAGTGGAGCAGGGGATCGCAGTGCTCGCGACGGCGCCGCCGCTGCCGACGTTGACGGACGCGTGGTCGGCAACGGAATTCTTCGCCGTGGCGGGCGTGCCGTTTTCCGTGCTGCGCGTATGGGAGCCGGAGCCGGCCTACGTCCGCCTGCGCAACATCGAGATGATCAGCGGGCGTCTCTTTTCGGCGCATGTGAACGTGATCAGCCCGGTGGGGAACCTGCAAGGTTGGAGAGGAGACTCCGCGCGGGCGGGCGGCGGCGTTCTGTTGAACGACGCGTATGACCAGGTCGACGCGCTGGTTTCCATCTTCGGCTGGCCGGATGAAGTGCTCGCGGTCGTGCCATCAACGGCGACCGCGGCCGAGGTGCGGACATGGGACACGGAAGACGCCGCCACGGTGCTGCTACGTTTTCCCGGCAGTCGCGTGGCGACGTTGAACTGCCGGCGTATGGGGGCGCATTCGTATTGGCGCTACCGCCTGCACGGCACGCGGGCGACGGTCGTCGTTACGCCGAAGGAGATGATCGTGACCGACGCGGACGGCCGGCAGCCTTCGATCAGTCGCGTTCGCTCGCCCAACTGCTGTGCGCCCGCGGTCAATGCCTTTGCCGCGTCTCTCGCCGCGGGCCTGTCCGCCACACTTTCGCCGATCGATCAACACTTGATGACACTATGTGTCATCCAGACCGCCTACCTGTCCGCCCGAACGGGCCAGCCCGAATCCCCCGCCCGACTCTACCGCGCCGAAACCGGCCAGGATCCCTGACGAAGGTCGGTGATTTCCCGTCGCGTCCTATGTCCGGCCGTGGCAGTGTTTAAACTTCTTGCCGCTGCCGCAGGGGCAGGGGTCGTTTCGGCCGACGCGCGGTTGCTCTCGGCGAATCGTCTCCACCTTGTCATCGACGTTCTGGGCCCGCATGGCGGCGCGCTGGGCAGCGTCGGCCATGGCGAGACCGGCGCCGGTCGCATCGCTGTGCCGGAGCTGGAGGCGGCTGAGCGCCCCGCTGTCGCTCGTTCCGGTCGTCTGGGCGGGCGCAGCGCCCATCCGCACCTTGAAGATGACATCGGTGACGCGGTCGCAAACTCGGCCCCACATCTGGTCGAAGAACTGGCGTCCCTCGATCGCGTACTGCGATTGCGGGTGCGTCTGGTCGCCGCCCATCGGCCGCTGCATGATAGCCGTCTTCAGGTGGTCCATCTCCAGCAGGTGGTCCTTCCAGCACTGGTCGTGGATTCGCAACAGAACCGCCTGCTCGAGCCGGGACAGCTCGTAGCGGAGCATCTCGCGCGCCTGGTCGAGCAGCCGGTCGCGGAGGTCACCCTCCCGGTTCTTGAAGCGGTAGTCGTTCCACGCCGGTCCGACGCGCTGCTTCGTCCAGGCGATGGCGTCGTCGTCGCTCTTGCCAGCGATGGCCTGGTCGAACTCGTCGGTCAACCGGCCGTCGCTCAGCCAGCTTTCGTTGATCGAGGTTAACTCGTCGTAAATCTGCTTGGGGCTCTTGTTCTGGAAGTCCTCCGGCGTGCGGCCGAGGTGATACTTCGCGTTCGCCCAGGCCGCCAGCGCCTCCGCCGGATACGTGCTTTCCGTGTGATCGGCGGTGATGCCACTGCTTTCCATGGCGACCTCGACGGGGTAGGTGACCTCGCGGCGGTGGTACACCTCGCGGACGCGCTCCATGATCATTGCCGCGACTTCGTCCTGCGGCTTCTCGGCAAAATCCTCCGCGCGGAACTGGATGTTGAACTTGGAGCGGCACCAGTCGGCGAGCATGGACCGCGGGTAGTTCTCGTCGAGATACACCTCGATCCCGCTGAGATCGACGTCGGCGTAGTACTTCTCGGCGGCCTCCATCAGCCAGTCGCGAATTTCATCGGGCTCCATGCGCCGAAGCTGATTCTGTGTGATGGAGACTTTGTACGTGCGCTGGGCCCAGTCGGACAGGCCGCGGACGTCCCATTCCTGCGGCGGCGCCTCCTCGTCGATGTACTCGCCCAGTGACGTGTCGATCATCTCGCGGGCGTCGCTGGTGGCGTGCGAGCGGATCACTTCCTGGATTTCATCGAGCTCGCCGTGATGAATCCGTTCGGGCTCGATGGCGATCTCCAGCGTCACGCGGCACCATTCGGACACCGCCTTGGCGCGGTAGTCCCTGGCCATGAACTGCTTGACGGCGTCGTCCACAGCGTCTTCCAGCAGCGTCATGACGGTCTCCGGTAGCTCGACCCCTTCGAGAATGCGCTGCCGCTGCTCGTAGAACTGCTTGCGCTGGTAGTCCATCGGCTCGTCCCACTCGAGCAGATGCTTGCGGGCGCCGAAGTTGCGCTCCTCGACCTTGCGCTGGGCGCGCTCGACGCCCTTGGTGAGGCGCTTGTCCTCCAGGCTCGTTCCCTCGCTGAACCCCAGCCGCTCCATCATCTTCAGCATCCAGTCCGGCATGAACAGCTTGAGCAGCGGATCCTCGAGCGAAAGGAAGAAACGCGACGAGCCGGGATCGCCCTGGCGTCCCGACCGGCCGCGGAGCTGGTTGTCGATACGCCGAGCCTCGTGCCGCTCCGTGCCGATGATGTGCAGTCCGCACGGCGGGTTGATGGAGCATACGTTGCGGCCCAGCGCAGGGAACCGCGGGTCGAGCTTCGGTTTGAAGCAATGGGCGCAGTTGGTGGCCGGATCGTATTCGTTGCAGTGGATGCAGCACTTGGTCGCCCCGGCCGGATACAGCGCCGACGCATCGGCGCCCTCCGGCAGATCGTGCGGCACCTTGCACTTCGGATAGACGACGCCTTCCTCGAGCTTGATGTCCGTGCCGCGGCCGGCCATGTTCGTGGCGATGGTGACGTTGCCCAGCGGCGTCTTGTCGCGACCGCGGGTGGGCAGGGTGCGGTGACCGGCCTTCAGAACGATCTCCGCCTCGCGGGCGTGGTTCTTGGCGTTGAGCACCTCGTGCTCGATGCTGTAGGTCTGCTCGAGCAGCCTGGACAGCTTCTCGGAATTCTCGACGCTGGTCGTGCCGACGAGCACCGGTCGGCCCGTGGCCAGGTCGCCCAGAACCTCGTCGTACGTCTCCATCATGAACTGGATGACCCTCTGGTCGCCGTACTCGGCGTTGTTGAACTGGTTGATCGCTTCATCGAGGCGCGACGTGTCCTCGCCATTGCTCCGCAGGATGGGCCTGAGGTGCTTGAACACGTCGGCGAGCAGGAACGGATCGGCCGGCCTGCCCCGGCGGCGCATCTCGTGGATTTCCTCGACAATGGCGCGGTACTTGTGATCGATGCTGCGGAAGATCTTGTCGTTGTGGTCGATGCGGTTGACCGGCCGGTTCGTGGGGATGGCGATCACGTCCAGCTTGTAGATCTTCATGAACTCGTCCGCCTCTGTGAGGGCGGTGCCCGTCATGCCGGCCAGGTGATCGTAGAGCTTGCAGAAGTTCTGGATGGTGATCGTAGCCATCGTCTGCGTCTCTTCCTTGATGGGGACGCCTTCCTTGGCCTCGACCGACTGGTGCAGGCCGTCCGACCACTGCCGCCCGTGCATGAGCCGGCCGGTGAACGGATCGACGATGATCACTTCGCGATTCT
>JBECKQ010000175.1:0-12374 GCA_040235375.1 Phycisphaerae bacterium | reverse complement strand
AAGGTCGGCCGGATGTACGGCGCGACGGCCACTCCCGACATGTTCGTGATCAACAAGGACGGCGTGCTGGTATACAGCGGCGCGATCGACGATGACCCGGCGGGTGCGAAGGACAATCCGACGAACTACGTGGACGCGGCTTTGCAATCGACGCTGAACGGCTCCGCCGTGGCGGTCGCGTCCACGAGGGCCTACGGCTGCAGCATCAAGTACGAGACCAAAGGCAAGTAGGACATTGGCTGATCGGTGATCGTCGCAAGGGGGCGAGACGGTCCAGCGGAGCGAAACGAGGGGCGGCGGGCGCCGAAAGGCATTCGCCGCCCCTCTTGTGTTGCCGGGCGGTACCTGCGCCGCTAAACTCGCCGCCCTTCCGCGAAGGGACAACGATTCTGCGAGCGGCGAGCCAGATGAGGGCACTGAGTGAGGCAGGAAGGACATAGCGGATCGGGCGGCAAGCGGCACCCGATGGTGCGGCCGGCTGCCGGCGTGGCGATCCTTGCGGCGGTGCTGACTGCGGGCGTGGGCTGCGCCCCGCAGTGGGTGTACACGTTCGTGCAGGCGGAGAACCGGGCCAAGCCGGCGGAGAAGCCGATCCTGGTGCTGTATCGCAATCACCTCGAGCCCGACTCGACGCGGCTGATGGAGGCAGTGAACGATCCGCGGATCCTGCGGCTCACCGAGGGCATGGTGCGTTGCTCGCTGGTCAGCGACTATCAGCCAAACCGGCTGTTCGTGCAGCAGTACGGCGTGACGGCGCCGCCCGCGCTTATCGTAATTCACCCGGACGGCACGTATCACAGCATGTCGGGCGTGGCGACGGTCGAGCAGATCGCGGACTTCCTGGCGAAGGCCAAGGCGCCGGGGCACGAACCAAAGGTGGACATCCAGGTGCCGCGCCCGCCGGACTTTCTGATTCGCGCCGAGGGCATCTACGAGCGGGCGGTGGATAAGGCCCAGCGGCAGAACCGCAAGCTGCTGATCGTTTTCAAGTGGTGGCTGGACGCGGACTCGAACGAACTGCTGCGGCGGATGATGCGTCCGGAGGTGGCGAGTCGCTGCACCGAATCGATCAACTGCGTGCTCGATTGGGATTACATCCCGAACCGCGCGCACGTGGCACAGTATGGGGTTGAGCATTATCCGGCGATCATTGCCGTCAACCGCGACGGCAGTTTCGAAGTGCTGCGCGGGCTGCATACCGTTGAGGAGATCGTGGCATTTCTGACGCGCGCGGGACTGGTGCGGACGGGATAGGCGGCAGTTTCTAGTTTTCAGTGTTCAGTTTTCAGTGGGGCGCGCGGGCGTGCACTTCGTCCACCACGTCCACTCCGTCCACCACCACGCCATTTCCACGCTTCAGCGGTCCGACAGCCGGGGGATCCCGCGGCGCGGGGGGCCGGCATAGGTGCTGTGCAGAGCCAAAGGGGGCTCCGTAGCGGACTGCTCGATGAAGTGGGCGCACCATCCGGCGACGCGGGCGGCGACGAAGATGGGGCCGTGCGAGGCAGCCGGCAGATCAAGCATCTCCAGCGCAAGGGCAAAGCAAAACGCTAGAGTCGGATGCAGATCGGCCTGGTCGGCGACCGCCTTGATGGCGGCGTCGTAGATCGCCAGAGTTGCGCTGCGGCCGGCGTGCTCGGCATACTCGCGCGTGGTCTGCTCGAGCGTGGCAATGCGGCGGTCGTCGCCGGCGTTGCGGGTTAAACCTGCGAGCGTTTCGCCATTGGCAAGTGCGGCGGAAACGATGCGCGGGGCTTCGTCGGCGGAGGCGATTCGCCGGAAGCCGTCGAGCAGATCGGCACCGGCCACGCCCTTGGCCGCCGCGGTTCCAGCGACGACGCCGGAAACGAGGTCGGACCGGCTCGCGTTGACGGTGCGGACGGCCAGGCACGGGGCGTCGATGGCGTTGTCGGCCATGAGGATCAGCGCGGTGTCGAGGAGGCGAACAGCGGCCTCGTCGGGTTCGCGCTCTTGGCATTGGTAGAGAATCTGGGCCGCGTGGGAGAGCCCCGGCCGCGGATCGACCGCCCTGTGACGGGCGACGTGACGATGCCGTGCGGTGACCAGCGATGCGATCGTGGACAGCAGCCAGACGGAGCGGCGACGAAGGTTGTCCGCTTGCCCGTCGCGGACCGGGTCGTAGTGGCCGGCGACGGCAATGAGCGTGCGCAGCACACCCATCGGGGGAACATCGGTGGGGATCAGGCGGATCGCGTCGCGAAGCTGCCGCGTGAGCCGGCGGTACTCCATGAGCGTGTCGTGAAGTTGGGAAAGCTCGCGCCGCGTGGGCAGATGGCCGTAGATGAGCAGGTGGGCGACCTCTTCGAAGCGGGTCTGCTCGGCGAGCTCATGGGCCGGGTAGCCGCGATAGACGAACACGCCGTCGTCGAGGCCGGCGACTTGCGTCCGCGAGGCGAAGTATGGCGATTGCGTTCTGCCGGTCATGGTTTTGAGGATCGCGGCGCGTCGGGTCGCGCTGCGTTCGCTGGATCGTAGTCGAGCAGGCTGTAAAGTTCCTGCCGGGTCATCATGTCGTCGAGCAGCGACGATTGTGTTCGCTCTTTCTTCAAGGTCGCAAGGGCGCGTTCGATCGTACGGCAGGCGAGGCGCTGCAGCGTGACCGGATAGATGACCATTCGGTAGCCGAGGTCGGCGAATTCGTCGGCAGTCAGACACGGCGACTTGCCGAACTCGGTGCAGTTGGCAAGCAGCAGGCCGCCAACGTCACCGGCGAAGCGGGCGAACTCGTGGGCAGTGGTGAGCGCTTCAGGAAAAATGGCGTCCGCGCCGGCTTCGAGGTATAGGCGGGCGCGCGTGACGGCTTCGTCGTAGCCGGCCACGGAGCGGGCGTCGGTTCGAGCGACGAGCAGAAAATCGCTGCTGGATTTCGCGGCGGCCGCAGCGGCAATCTTTATGCAGAACTCCTCGGCGGGCACGAGTCGCTTGCCTTCGAGATGTCCGCAGCGCTTGGGGAATTCCTGGTCTTCGATATGGATGCCGCTGACGCCGGCCTGTTCGAGGAGGCGCACGGTGCGGGCGGCGTTTTCGGGGCCGCCGTAGCCCGTGTCGGCGTCGGCGATGATGGGCAGCGACGTGGCCGCGGCGACGTGCGCGGCGTGGTCGCGGGCCTCGCCGAGCGTCATGAGGCCGATGTCCGGTAGCCCGCCGACGGAATTCGCCAGGACAGCACCGGAAAGGTACATCGCGTCGAAGCCGGCGCGCTCGATCAGCCGTGCGGAAAGGGCATTGCAGGCGCCGGGCATCATCACGATGCCGGCGTCGAGTAGCTGGCGGAGCCGCCGCGATCGCTGTGCGGACGTGGGAGCCATCGGTTCGTTCCTGTCATGCATGCCCGGTCGTGTCGAGCGTAGTGTACGCGTCCGGCAGGAGCAAGGAAAGCGAACCTCGATGTAGTCGAGCCGCGGGCGGGCAGTAAAATGGCGACGGGCGTGAGAAGATGAATGAGGCAGAGGTGGCGGCGATGCCCGATCTCGAGCACTTTTCGCTTTTTCACCTGTATCGGTGGATACTCGTGGTGCTCGGCGTGACGTATGCGACGGCGCTGACGATTGCGTACTTCTGGAATCTTCACCTGCAGCTCCGCCAGGCCGGATCACGCGGGCAGTTGGTCCGCCGGTATCTTCTGCTGCACATTCTGCGGCTGCGGCTGCGGCGGTTCTGGCTCGACGTGGTGGAGATCGTCGTGCTCGTGGCGATACTGTGGGAACTCGTCGCGCTGCACAGCGCGCTGTGAGGGGCGGACAATGTCGGCCGACAAACCGGAACATGCCAAGCACGCGGAACGGTCCGCTGACGAGCTGGCGAAGTATGCGCGCGAGCTCGGCCTACTCGTGCCTGCGGGGATTTCGCAGGCCGAGTTGATCCAGCTTGTCGGCGACCGGCTGGAGGTCGTCGAATCGATCGATCGCGCGGTGCTGCAGGAACTGGCCGCGTGGGTGCGCGTGAAGGTCGATCCCCAGACGCCGAACGAATCGCTGGTGCGCAGCATCATGCTACGTCATGGCCGGCACTTCGACGACCTGTCGATGCCGGCGCTGCGCGTGCTGGCCCAGCTTCGCGGCGTGGCCATTATGGAAGGCGAGTCGCGCGAGCGGATCGAGCAGCACCTGCGCAGCGCGATCGGACTTCGCGAGTCGCTCCGCAAGAAACGGCGGCGGCTCGTCGGCTCCCTGCTGAGCCGGGCGTTCGAGGGCATCGGATACGGACAGGAAAATGCCAAGGCAGTGGAGAACGCGGAACCGTCGCTGAAGGAGCGCATCCAGGAGCAGGGCGTGGTCGGCGGCCTGGCGAAGAAGCTGCGCGGGGTGGCCGACGATTACATCGCCGAGAAACTCGACGAGATCGAGCAGCGAATCGACTACAAGCTCGATGAAATCGACCGGCGACTGATGGAATGGCGCGATCGCGAGGTCGCGAACCGCCTGAAGATCCTGAAGATTACGCTGGTGTTCGCGATCCTTGTGGCGCTGTTGAGCCTGGGCTATGATTATTTCCGCAGTCGGGTGGGGACGGGACCGCAGCAACCGGTCCCCGAGCAGCGTGCCCCCGAGTAAACAACGCGAACCATGAAGGTATCGTCGCATCGAACGTGCGGCGGGGGACGAATGCACCAGAAGTTCGACAAATCAACAGAGAAGGCGGTCAAGCTGGCGAGTGAAATCGCACGGGAGTACGAGCTGGACTACGTGGGGACCGAGCACATTCTGCTCGGCATCCGCCGCGAGGGCAGCGGCCTGGGCAGCCGAATCCTCGAAGACCGCGGCATCAGCGAGGCGCGGATCAAGGAGGAGATCGACCGGCTGATCAGCAAGAGCATGCACGACACGTGGGTGTTCGGGCGCCTGCCCGGCAGCCCTCATTTCCGAAACGTCATTGCCGAAGCGCTCGAGCAGGCGAAGCGCCTCGAATCGAAGGAGCTGCGGACCGAGCATCTGCTGCTGGCTCTCCTGAGAGAGGAGGGCAGCGTGGCGTTCAAGGCGCTGCGGGCGCTCGGGTGCAAGTTCGAAGATGTCGAGGCCGAGGTACTGCGGCAGACCGCGGCGTAGGGTCGGGGCACGGTTGAGCTGATCAGAATCGTGGGCTCAAGCCCACTATAATCGTCGACCGTCGGCCAATGGTCTACCGGTCGAGGTGACGATGAGGGTCATTCGCGCACAAGCAGTTGCCGGATTCATCCGGGGAACGCGATGCATCGCCGCCGCAGCGCTGGTGACGCTGGCTCTGCACGGATGCGGCGCCGACGAAGGGCAGCCGCTGTCGAACGAGAGCACTTCGCCAGCACCCGCCGGGGGCGAGCTGATTGCCCGATTTGTGCACATCACCGATGAGCATGTTGTGGACGAGGAGTCGCCCGCAAGGTTTACGATGCTGGCGCATGGCATATCGACCGCATGGCGACCGCAGGAGAGCTACAGCACGCAGCTTCTCGACGGGACGATCCGGGCGATCAACGCGTTGCACGAGACCGGCATGCGCATCGACTTCGTCCTGAGCGGCGGCGACACGGTCGACAACGTGCAGTCCAACGAGGTCTCGTGGTTTCTCACCGCTTTCGACGGCGGTTTGGTCGACCCGCTGAGCGGCGTTGACGACCGCCCGGAAGCCGAGCGCGGTCCGGTGCTGCTCGACCCGAACGCGCCGTTCGAGGCGGAGGGCCTGTACCGCAGCGGCCTGCACGGCGACCTGCCGAGCATTCCGTGGTACGCCGTGCCGGGCAACCACGATCGATTCGCCACGGGCATCTTCCCGCTGGTCCGGCGGCTGGATGGCGGGCTGCTCGCGCCCCTGCCCGGCAACCAGGGGCGGATCGGCGCCGTGCTGCCGTCCGTGCTGGTTCCCGAGGGAGCAATATCGTATGGGCGGATTACGCCGGCCCGGCCAGGTCCGCCAGATGTCGGGCTTTTCGAGATCGTGACGCCCAACCCCGACCGGCGATACCTGGGGATGGGCGAGATAGTGGATCGCTACTGGCACACGGCGACGGGGCCAGCCGGTCATGGTTTTCAACAGCCGAGCCGAACGTGGTTCAGCGTGTCGCCGGTGCCGGGCCTGCGTGTGATCGGGTTGGACACGTCGGCGTGGTCATTCACCGCGCCGGGTAGCTTTTGCGACGGGGGCGTGATCGGGGCCGAGCAGGCGGAGTTTCTTCGCGGCGAGCTGGCTCGTGGCGAGGCAGCCGGCGATGTGATCGTCGTGCTCACGCATCATCCGAGTTCCGCCCTGCTGGCCGGACCGGGTGCCGGCCTGACCGGTAATGAGCTGCGGGCCATGTTGAATGCCTGCCCGGCGGTCGTCGCGCATCTGGCCGGGCACAATCATCGCAATCGGGTATGGGATCGCGGCGGGTATGTGGAGATCGAGACGTCCTCCGTGATCGACTGGCCGCAGGAGGCGCGATTGATCGAGATATGGCGCGTCGATGGAGGAACCGAACTGAGGTACTCGGTGTTCTCGCACTTGTACGAAGGCGCCGCGTTTGAAACGCTGGCCAATGACCGGCTGCCCGGCGGTGGCAGCGGCGCCGTCGTCTTTGACGATCCCTACCTACCGATGCGGCACGTGGCCGCGGAGTTGGCGAGGGAACATGCCGCGACGTTCGGCCTCCTCGGGCGGACGCATAACGGCGAGCTGTTGCCAGAAGATCGTCCGGAACAGGCAAGCGATCGCGACGGCTGTATTCGCCTGCGGGGCACCGTGTCGCCGGCAACGTGCGCGGACCTCACCGAGTAGTACGCAAACGCTTTGGCCCGACGTGCCATTCGAGAATACCCGACTACAGACCGATCCTCATCCAAGTCCGGCCAATGCAGCGTCGGGCCGTCGCAAATCCGCTCGACGCGAGGTGAACGCACGTCTTAACGGTGTCAATGTCGTACTCAGATGACGTTGCCTGTTGCAGAACTGCAATTCTCCTAAGGATGTTTTTAAGCGCCCAAGAATGAGCAAAGCTTAATCGTCAGAACGGTCGATCTTGCTTGACGCGTGAAAACGCCGGCGCAAGCATCTCATAGTGAAGCAACGTGTCACTGGGTGCGGACGCGCGATCAGGAATTCGAGTTGAGTGTCGCGTGAGACGCGGACGACGAAATGAGCTTCGAGAATCCTGTTGAAAAGAGCTGGTTCGACAAGCGGGACCAGAAGAGATACACGAAGAGACAAGAACGGTAGTAGTTGGCCGAAGGAGAGAGTATCATGGCCGAAACACACCCCAATCAAGGTCAGGTAAAGGTGGCCAGCGGCATCGACATTCCGGTCGCCGTGTGGCTGTTCATCTCACCGTGGGTGGTGGCGATGACAATGGGGCTCGCGTGGAGCAACTGGATCGTCGGAGTGATCGTTGTGGTTCTCGCCTGCATTCGGGCGTTCGGCGCATACGGCGCGGAGGGCATCAGTTGGATCAACTTCGTGCTGGGCATCTGGGTGATCATCTCACCCTGGTTCATCACGAGGGCGGCAACCGACGCCGATTGGTGGAACAACGTCCTGACGGGCGCGGCGATCGTCATTCTCGCGTTCTGGAGCGCCATGGCGACGCACAGCGAGCCGCACACGCCGCCGCACACGATGCAGCCGGCTTGATCCGCGAACGTCGAGAAGCCTGTCCGCGGCCGGGCTTTGGCGGATAATGCCAGGTCGCCAGCCTCGGAAGGCAGGCAAAAAGCCCGCGGTTATGCACCGCGGGCTTGGAGTATGTCGTGAGTATTCGCCGAACTGATCAGCGTTTCGAGAACTGGAAGCTGCGGCGAGCGCCGCGCCGGCCGTACTTCTTGCGCTCGACCTCACGTGGGTCGCGTGTGAGGAAGTTGCCGTCGCGAAGCGGCGCCTGGTAGGCCTTGTTGGCCCGGACCAGGGCACGAGCGACGCCGAGGGCGATGGCACCGGCCTGACCGCTGGTGCCGCCGCCAGTCGAGTTGACGAACACGTCGACGCGCTTTCGCGTGTCGGTGGCGTCGAGGGGGGCGACGACCTGCTGGCGATCGCGGGGTAGAGCGAAGAAGTTGTCGATCTCTCGGCCGTTGATCTTGAACTGGCCGGTGCCCTGCTTGATGCGGACGCGGGCGATGGACGTTTTGCGGCGTCCGGTGCCCCAGTGGTAACCGCCGGACTTGGGATCGGGTTCGGCCCAGGTGTGGGCGAGGGGGGCGGTCGCAGGAGTCTGGACCTCCTGGTTCGGTGCGTCGGCTGTCTTCTTTTCGGGTTGCTGTGGCACGTCAGGACCTTTGTCTTCTGTTCGGCCGGCGGTTTACGATTCCCATGGACGCGGCTGCTGGGCCGAATGGGGGTGTTCCGGACCGGCGTAGATTTTCAGTTTCTTCAGCATGTTGCGCCCTAGGGCGGTTTTGGGCAGCATACGCCGCACCGCCTCGCGAATGACGCGATCGGGATGTCGCTTGAGCACCGACGCGGCCGTCTCGCTCCTGAAGCCGCCGGGATAATAGGTGTAGCGATCGTAGGTGATCGAATCCCACTTCTTGCCGGTGAGCCTGACCTTTTCACAGTTGGTCACGATGACGAAGTCGCCGGTGTCGACGTGGGGGGTATAAGTCGGCTTGTGCTTGCCCATCAGGATGGTGGCGATTCGGGCCGCGAGGCGGCCGAGAATGCGGCCGTCCGCATCGACGACGTACCACTCGGGCCGATACGTCTCCTTGCGGGCCATGTAGCTACGGACTTTCGCGGTCGGCATGGGATGCACCCTTCGTGTACTGCTGCCTCGTTAGCAGAGCCCCGCACCATAGCGATTCGGCGAGGATCGTCAAGAGGCCATGTCCCAGGCAAGCTTCTGCCCCCTGCCTACCAGCATGTAACCTCCTGTACCACATGGAGTTGGCCCGTGGCGAGAGCTCGGGTAGCCCGACCGGCAACGCCCGGCCGACATCGCGCCGGTGACAGGCTCGCCGACAGCCCGCGAGTGCGGTACGATGCCAGGGAGTCACCGCAAGGCCGTGCGGACCACAAGGCAGGGGAGCAGGAGATGCCGGCTGCGCCGCAATTGCTCGTGAAGTATGTCGAGGATGTTGCCGTGGTGACGGTCACGGAGTCAACGGTCATCGAGCCGCAGCACGTGGAGCAGATCCGGAAGTCTCTTTTTGACATGCTCGAAGCGGAGAACCGCACGCGGATAATCCTTGACCTGTCGAAGGTGACGCACCTGAGCTCGTCGGCACTGGGTGTACTGATACCGCTGCGCCAGCGAGCACAAGAGCTCAAGGGCGAAATCATTCTGTGCGGCGTGCGTCCCGAAGTCCGCCGGATTTTCAAGCTCACGCGGCTCGACCGGCAGTTCACGTTCTGCAACGAGGAGAGCGATGCGCTGGCGAAGCTGGGTGTCAGCCTCACGTGACGCCCCTGCGGAAGCCGGAAGGCGGTATTACGTGGCATTCACGCGGGATTCACGCCGTGTATAATCGGCAACAGGATGCTAGTGCAGTCTATTGGCGGGCCGTGACGGCGGGCGCGGTGGCGGTCAACGCGGAGCATGTTCACCGGAAGAAGTGAGAAGGGCGGGGGGCGATTATCGGGCGCCGTCCGAAGCGGCTGTGGCCGGCAAAGCAGCTCTCGATTCGCCAAGCGGGGCTCGCCTTCACACTTGTGCGGCGTAGAATGCGAGAGATCATCTCCACGTTGGGAGGGAGCAATATCTACCGATCACAGGTCCGTGAGTGACATGTAAAGAGACCAGACGAGGAGGAAAGTCATGTTACGCGAGGGACGGGCAGGTTATGGCAGCATGGCGGGGAAGACAGCCGTGTTGCTGGCCGTAGTGCTGGTGATGGGCGCGGCACCCCAGGCGCGGGCGCAGTGCTACTTCGAAGACAATTTCGACCGCGCCGCGAGCGACACTGTCGGCAACGGCTGGGTGGAAACGGAGAACGACGAAGAAAGCGATGTAGGCATCCAGCTTCAGGGAGGTGCCTCTACGAACGGTTTTGTGCGTCTTCGCGACGTTGGCGCATCGATCACGCAGAGCGGCATCGACACGACCGGCGCGACGAACGTCGTGCTCAAGTACTCCTGGGCGAAGATCGCTGGCGGCGCGAGCGATTTCCTGCGTGTGGAATGGCGCCCCACGGGAGAATCCTGGGTAACCGTCGCGGAGCACGCACTTCAACCCATTGGCGGATTTGACGAGTCGTTCGTACTCCCTTCTTCTGCAGCGGACCAAGTGATCGACATCCGCTTCTCGGTCGTCGTGAATGAAGCGACAGAAGGTGCGTACGTCGATGACGTGTCGCTGTGCAACACGACGGGCTTTCCTGACTGCAATGTGAACGGCGTGGACGACGCGGACGACATCACTGCTGGTACGAGCGAAGACTGCCAGCCGAACGGCGTGCCCGACGAGTGCGAGTTGGCTGGCGGCGACTGCAATGCCAACCTCATTCCCGACGAGTGCGACATCGCCGGCGGCACGAGCGACGACGTGAACACCAACGGCACCCCCGACGAATGCGAAGCCGGCTGCACGAACGACGGCGAGTGCGACGACGGCATCGATTGCACGGTCGACACGTGCAACACCACTACGGGCGTCTGCAACCACGCGGCAGCCAACGGTTTCTGCGATGACGGCCTGTACTGCAACGGCAGTGAAGTCTGCGATCTCGCCCTTGACTGCGTGGCGGGCACTTCGCCCTGCGGTGCCGGCGAAACCTGCGATGAAGACAGCGACACGTGCGTCGCCGCCGACTGCAACTCGAACGGCGTCGACGATGCCGGCGACATCGCGGGGGGCACGAGCTTCGACTGCAACAGCAACACCGTCCCGGACGAATGCGACCTCGCCCTCGGCCTGCGCGAGGACTGCAACACGAACGGCATCCCGGATGAGTGCGACATTACCGCCGGTACGAGCGCGGACGTTGACACGAACGGCGTGCCGGACGAGTGTGAGGAGTGCATCGTCGACGCCGATTGCGACAACGACCTGTTCTGCGACGGCACCGAAACGTGTGACGCCAACCACACGTGCCAGCCGGGCACGAATCCCTGCAGCGCCAGCGAGACCTGCGATGAGGACACCGACACCTGCAAGACCACTGGCGGTGGAGGTGGTGGCGGCGGTGGCGTCCTTCTCGATTCCGATGGCGACGGCGTACTCGACATCCTCGATGTCTGCCCGGGTACCCCGGCGGGCGCCGATGTCGATGCGGCCGGCTGCGCGGCTTCGCAACTCGATGATGACAACGACGGCGTAACCAATGACCTCGATGCCTGCCCGGATACGCCGGACGGCGCTGAAGTCGATGCCAACGGTTGCGCTGTGACGCAGCTCGACGCGGACGGCGACGGCGTGTCTGACGACGTCGATCTGTGCCCGGATACGCCGTCGAATGAGACGGCGAACGAGGACGGCTGCTCGCCCTCGCAGCTTGCCGAGCCGAGTCCCAGCCCGAGCCCATCGCCGAGTCCGTCACCGAGTCCCTCACCGTCGCCGAGTCCGAGTCCGAGTCCATCGCCGACGCCTTCGCCGGAGCCGGGCGACACGCAGTGTGGCAGCGGGGCGCCGTGCGGGGCCGTGGGAGCGGTGAGCTTCTGGCTGATGTTCGCCGGCCTCGGCCGGATGAAAGTTCGCGTCAGGGGGTCGCGGCGACGCGGGCGCAGTCGTCGCTAGGCCGAAAGGTCGAATGATAAGCACGAGCAGGCCCTCGCCCGGCGCCCCCGCCGCGGCGAGGGCGTGCCTCGTTTTTGTCTCCTCGTGGTGACGCAGACGGCTGCCGGTCGCGGGCGCAGGTTGCGTGCCGGCGACCAGTGCACGAGGGGTCGAAGAGAGCAGGGCGTCAGAGGGGCCGGAGTCCAATCGCTTCCTGCGAGAGTGTGATCCGCGCCGGCCGCAATCCGGAGCGGCCGGCGGAGCCGGCGCCGCGCTACGTGTCCGGACTTGTGGAAGGAAGAGAGATGGCGCGCGTCACGTCCGGAATCAGTACGCTGGCCCTGGCCGGTGTTCTGTCGATCGCATCACAACTCGCCTTCGGGCAGAGCTTCACGAAAAGCACCTTGCAGGGGGCGAGCTCGCAGAACCCGACCTCGCTACAGTTCGGTCCCGACGGGCGGTTGTACGTCGCCCAGCAAAACGGGCTGATCAAGGTCTACACCGTCGTCCGCAACGGGCAGGATGACTACGCGGTCACCGCGACCGAGACCATCACGCTCATCCAAGCCATCCCGAACCATGATGACGACGGCACGCTCAACACCTCCGAGACCGATCGGCAGGTCACCGGGCTGCTCGTGGTGGGTACCGGTGCGAACCCCGTGCTTTACGTGAGCTCGTCCGATCCGCGGATCGCGGTCGGCAGCGACT
The DNA here is from genome assembly GCA_040235375.1 of Phycisphaerae bacterium. Lineage (GTDB taxonomy): Bacteria > Planctomycetota > Phycisphaerae > UBA1845 > UBA1845 > JBECKQ01. Next base: position 49 of record JBECKQ010000175.1, on the reverse strand, counting down.
CGGGCCTGGACACCAACTCGGGAATCATCACGCGGCTCACGTGGAACGG
>JBECKQ010000166.1:0-10074 GCA_040235375.1 Phycisphaerae bacterium | reverse complement strand
GCGTCGATACGTCTTCGGCGTGACGATGCCGATGACGTCGGCCACGTCATGGTCGAGCGCCCGCCCGATTGCCGGCAAGCGTGCACGGTCGTCCGGCCTTGGAACGACGCGGTTGCCGCCGAGCTTGCGGCGGAGTGTCGACTTGGGCCTTGAGGAACCGGATGCGGACGTCGCGGCGCGCCGCACCCGCTTCAGCGAGGAGGCGCACCGCACCAGTGAACCAGCGGATCATCGCCTCTGAATCCTGAACGCGAACCGTCGTCGAGGCGGAAATGAGAACTGCCCAACATTCTGGACCCTCGCTCGCAGAGCGGTAAGCAGGCGCCAAGCCCCCCCCATGTTCCGCAGCTGGCGCCATCCGCCCGGGCTCGATGAGCGACCTCGCGATTATCCAGCTCCAGCGGGGGCAAGTTGCCCAAGCCGAGGCCCTGATCCGCCGAACGCTCGATCTCACCCGGGCGGAGTTGGGCCCTTTGCACCCCGATACGATCCGTTGCCTGGGGATTCTCGCCAGCTTGCTGATCAGCGAGCAGCAATTCGCCGAGGCCGAGCCGATTGCGCGCGAATGCTACGACAACACGATCGCCGCGTACCCGGCCGAACATCCCCCGGTGACGGACGCCGTTGGACTGCTTGTGGATCTGTACGAAGGCTGGGAGCGACCGGCCCAGGCCGCGCTCTGGCGGAGCAAGCTGCCGACCACACAGCCGACGGAAGGTGCCCCCGGCGCAGCCGAGTTTGAAACAGCCTCACACCTTTCCCCCTGATTTCTGTAAGCCATGTAAGATTGCTCGTTCGCAGTGCCGGCTTTCGTCGGTCCGTCGGCCCTGCCACCGTGGGCGGCTCGGTATTACCTGCCTGATGAGAGCGCCGCGTCAGCGAGTACGCTGCGCCGAAGCAGGCCTTGCCCCGTGCGATGTGCCGCTTGACGTTGTCGTTGCCGCCGAGGAGCTGAAGCCCGCCCGCCGGTGGCGTTTCTTCCGGCAGATCGGGGATCTCCTGGCAGACCTTCCGAGGGTCGGGGTGGTCAAATCGACCACCCGACGGTACGGACGGCGGGTTGCCGTCGGCGTCATGCCAGCCGGTGGCGTGGCTCCAGACGAAGACGTGCCGGCCGCTGTCCGGCAGCGATTCGGCGAGCGTCATCAGCTCGCCGATGAAGCGGGTTTTCTCGGTGGTCGGTACGTGTAAATGCGCGTGGCCGCTCAAGATGTAGTCGGCCAGCTCCGCGCGAAACGCCTCGAACCACATGAGGAATCTCCCTTGGTGAAAGTAAATAGGATTGTCTTTACAGTACGGGCCGTGGGCTACGCTGGCCCGGACGGAATCGAGATACTGGCTACCGCGGGCTTGGCGCCGTATCGACCCCGCCGAAAGATGCTCACATGACCGAACGGAATGTGATCGGCTGCATGACCGGCACGAGCATGGACGCCATTGACGTGGCCCTGGTCACCATGCACGGCGAGGGGCTGTGTTTACGCGCATTCGTACGGCGCTGTTTGTCCTATCCCTTGGGCGCTCTCTCCCAGCCGCTTCGGGAGTTTGCCGCTGGTGAGCCAGCATCGGCGGCACAAATCGTCAGGCTGGCTGATGGACTTGCCCATCGGCACGTTGCTGCCCTGCGAACGCTCATCCGCAACGAGCCCGTCGATCTGATCGCGGTACATGGACAGACCGTCCTCCACGCGCCGCCCCTGAGTTGGCAATTGCTGTCACCCGCGCCAATTGCCGAAGCATTCGGGACACCGGTCGTTTGCGATTTTCGGGCTGCAGATCTGGCCGCCGGAGGCCAGGGTGCTCCGATCACGCCGCTGGCCGACTACGTGCTCTTCCGCGACGCCAGTGAAACGCGTGCTGTCATCAATCTGGGCGGCTTCGCGAATTACACATTGCTTCCCCGTCAGCAAGCTGGCGCGGCTGCTTCTCAGAACGACGCGGTCAATGGCATTCGCGGAGCCGACATATGTGTCTGCAACCAGTTGCTCGATGCCGTTGCACGAAACCTCTTCGGTGAAATGTTGGACCAGCATGGCCAACACGCAGCCGAGGGGCAGGTGCATTCTGGCCTGCGGGATAGCCTGGTCCGGTTGCTCCGCGGCCAGGCCAACGAGGGACGTTCACTCGGCACGGGAGACGAACTCGGAGATTGGATCGAGCAACACCGCGCGGGGCATCGCGCCGAGGATCTTGCCCGCTCGACCTGCGAAGCGTTGGCCATGACTATTGCCGGAGTGGTGAATGACACCGTGCAGTCGGTCGGGCTCGACGGGATTAATCGAATTCTGGTGGGAGGTGGCGGCGTGAAGAACCGGGTACTGTTCGACGCCATGAAGCGGTATGCCAAGGCGATAACCCAGCCGACCGACGCATTCGGTGTCCCTGCCAGCCACCGAGAAGCCGCTGCCATGGCCGTGCTGGGCGTCCTCTGCCAGGATGCGGTGCCGATCACGCTTCCCCAGGTCACCGGTGCTCGAGACTCTGCCCCCGTTGCCGGTTCCTGGACCATCCCCGATCGACGAAGCACGGTGGACTGAGTGATTAACGCCCTCGGTTGTTTTGGTCGTCCATCCGTACCTGGAATTAAGCCGAGACTGCTGGGCGGCTTGATCATCGCGCCGGCGCAGCATCACGACCCCGAAGCTCTTGGAGTCTGTCGAACCGTCCCTAACGTATTATAACTTCTATAATCTACGGATTTGGAAGAACTTCCAGCCGGTCGCTTCATTGGGCTCACGACCCGGAGGGTTTGAACGACCGGTACCGGAACGCAGCGATGAGATCATTGGACTCTCCATGCCCAGGGATATCCGCTGGCCTTGATCGACTAGCCGCTACAGTGTGGCGAACACGGCCTGAAACGCGGCGAAGTCCAGTAGATCGACGTCGCCATCCTCGTCCCAGTCGAAAGTGGGGCAATCCACAGGAACTCCCGGGCGATTGAGCTCCGATCGGAATGCCTCGTAGTCATTGGTCGGATCTTGCCGTCACAGTCCGCGTCGCCCAAAGCACATGTTCCGACCGCGGGGTAACGCCTCACGCCGGCAACACTCTTTTCGGTGGACGGCGTACCGCCCGCTTAAAGCGGATGCGGATAGTCGGTCACCCGACGGTGATTTGGAACGACGCCTGGAATGGCCTGTCCGCCAGGGCCATTTGGTAGGTGCCCGTCGTGAATGGATTCGTTTGGGCTGCCATCGGTTCGATCGCCACAAGGTCGGCAGTAACCGGCGCGAAGACCTGCGCGGCCGGGAATCCACTGATGAATGTCACCGCAATGCGACGGTCACGACCGATGAGCGCCCATTGCGTTGGCAGGGTCAGGTCGACGAAATGGTCGTCCATCGCGTTGTCGGCCAGAGGGGCGATGGAGGCCCGGAGGGGATCCGCCTCGCCGGTCGGCAGCCGTCGGTCGTCGAGGCGCATGCGCTTCCGCTCTGGCGCCTCGAGTAACCAACTCGCCCGCGGGACGCCCGGAAGAACGAAATTCGGGTGGAATCCGACAGCCACAGGAACTCCGTCGTCTGCGGTCGAGCGAATCGTGACGCCGAAGCGCAAATCGCTCCCGCTTGCACGCACGCGCATTTCGATCCGATGGGCGAAAGGATAAACGGCGAATGCCTCATGGTCGCTGGCAAAACTCAGCTCCGCAATCAGCTCCGCAGCCGTGTCGGTAGCGCGGGTCGCGGTGACTTTCCAGACGTACGAGTGGAGCACGAGACCGTGAAGGGGGCACCCCCGTTCGTCGAGATACACCAATTGGGACGACGGGAGAAAATCGACGCGCCGCTCGCCGATCTCGTAGCCTGCGCGATCCAGCCGATTCGCCCACGGGTGCAGAAAACGAATGCCGGCTGAGAACGCGCCCGGAAACGGTTCGCCCGGCACACCGGCCTGATAGAGATACTCTTCCTGATGAAACGACAGCGACCGGCATGTCATGTCCTCGGTGGGGCGCAGGCACGCGCACAGTCCCGCCGGAGAGGCGAGTTGCCATTCCTCGACGCCGTCGATCACCGCACGTTCGATTCGATGGGTCTTCACGACCGCACACATTCCGCGATTCGCTCGTCACCGCCAGGACCTTGGCGTTTCAGATACCTCGGCAGTGTTCCCTGCCGGAAAGCGAGTATAGCGTGCGGGGCGCTTCGCGAAAACCGTGGAGAGACGCACGCCGTGGAGGTCATGGAGACACCGGTTCCTGCGCAGTCACGAGCGTCCACCGTCGCTTCCGGCGGAAGATCCGGCCCCCTCGTGACTTCAGAAGTTTAGCGCAATGCGGTTAGAGTACGCGACACCAGACGCCTGCGGACGGCTTGACGCTGATAATGTCTATTACCGCGGGGCATCGTGGATGATCCAGCTCTCCGAGAATGCCACGCAGATCGGCCAGCGCGCCTTCGCGGGTGATGGCGAGGATCGATCCACCGAAACCGCCGCCGACCATGCGGGCGCCGATTACCCGGCGATCGCTGCGTAAGACCGCCATGATCTGCTCGATCTCGGCACAGGAGACCTCGTAATCGTCGCGGAGGGAGTCGTGGCTGGCCAGCAGCAATCGGCCCAGATCCTCGATGCGAATGTCTTTCAATGCCGAAACGGCGCGGTGGACGCGCTCGTTTTCACTGACTACGTGGCGGGCACGTTTGGCGGCAACGGGCGATAGCGCGTTCCCGGCATCAGCCAGGCTCGATGCCGTGACGTCGCGCAGAGCCCTGATCGTCGGGTCGATCCTGCGGAGACCCTGCACGGCCTCGACGCACTCGGTGACGCGGCGCTCGTAACCCCCCTCAGAAAGCTCGTGCTTGACGCCGCTGGGGAGAATGAGGAATTCGAAGCCTGCCAGGCAAACCGGGACGTAGCGATGCGTTAACGCACGGCAGTCGATAAGCAGCGCATGTTCCGCCTTGCCGAACACGCTGACGTACTGGTCCATGATACCGCAGGGCGTGCCGGCGAACTCACGTTCCGCAGTCTGGGCGGCGCGGGCGATTGTCAGGCCGTCCACTTCTCGTTCCGACAGACTCAGCAATGCCTTGGCAAGGGCAATGCAGAGGGCCGCCGAACTGCTCAATCCTCCACCGGTGGGCAGGTCTCCCCCGATGGCGAGATTCGCCGGCGGAACCTCGATTCCCATGCCGCGTAGCGTCGCGACGATGCCTCTTGCGTAATTCTGCCAATGACGTTCGGCGTAGCGCTCGCCGAGCCGGTGAGCGAACGACACCGACTCGTCGAAGACAGTGGAGTAGAGGGTGGTTCGGTCGCCTCGCGCGGGGCTGGCGGCAATCTCGATACCTCGGTCAATCGCAAATGGCAAGACGAAGCCTTCGTTGTAGTCGGTATGCTCGCCGATCAGATTGACCCTTCCGGGCGCCCGGGCCAATACCGCCGGCGGCTCGCCGAAACGATCGGCAAAGATCTCGACTGTGCTCTTGATCTTGCTCATGTGGTCTGGCGCCGGTTCAAGACCGAAGGGCTCGCGGGATACCTCCGCAAGGGCACCACAGTTTAACGCTCCGCGCCGTGGCACCAAAAGAACTGCGTTTGCCCTGCTCGCGCTGCGAATATCCCTGTCGGGCTGGCCGCGGTCTGCCAATCATCATGGCCGGTTGCCGCATCACTGTGCAAGGGGATGAGCTCGCCACCCGCGGGAGCGGACACCTCCCAGGTACCCGCCGTGCTGGCAGTTACGGATAGCAGCGGTCCCCGATGGCGCACGCTGCAGCCGGTCGGCGTGTACAGGTGCACGCCCGCCCCTTCGGCGACCGCGCGCAACAGGGCACCCGGCAGGAGCGGCGCCGCGCTGTAGACACTTGACCAGCCGTCTTTTTCCAGAACGGCGAGACCCACCTTGGCGGTCGCCGTGTAATGGCCAAGGACCAGGACCCGCGGATCTTCGACGACGAAATACGGCGAGACCTCCACGTCCCAGCGCCAGCTTTCACCGCGCAAGAGCCAGGCGGTCACGGCCCCGTCAAGCCGGGCGCCGTAGCGAATCGCCTCGCCCGGCCGATTGTGCCCCAGTCGTTCGCGCCAGTCTGATAAGAGCTCAATCTCCGGCCGCGCTGCCCCGGCCACACACTTGATACGCATGCCCACCAGGTCAGATGTGCCAGCGTCTCCCTCCGGGCCGCCGAGGAATCCGGCTCCATAGAACCAGATCGCCGTTACGCCCGGCTGGCGGATGTGGTGTAGCAATGCCGACCGGCGGTTCGGCCCCACATGCCACGCGTTGAGGAACACGTAAACGCGGTACCGGCGCACCTGGCCCACCTCGGAAAGCAGCAGCGTGTCAAGGGGGAAGCCAAGATCGCTCCATAGGCACTGCCTCGGCAACGCGGTGAAGAACTGGTTTAGCGGACTGTGCAGGCTGCAATAGGCGTAGCTTTCGTCGTCGATGACGAGCGCCACTTCAGCGTGCGAAGGTGCCTGCTGATTTCCCAATTGCTGCGCCAACTGCTGCAACGCGGCCACCGTGGCTTGGATGGGAACGTCGGCGTACCACCGCTCCAGCCGCAGGTCCATCCACCATCCCGTGCCGGCGGTGCCCAACACGGAGGCGGCGTCCCGTCGCAGCATCGCCAGGCTCTCGGCACGGTTCTTCGCCGCCTGTGCGAACCATGGCCGGCCCCGATGTTCCGGCCTGGTCAAATGGGTGGCCGTATCGATTTCCGTCAGATGCAGTTTGCCGGCGCGCTCGATGGTCTGCGGAACGGTCTGAGCGTGGTGAACGCCGGTCACGCCTCGGTTGTCGTAGTGATATGGGCAGCTGATGAAATCGATGTCCGGGCAATTCACCAGTCGGCTTAGATGCAGATGTCCGCTACGAGCCGGATTCTGCGTATTCCAGTGTGGCCAGAAGTACCCGAAGAACGCACCGACGAGCTTCGCCCCCTCACACGCGCCTTTTGCGGCGGCGGCGAGGTGCATGAGCTGCCCGGCATTACCCGTGCTCAGGCAGTCGAGCCAGTCGATAACCGCGCGCTCTCGCGCGGGATCCCTAAAAAAGCCCAACTGGGGTCGGTGCAACTGCTGTGGAGCAGGCACCTCGACCTCGGCGAGTGTGACATCTGGCCGCTGCCAGGCCTGCTGCAGAGCGGCGTCATGCCCGTAGCGCTGCCGGAGAAACTCTCGAAAAAAGCGCACCGCGGCGGGAGAATAGTCTTCGTACACGTCCTCTGCGAAATTCCACCAGCGGAACCACTCCGCGGAAATCCCGCCGCCGATCTGGTATCCGATGATGTTGTCCGGCCACATGCTTTCGCAACGGGTGACGAAGGCTCCCAAGGCCTCGCCGGCGTCGTCAGCCCACCGCGTCGAGCCGGCCGAGAACAGGCATTCCACGGGAATCGCGCTACCTCCCGGTGGCAATGGCACGGTGTCACCGTTGAGATTGCGTGCGCAGGAGATCTCCTCCGGATGCGCCCGGGCCCACCAGCCCTCTCCCCGGAAGCCGAAAGTGACGCGCGGCATCAGCAGAACGCGCGGCGCGCCCCGCAGAAAAGCTCTCACCTTGGAGTCCAGCGCGGCAAAGTCGTAAGCGTTCTCTCCTGTCCACCAGGAGGGCGAGGGCACGGGAAATTGGCAGATGCGGATCTGCGCAGCGGTAAAATCAGCGATCGCGTTAGGATCGCCGAAGCACCAGAACTCACCGGTTGGCTCGCCGTTAAGCAGGAGCATCGGGCGACCCCGAACGAGACCGATTTCAGCCCTCAGTGCCATCGCGTGTTCCCTTGGGTTTGGGGTTTCGTTGTCGCGTCCTGTGTACGGACCGCGACCTGTGAGCGTTCAGGATCTCGGGATTGTAACCGACCGCCGCATGTTCCATCTTAGAGGAGTTTGTTCCCGAGAGGCAAAGAGGGGCGACTGATGTGCGGACCACCCTCCCGGCTGGAAAAGGGTCACCGATTCATGAGCGAACGGTACGCGATGAAATCGTCGTACATGCGATGGAAAACCTCGCGTTTCGCTTCGTGGTAGGCTGAAACTGCTCCGCCGGCCGGCTCGATGATCTCTCCCGCGTGACTCATCACCGCCATAGCGTCGAATACCGAGGCAAAATCACCGGCCGCAACGGCGCCCACGATGGCGGAGCCGAGGAGGACCGCTTCCGGTTCTTCAGGAAGAACAATGCGACAGCCCGTGATGTCCGCGTGCTCGCCGAGAAAGACCGGGTTCTTCGTGCCGCCGCCGCACGCCAAGATGGTCTCGATGCGATAGCCATGATCGTTCAGCGTCTCGACGATGTGGCGCGTGCCCTGGGCGATCGCCTGGATGGCAGCGAGATACAGCAAGGCAAGGTCATCGACCGTCTCGCCGAGCGAGAGCCCGGAGACCATCCCGCGAAGCGTGGCGTCGGCGCGCGGGGAGCGGTTCCCGTGATAATAGGGCAGCACGTGCAGGTCCCGCGTGAGTTCGGCCGGGAACCTCACCTTTGCGGCCAAGCATTCGATGCGCTCGTTGAGCAACTCGTAGACTGATCTGCCCGCCCTGCGCGATTCCTCCTGGAGCGGGGCCGCGGCGGAGTGCGAGAAAATCACGTGGTCGATGAGAGCACCGGTCGCGGACTGTCCGCCCTCGGTAAGCCACATGCCGGGGAGCATCGCAGAATAGTATGGACCCCACACACCCGGGATAAAGCGCGGCTCGGTCGAAACCGCCATGTGGCATGACGACGTACCGCCGATCAACGCGAGGCTTTTCTCCAGGTCCGCTTCGCTGAGCTTTTCGGCCTTGGCGGAAGCCCCGAACATGCCCACGCCTCCGGCGTGCGCGTCGATCAGGGAGACACCTACCGGTGTACCGGCGGAAAGGCCGAGATCCGCGGCCGCCGGCGGCGTCAGCCCGCCGCCGACCGACTCGCCTATGGGGCGGACGCGCTGACCAATACGGCGGAAGTCCTCGTCAACCAGATCGCCCAGGTCAATCCGCCTGAAGTAGCCTTCCTCCCAGCGACCAACGCCATCCGGAGTGAGCCCTTCCTCGTGGCCGAGGTACGTCCACTTGCAGACGGTGGAGCATAACGACCGCGTGTCGTGGCCGGTGGCGCGGTAGACCAGAAAGTCCGGCAGGTCAAAAAAGCGAGCGGCACGCCGCCAGGTCTGCGGCAGGTTCTCCTTGAGCCAGAGGAGCTTCGGCGTCTGCATCTCCGGGGAGATGGTGCCGCCGACGTACCGGAGCACCCCGTGACCGACGGCATTGATCCGGGCGGCTTGATCAAGGGCACGGTGATCCATCCAGACGATGATGTTCCGGTCGTCTTGCCCCGTGGGCGAGATGGTGACCGGCCGGTCGTTTGAATCCAGCACGACGAGCGAACACGTGGCATCGAAACCGATGCCGCTCACGCGACCCGGGTCGATGGCCGCATCGGATAGTGCCTGCCTGATCGCCGCGCTCACGGCCTGCCAGATATCATCCGACGACTGCTCAACGAAATCTGTTTCCGGCCGCCAGATGCGAATCTCCATGGTGACCGCGCTGACCATTCTGCCGAGCGCATCGAACACACCGGCGCGGGCGCTGCCGGTGCCGACGTCGATACCGATGTAGCAGCGTTTTGCGTCGAGCATGTCAGAGCTTTCCCAGCACGCGAACCCTGAAGCCGAGCGACTGACTCGCGGCGACCATTTCGGAGAAGATGTCGCCGTAAGCAACGGCGATGTGGTTGCTCAGGTAGTGGGCCATGATGGTGTCCCGGCGCACGCCAAGATCAGCGGCCATGAAAGGCCACTGGCGCGTCGTTCCCTCCCACCATGCATCGCGCTTGTTGTCCGGGAGCTTGATCACCTCACCCCGACCAACGTCCATCCACAACGCTCCCCCTTTGATGTAGGCCCGCGACCAGGTGACCTCGCCGGGCAGGCTCTCGCCTGTGAACGTGCCGCCGGGTACGGGGAAATAGCCGGCCGGCTGCCGGTAGGAGTGGACCCCGCACAGCGCCTCGGGGTTGTGGTTGAACGCATACGCGCCGCTGGAGCCGGAGTTCAGCAGCACCCACACGAACCGCCCGTCATGATCGCCACCCCAGCGAACGTCGTGGAACATGACCGCCTGGTGCAGTCCCTTGGCTTT
>JBECKQ010000018.1:0-5336 GCA_040235375.1 Phycisphaerae bacterium | reverse complement strand
CAGCTATCAGGGCGTGCATCACGCTCTGCGCGACGGCTGGTTCAAGCTGCACATGTGGCCTGGATCCCGCAGAACACTCTACGACCTGCGCAGCGACCGCCGCGAGCAGCACGACCTGTCAACGGCGATGCCCGGCAAGCTTCTCGAACTCGAACAGAAGGTGTGCCGGTGGCTCGACGCGGAAGGCGCGCTGCCTCGATCGTCGCCCAGGCCCCTGCGCGCGACCTGACGCCGGACGTTGTCGAACAACTGCGTGCGATGGGCTACATCGATTGACAGTTCAGGACACTTTTCGCGACGGCGGACCATTCCGCACAAATATCCACATCCGGTTCGTTGCAGTGGGCGAAACCGGCGGTCATACTTGATGCTGGAATGGCGCACCCGCCGGGGGCGCGCCTGAGGGAAGTCGCTGTGGTCGTGCACGCGTTGCCGAGCCGGCATGCATGGCAGCCTGCCCACACGAGAGGACTCAAATCATGAATGCCAGAACCGCGCACCGACAAAGCCGAAATGCAGATCGAGTTCTACTGACGCTCGCTGTTCTCACCATCGCCGCCGTTCCCGCCGCGGCCCAGTCGGAGAAGTTCACGCTGGTGCGCGCCGTCCCCAGCGACGTGTTCGTCTGTATCGAACAGCGCACGAACCCCGATCGCGAGTTTCTCCGCAAGTACTGGGACGAGGTCTGGCAGGCGTTTCTTGACACCGGTGTCAGCTCCGACGTGACCGGCTTCGTGGCTTCCCTGCTCAGCGAGGAGCAGCAGGCGGAGATGGACCGCTTGAAGGCCCTCGCCACGAAGCTCTACGAAGGCGTCGATTGGCAGGCGCTGGCTTCGCAGGAAATGGTCTTCGCCGAGCGTATGGCGCAGGCCATGCAGATGCCCGGCGGCGGCGTCAACATGGGCCCGCCCGATTTCATCTGGCTGCTGCGCGGCAGCAAGGCGGAGCACAACTTCACCGGTCTCGTCGCGATCATGGAATCGGCCATTCAGGAGATCAACAAGGCGGCCGGCAAACCCGTCCTCGAGGTCGAGCGCACCGACGTTAACGGCAACCCCGTCGCCAGGATCAACCTGTTCAAGAACGTGCAGGGTCCGCCGGCGTGGTACATCTCTCTCGGCCGCCACGGCGACATCATCGTCATGGGCGCCGGCACATCCATCTTCGGCGAAGTGATGGACCTGCTCGACCAGAAAGGAAACGTGCCGTCGCTCGCGTCTCAACCGCGCTATCGCGAGGCGTTCAGCAAGCTGCCCGAAGCGGAAGACGGCAAGGTCTTCTTCGACATGCAGGCGATGCTCAAACCTTTCCGGGGCCTCCTGGAAACGATTGCCGGCGCGATGGGCGACTCGATCCAGAATCGGACCACCAATCCCGAAGCGCTGAAGCTGATCCACCAGTCCGTCCAGGCTTACGGGCAAAAGGACTATCCCAAGGCGCTCGAGCTGATCAAGCAGGCCCATAAAGTCGCGCCGGACTCCCCAATTGTGCTGTACAACCTCGCCTGCTTCTCCGCGCTGAACGGCGACAAGAACGCGGCCCTCGACTGGCTCGACAAGGCTGTCGACGCCGGCTTCTACTCGCCCAGCAAGATCGCCACGGACAGCGATCTGACCAGTCTCCGCGATGACAAGCGGTACGACACCATACTGGCCAAGGCGCACACGCTTGCCGCCAACGCCGGCAAGAACAAGAAACAGGAAGCAATCTGGCGGACCGTCGCCCAGCGGATCTTCGACGGCCCGGCAATGTTCGACTACTCCGCCACCGTCGAGTACACGAAGGGCTACTCGACGTACAGCGACACGATTGCCGCCCTCGTCCCCGGGGCCTCGGACAACCCGTTCTATCCGGTCGTCGGCAACCCACAGCCGTTTACCAAGCTGGGGCAGTACCTCCCCGAGGAGACGCTGTCCTACTCGGTCAACGCCGGCGTCGACCTCAACGCTCTCTACGATTTCGTGATCAAGACCATCCAGATGGTCGGCCCCGAAGGCCAGCAAACGCTGGACAAGTGGGACAAGATGCAGCAGGAAATCGGCGTCAATGTTCGCGACGATATCCTCTCCTGGCTCGGCAGCCGCACTCGCACGGTGTCGCTACAGCACGACCGCGGCGGCGTCTTGATGCTTCAGGTGCGCAATGACGAGAAAGCCAAGAGCAGCATCACCAGCGCGATCGACTTCATCGTCAAGAATATGCAGGAGCAATCGGCACAGAACCCGATGCTGGCCATGTTCATGATCCGCACCGCCCCCCTTAACGACGACGAGTTGCCGGGCTTCCAGTCGCTGATGTTCGGCATGTCTCCGCAACCGATCGTCTGGGGCGTGCGCGATGGCCAGCTCATGTTCGGCTCGAACGCCGACGCCGTGAAGCTCTGCCTCGCCACGGCCGCGGGCAAGCATCCGAGCATCAAGGACAACCAGCGCATCATGAAGGAGGCCATCGTCCCCGACCAGCCGTTCGTGTCCGCCACGCTCACCGACCAGCGCAACCTCGGCAGGGAGATGTCCCAGTTGATCGGCGCACTCTCCATGGGCAGCGGCATGTTCACCATGTTCATTCAGGACGTGCAGACGCGGCAAACGCTGTCGAAGGTCGTGAACATCATCGCGAAGCTCGGTCCGGCTGTCAGCAAGATCGACTTCATAAAGTCGAAGTCCACCGCGACAACGTTCGACGGCAAGGCCTGGCATACCAAGATGGTGACGCACTACGTCTCTCCGGAGGAGCACGCCGCCCCGCCGCCGCCGGCGGAGTGATCCCGACTGTCAGCCACGGCCTGTCCCTTCGGGCCAGACCGTGCCATCCGCCGCGCTCCAACGCCGCACCTGGGTGGCACGGGCTGGCGCAACGCAGCGCAGACAGGCCGTGGCCAATAGCGACGATGGCCCTTATGCCCCGGCGCGGACATGCTGGCCTCTGACCGCCGAACTGACCGATCTCTGACTTCTGCCTCCTGGCCTCTGACTTCCGCTCACCGCGTCCCTACAATCCCCCGAAGCGCGGCAGCAAGGTGCCGCGCCGAGTTTGTGGGCAGGGGGCCAGACAAGCAGCGACAGAATCATGGGCGAATCCGAATCCAAAGCGCGCTACGGCGGCATCATCCATACCTACCGGAAGTACGAGCCGCAGCGCTTCCCCATGCCCGACGCCAGTCCGCCGGACGTGGTCTCCCCCGCCTTCGAGCACATGCTCGCCTACGGCTCGATGCGTCACCTCACGCCGGAGGAGCTTGCCGACGCGGTCGAGATCGACCCCCGCCAGATCACCGGCCTCGGCCCCAGCATCGAATCGCTCCGCGCCATGCTGGAAGCCCGCAAACGCCGCATTCTCGAAACCTACGAGACCGGCGCCGCCCGGCAGGAAGCGCACGAGGTCTTCCGCCACGCCGGCCGCACCGCCACGCCGCCCAAGCACCTGCAAAATCGCTTCCGCGACGCGGTCCGCGAGCAGCAGGCCATCGACCTCGAAAACGTCTGGTATCGCACCGATCAGCGGAGCAAGTTCGCCCGCCAGCTCGTGCAGCTCATCCAGCACCTGCACGACCGTGACGAGATCGACGAGCTGGCCAGCAAGTACGCCTTCACCGGCCGGACCGAAATGTCGATCGACAAGGCGCTCGAAATCAAGGACGAGCTCGAGACCATCGACCGCCTTCTCCGCCAGCTCGAGGAGGCGGCCAAGAACGCGAAAATCTACGTCATCGACATGGAGGCCCTCGCCCGCTTCGCGGAAGACAGCCAGATCGAAGAGCTCGAGGCCCTCCAGCAGCAGGTTAACGACCTGCTCGAGCGTATGGCCGAGCAGCAGGGCCTCACCCGCGAGAAAGGCGGGTTCCAGCTCACTCCCAAGGCCTACAAGATCTTCCAGAGCAAGCTGCTCGATCAGATCTTCAACGACTTGCAGGCGGCCAAGTCCGGCCGGCACCAGCACCAGATCACTGGCGACGGCGCCGTAGAAACGCAGCGCACCAAGCCCTACGAATTCGGCGACTCGCTGGCCAACATGGACGTCGGCTCGTCGATGATCAACGCGATGATCCGCGGCGGCCCGCGCCTGCCGATCCGCCTGAAGCCCGAAGACATCGAAGTCCACCTGACGCGCAACAGCCCAAAGTGCGCAACCGTCGTCGTCATGGACATGAGCGGCTCGATGCAATGGGGCGGCGCTTACGTCCACGTCAAGCGCATGGCCCTGGCCCTGCACGGGCTGATCCGCTCCGAATACCCCGGCGACTTCGTCGACTTCGTCGAGATCGCCACGCTCGCCAAACGCCGCCACATCTCCGAGGTCGTCGAGCTGCTCCCCAAGCCGGTCACCGTTCGCGACCCCGTCGTCCGCCTCATGGCCGACATGAGCGACGACCGCATCACCGAGTTCGCTCTGCCGCCGCACTTCACGAACATCCAGCACGGACTCCAGCTCGCCCGCCAGATGCTGCAAGTGCAGGACACGCCCAACCGGCAGATCATCCTGATCACCGACGGGCTGCCCACCGCCCATTTCGAGGGCAGCCAGCTCTTCATGCTCTATCCGCCGGACGATCGCACCGCGCACTTCACGTTCCGCGAGGGGCTGCTCTGCCGCGAGCAAGGCATCATCATCAACATCTTTTTGCTCAGCAGTTGGTCGCAGACGGAAGAGGACGTGGTGTTCGCCCACCAACTCGCCGAGGGCGCGAACGGCCGGGTTTTCTTCACCGCCGGCGGCGACCTCGAGCGCTTTGTCGTGTGGGACTACTTCAAACGCCGCCGGCTCATCATCGGCTGACCGCGCCAGTTTACCGCCGCCTGCGCGTGCCATTACCTGCCGCCGCCGCACAAGCGACGTACGCCGACTTTCGTCCTGTCTCGCCTGCCGCTTGCTCATCCTTCCACGCCGAAGCTCCCAACAACAAATGAAACTCGCGTTTGCCGCGCCGATACTCATTGCTCGCCAAGCGCTGCGCCAATGCGCGAAGCCTGCCCGAGGCGGGCAACACCGCGCACGAACCAAGAGCGGACATTGCTCCGGGGCGCCGGAGGCGGCGGCGCGATCTCCGAGCAGAAGCGAATTGTCGGCGAACACGACAGCGAAGTCGCCGGGAGGCGACCGCGGAACCGGAGCGGGAAGCCGGGGATCGCCCCATTCATTCGGGGCGTGAATGGTCGGACAGAGAAAGCGCAGACAGGTCTCAAGTGGAAATCCTCGCCCGATAACGTCTTTCCCAGTGCCAAACGACCGCTTGGAATCGAAGGGGCGAATTTGTATATTCGTTACCGGAGTCGGCGAGTCAGAAATGCCGGCTTGCACGTCTATTCCATGATGTTCCGGCCGACCCGGGGGCATCA
>JBECKQ010000012.1:0-31518 GCA_040235375.1 Phycisphaerae bacterium | reverse complement strand
TTCTGGGAATCCGGAAGCGGGTCAGGAGGTGACAATCGCTGGCACTTGTGCACAGCGGACCGGGAGGCCCGTGGTGCCGGCGAAGGTCGAAGAGGTTCGCGTCCGGCTTAAGCATTCTGGAATGCTCTCGAAAGGAGTGCGGAAATGAAACGAACTGTTGCTCTTGTGGCAGTCATGCTGATGGCCGCTCCGGCCCTCGCGGACTTCGCCAGTCCCGGTGAGCCGAATGGGTGGGACTTCAACACCTTGATGAGCGACATGGGCGGAGGGATCTGGGCGTACACCTGGACGGGTTTCGTCGACTCGGATGCGTCCACGCGGTTTGACATCCTGTCCGTTCCCGGCGACTGGAACAGCAAGGTGTGGGGATCCGGCAACGAGTGGGTCACCCAGGATCCGGCCGGTGGCAACACCCTGAGCCTTGACACCAACACTTACGCGGACGGCTGGTTCCCGACGGTCAACCGCGTCGGCGTCGCCTACGAAGACACGTCGATACCCTGGATCGCGACCGGCAGCTTCCAAAGCGAAGTCGGCGGCTCGGACTGGGATCCGTACAGCGCGGTGACGCAAATGGGTGACATGGGTGGCGGCCTGTACATGTACGAGGCAGCGAACCTGCCCGC
Source organism: Phycisphaerae bacterium (assembly GCA_040235375.1). Lineage (GTDB taxonomy): Bacteria > Planctomycetota > Phycisphaerae > UBA1845 > UBA1845 > JBECKQ01. The sequence goes on along the minus strand of JBECKQ010000012.1, from coordinate 30,892 downwards.
GGGGCACTACGACTGGAAGGCCGTCTTACGCGTTGAGGGCGACGGCTCTTGGGATTCGATCGGCGGCAACAGCCGGAACGTGAATTCCGACAACTTCGGCTTCGACGTCACGGTCGACAATCCCACTGCGCGCCTGTGGATCAACGCCTACGAAGGGACGATCAAGGTCGACGTTGTGCCTGAGCCGGCCACGGTGTGCCTGCTCGGACTCGGGGCCCTGGCCCTGCTCCGCCGTCGGTAAGTGAGCGGGGGACCGGCCCCTCGGGACCAGTCCGAAGTATTGTTTGCAGATTGAGCGGGTGAGCCGCCGCGCTGCGCGGTGGCTCGCCCGTTTGCTTTTGCATCCCGCGGGTATCGAGCTGGCTGGTGGAGAGGCCTCGGTCCACGGATAATGCCCCCTGTTGATCCGAGCTGACCCGGACGGCGAGTGCTCCGCGAAGAGAGTGTGAGGCCAGTGCGAAAGAAGGCTGCGAGAAGTGAGCAGGCGACGGCGGCAAAGCCGCCAGCAAGAAGCATCTCGAGGCGTCGCCGCTGGCTTTTTCGCCTTGTCGCCCTTGCCGTGGCCTTCTCGCCGTTTGTGATCGCGGAGATCGTCTGTCGCTTCGAGGGCTATGGCGGATACCCGCCGGTGCTCAGGGAGCCGCAGACGGTCGATGGGCGCACCTATGTCGCCAGTCACCCGCCGGGAATCAGCACCTTCTTTTTCAAGAACCTCACCGTCGTCGGCGGCATGGTCGAACAGGTGTTCGTATACCCCAAGCCGAAGGGAACGATCCGCATCTTCGCCCTGGGTGGATCGGCCATGCGCGGCTACCCGCAGCCGCCGGCGCTGGCGGCCACCTCATTTCTGCAGGCGATGCTCGGCGACGTGTGGCCGCGGCGTAATGTCGAAGTCCTGAACTTCGGCACCACCGCGATTGCCAGCTTCCCGGTGATGTACATTCTCGACGAGGCCGTCAAATACGATCCGGACCTGGTCATCGTCTACAGCGGCAACAACGAGTTCTACGGCGCCCACGGCGTAGCCTCGGTGCACGCCTTCGGCCGTTCCACGGGGATGATGCGGCTGGTTCGATTCGCCCGGCGGTCGGCGCTCGTGCAGTGGATCAATGACCTGACCACGCGCGAAGAGGCGCAGCAGATCGAGGGATCCGAAAACAGGACGCTCATGGAAGCCGTGGTCGCCGACAGCCAGATCGATCCGGACGACGCGCGACGGTCGGCGGCGATGCGCAATCTGGAGAACCACCTCACCGAGATGGTCGAGATGTGCAAGTCTCGCAACATTCCGATCATCCTCTGTACGCTGCCGGCCAACGAACGCGATCTGGCTCCCCTGGGCGAAGATACGGCCCCGCGGTTGGCATCCGACCAACTCGCCCGCTATGAAGAGCACCTTGCGCAGGCGAAGAAGCTCCTGCCGCAGGACCCGGAAGCGGCTCTGGCGGCAGCCACGGCGGCCGCGGATCTGTATGACAACCGTGCCGCGCTCCAATACCTGATGGGCCGATGCCTGACGGCCCTCGGCCGCGATGACGAGGCCGCCGCGCACTACGTGCGTGCGAAAGACCTCGACACCATGCCGTGGCGCGCCCCCAGCGCCGCCAGCGACGTCGTGCGTCGAGTCGCCGAGAACTCGGGTGCGATTCTCAGCGACCTCGCGAAGGCCTTTCGCGACGCCAGCCCCAGCGGGGCCATCGGCTGGGAACTCATGGACGACCACGTTCACCCCACCTTGAAGGGGCAAGCTCTCATTGCGAGAACGTGGCTGCAAGCGATGGAGAAGCTCCCGGCGCCGCTCACCGTCGAGCAGCGTGCCATTTCAAGCCTGCCGCCGTGGAATGAGTACGCCGTCCGGCTCGGGGCGAACAAGTACGATGCCTATGCCGTCGACCATCGCATGTTGAATCTGTTCGACGCCCCGTTCTACTCCCGGAGCAATCCGGCGGCGAGGTCCTCGCGGCAACAGCAATGCTCCGACTTCGAGGCCCGCTTGAGCGACCAGGAGCTTCGCGCGATCGAGTATTGGTGCGACTCCGCCCAGCACGGCGTATACACGCGTCCCATCACGGGCGTTGTTGGTGCGGCGCTCATGGCGAAGGGGGATTTCGCCGCGGCGGACCCCTTGTTCATGATCGCGAGGCACAACGTATCTCGTTTCTCCCTGTGGAATCTCGAGCTGACCTGGAAGGCAATCACCTGCCGCCAGCACGAGCACTCGCCCCTTCGTCATGAAGATTTCGCGCTTGCCCGCCAACTCCTTCACGACGGGCAGGAACTGGCTCGAGCGACGGGCGTGATCAGTCCGCAGCTCCACCGTCACCTCGGGTTGGCGTACAATCTCGTGGGGGATAATGACCGCGCAATTGAGCATCTGGCTGCTGCCGCGCCGTACGTCCACGGAGCAGAATGGCTCATGGTGGCTGAAGGTCTTGCTGATTCGTACCTCAAGACCGGACACGCCGATCGGGCGCGAGCCTTCCTTGCCCAGCCGACCAGCGACCCGCTAGTGCTCCGCGAACGCGGCCGTATACTGAAGAAGTTCGGCCTGGCCGCGGAATGATCGCGATGGCCCGGTCGCGTTCGGATGCTCGATACCCGCTCAGGGGCGGGAGAGGGATTTTCGTAAACTTGGCTCGAGTCAGCGAAGAGGAGGTTTGCAGACATGTGGGTGCCGCTCTGCGCCGCACTACTGGCGATGTCGGCTGTCCTGGAGGATGGAACAGCGGTGCAACAGGCTGACCCCGTGGCCGCGCCCAACGCAATCGTGACGACCGGCCAGGCGCGGTTCACCGTGCTCACGCCGGCCATGATCCGCATGGAGTGGTCGCCCGACGCGCGATTCGAGGATCGCGCCTCGCTGGTCTTCATCAACCGTCGGCTCCCGGTACCGAAGTACGAGACGCGGCACGAGCAGGGATGGCTGCTCATCGATACGGGTGAGCTCATTCTGCGTTACAAGGAGGATGGCGGCCGCTTCTCGCCGGACAACCTGAATGTCCACTTGAACGTCGGCGGCAACGCGGCCGTCTGGAAGCCGGGCGCGCCGGACACGGGCAACCTGCACGGAACGACGCGAACGCTGGACGGCGTTTCCGGGGCCACCACGCTCGAGCCGGGCCTGCTCAGCCGTGACGGCTGGACCCTCGTGGACGATTCGCAGCGGCCGGTCTTCACCGATGCCAAGCCCGCTTGGGTGGCGCCGCGGCCGGAAAACGACAACGTCGACTGGTACTTCTTCGGTTACGGTCACGATTACCTCCGCGCCCTCGCCGACTTCACGCGTGTCGCCGGCAGGATTCCCCTTCCGCCGCGATACGTGTTCGGGTCGTGGTGGTCGCGGTACTGGTCGTATACCGACCAGCAGCTCAAGGCGCTGGTCGGCGAGTTCGGCGAGCACGACGTACCGCTCGACGTGCTCGTGATCGACATGGGCTGGCACCTGCCCGGCTGGACGGGCTTTACGTGGGATCCGCGGTACTTCCCCGATCCGGCCGCCTTCCTCAAGTGGGTCGACGATCACCATCTGCAAACGACGCTCAACCTCCACCCGCACGACGGTGTCGGCGACCACGAGGCGGCGTTTCGCGATTTTGCCAACGCGATGGGCCTCGATCCGGACAAGACCAAGCGCATCCCGTTCGACTGCACCGATCCGAAGTTCATGAGCAACTACTTCAAGCTCCTGCTGCATCCCAAGGAGAGTATGGGCGTGGACTTCTGGTGGATCGACTGGCAGCAGGGGGAACAGAGCCGCATGCCCGGTCTTGACCCGCTGTGGTGGCTGAACCGTCTCCAATGGACGGACATGGAGCGCAACAAGGACCGCGGCGACAAGCGGCCCTTGATCTTCAGCCGGTGGGGCGGCTTGGGCAATCACCGATACGAGATCGGGTTCTCGGGCGACACGTTCAGCAACTGGTCGTCGCTCGCTTTCCAGCCGTATTTCACGGCCACGGCGGGCAACGTGTGCTTTGATTACTGGAGCCACGACATCGGCGGGCACCAGCCGGGCCCGGTGGGGCCGGAGCTGTACACGCGGTGGGTGCAGTTCGGCGCCTTCAGCCCCGTGCTGCGCACGCACACGACGCACCGGGAGGACGCCGAGCGGCGAATCTGGAAGTTCCCGCAGGAGAACTTCCTGGCGATGCGCGAGGCGTTCGATCTGCGCTATCAACTCCTGCCGTACATCTACACGGCCGCCCGCCGCTGCTACGACACCGCCGTTCCGCTGTGCAGCCCGCTGTACTACGAGTGGCCGGACATCGATGCGGCGTACCAACACCCTGACGAATACCTCTTCGGGCCAGACCTGCTCGTGGCGCCGGTGGTGACGCCGGCCAGCAGAATCAGCGACCGGGCCGAGGTGACGGTATGGCTGCCTCCCGGAACCTGGGGGAACTGGTTCTCGGGCCGGTCGTGGCAGGGCCCACGGGAGGTTTCCCTGCTCGTCGCCCTTGATGAAATCCCGCTGTTCGTGCGCGGCGGCGCCGTCATTCCCGCCGCGGCGAAGATTCACCGAGCACGCGACGCATGGACCGACCCGCTCGTGCTGCATGTCTTTCCCGGCGAGGAGGGTCGCACGCGCGTCTATGAAGACGACGGCGTTTCGACAGGCTACCTGAAGCACCAGTGCGCCTGGACGCCGGTATCGCAGACCTCGGGGCCGGACGCGACAGAGGTCGTCATCGAGCCGACGGCGGGTCGGTTCAAGGGGATGGAGCGGGCCCGCACGTTCGAGATCCATTTGCACGACACGTGGCCGCCGAAGGACGTGCTCGTCAACGGGGAGGCCATCAAGGCCGGTGCGCCGAACAAAGGTGACTGGTGGTACGACGATGGCAGTCTTTCGATTGTCATTCGCGTCAGACGTGAATCGCCGGACGAGCAGATCGAGGTCGCCGTTCGCAAGAAGCTCGCAGAGAGTGACGCGGCGGTCATTCAGGCCGGCCTGCGCGGTCGGCTTGCATTGGTGCGGCAGATCGGTCGCGACGTCATCAAGGCCGCGGGCGCGTCGAGTGAGAAGGCGGCCGTGGACGCGGTCGAGCGGATCAACACGGCGTTGTCATCTCACACGCTGTTCAGGCAGAAGAGACCCCGGGACGGGCAGAAGTTAATAGACGGGAGTGCCCGTGGGCTGATGCAGTTGATACCGCGACTGGGATTGGATGAGACGACCGAACGCCACGCCCTCGTTCAGTTGCTCGGCCTCACGGCGCGATTACGCGTGAAGGCCGCCGCGCCGGGCGAGCCGGAGCTTCGCGTGAACGGAACGCTGAGCGTGCAGCCGGTCATGAGCGAGCTCAAGGACGTGACGGCGCGGGTCAGCTTGAGCGATCCGGCCAATTACGCCTTCGACGGCAAGAGCGAGTGGCAGTTCGACAAGCTGGGCGATGCGCCCATCACGTTCGAAACCACGTTGAGCCCGAGCGGCCGGCCGCAGACATCCATCCTCCGTGCCGATGTCCAGATCGGCGCGCCCCACGTGCAACTGCACATTCCACTGGACGTCGTGATTCTGCCGTCGATCAATCGCTGGTGGATCGTCGGCCCGTTCGACGCCCCGGATGACGATCGCCTGCAGCAGGTGTTTCCACCGGAAAGCACGCTCGACCTGTCGGCCGAATACGAGGGCAAGGACGGCAAGACGATCAAGTGGCAGCGCGTCGAACGGCAGATCACGGCAGACACCGAAGCCACGGACGAGAACTACATCGAGTTCCACAAGATCTTCGGCGATTACTACCTGAATGCCGTCGCGTACGCGCTGGTGTATCTGCAGTCGCCCGAGGAGCGCGACGTCGTACTGGCCATCGGCAGCGACGACGGCGAGGCCGTGTGGCTGAACGACGAAGAGGTGTATCGCCACGACGTCGGCCGGCCCTACACGCCGAAGGAGGACCGCGTGCCGGTCCACCTGAGGAAGGGCGCGAACAAGCTGCTGCTGAAGATCAGCCAGGGCGGCGGCATGTGGGGCTTCAGCGTGCACGTCGAGGACGAAGACGGCAAACCGCTGCCCGATGTTCGCGCCACGCTGGAGCCGTAACAGCTACGGTGGGGCGATCTGCTCGGCGCCTGCGCGCACGCGGTGGCGGGTGTCCGTTGCACCGCGCGCGGCCCTCAGACATTTCATTTTGCGCATCTTTTGTTGTCAGGAATCCCACGATGCGCCGACCAACCGCTGAATGATCGGGCAAGCGGCGTTTGTCAGAGCGTTCGTGCTCTTGCCGAATGAACGCTGGCAGTCTTTTCACCCCTGAGTCAGGCCGACACGTGCTCCCACTGCGCGCCGGCCTTGGGGACATCTTGTTTTTCGTTGGGTCTGAAGGAGAACCAATTGTGCAAACGACAACAATGACCGTCTGGCGCAGATTCCGCGCGCTCGGAGTACGGACCGGTATTCGTGCGCTCCTCCTTGTCTTCTGTATTGGGACCGGCGCAATCGGTGATGAATGGCCCCTGTACTCGCACGATCCGGAGAACTCGAACTTCAGTCGCAGCTCGCCGATCACGGCGATGAACGCGAGGTTCCTTCGACGTGCGTGGTCCACGTTCAACGACGACACAATGGTCGCGGAGCCCGCCCCCACCGGATTTGCTCTCGAGGCGGCGCTGGGCCTCGCCTTCCCCTCGCCGGTTGTCGGTGTCGTCGCTTCACCGATCGTACGCGATGGAACGATCTACTACGTCGATGCACTGGGGACGCTGTTTGCCCGCGATCCCGATACCGGCGCGATCACGGACGCGATGTGGCACTGGACGACGACCCTGGTGGACCCCGACTACGCCAACGGCAACCCACCGATCGCTCCCGAATTGTTCTATACCTCACCGATCGTCACGGACGACTACGTGTGGATCATCGGCAGCGTCTACGGCCGGTTGCATGTCGTCGAGCGCAACGGCGGCGCCGAAGTCGACTTCGATACCAGCACCCTCGAGATTGATCCGTTTCAAGTGGCGCCCGATCGCCAACTGGCATCCGTGCTGGGAGACCCGGTGATCGTCGCCGGCCCCACCGGACCGGTGTTGATCGCCAGCATCAACGTGATCGTCAACGACGCCGTACTCCAGGGCCAGGAGACCGGTCTGTCCATCGCCTACGACGTGTCCGATCCCGCCAGCCCTGTCGAGATCTGGCGCACGCCGACCATCGACACGAATCCATCAACCGGTATGCCCTTCGGTACGGGGGTTTCCGCCGGCGCCGGCCTGGCCGTCGATGCGGACCGCGGGATGGTCTTCGGCGGCACCGGCCAGAACACGTCCTACCCTTACGAGGGTTATCCGGACCCCGCGCTTGCGCCGCCCGGCTACGTCGATCGCGGCGACTCGCTATACGCGATCGACTACGCGACCGGCGATTTCGTGTGGACCAACCAGTTCCACGTCGGCGACGTCTTCAACCTGAACGATCCGGTGTCCACCGGCCCGGATAATCCCGGCGGCCCGCGCGACGCCGACGTGCTGGCTCCGCCCGTGCTTTTCACGGCTCGAGTTCACGGCCAACAGCGTGACCTCGTCGGTGATGGCAGCAAGGGCGGGCTCTTCCGCGTCGTCGATCGCGACAGCGGTGAGACGGTGTGGGAGCGCAAGATCAGCCGTTCGACAGGAATCGGCGGCATTCAGGCCGGTGCCGCCGTTGGCGACGGCGTCGTCTACGTGGCTGGCTTTGAAGGAATCGACGACGGCTTTTCAGATGCCCAGTTCGGCACGTCGCTCGATACGGGCCTGTTTGCCAACGCCTTCTTTGCCACGTTCAGCCCCGCCTTCTGGGCCGATGTCGAGGACACCACCGACGACGGCGATCCGGCCACCGGGATGCGCGTGAAGGTCTACGCCCTCGACGCCGGTACGGGACACTCGCTCTGGCGTTTCCCTCATGGCGTTGACTATGTCGAGCTCCCGGCCGGAGCAGCCCTGCGACACGTTTCCATCACGCGCCGTCTCGTCTTCGTGACCACGTCCTCCGGGCAGCTCTTTGTCCTCAACGCCCGCGACGGCCGCATCCTGTTCAGCGACCAGTCGCCCGATCTCAACGACGTGTTCGACCTCGGTCTGGGCAAACCGCATCACGCGAGCATGAACGGCGGAACGGTGATCGCCGGCGGAATGGTTTTCGTTCCCTACGGCGCTCAGAACGACCCCTCGGGAGGCATCATCGCGTATGAGGTCAACCATCGTCCCCACGCGGGCGACGATCAGTTCAACGTTGTTCCCGGCCAGAGCACCGTCCTCGACGTGCTCGCCAACGATTCGGACCCCGACGGCGATCGACTCCGTTTCGTCAATGTTGCCGGCCGGTCGGTCGACGCGGATGACGACGCCCCGGACACGATCCAAACGTGGTACGGCGAGATCGTGGTCGTGAATCCAGGCGATGATCCGGCCGATCCGGATGCGGCATACTTGGAGTTCAACCCCTCGGAGTGGTTCTTTGGAGCGCCGGAGTTCGGGTACACGATCGAGGACATCGCGCCTGAGCTGGTCGTGAACGGCGAGGAAACAGACGAGCCCAACCCGACGCACCGGTCACGCCGGAGCTATGCGCGAGTTCGGCTGTTCTGACCGGCCCCCGGTGGCAAGGCGCCGATCCGACGCATACACCAAGCCCACGGCTCCTGTCCGCGCCGTGGGCTTGTGCCTGCGCGCCTCTTGCAGCGTTACGTGGAATTCGAGCCCTGGCCGTACGCCCGCCGCCCGCGTTCGGCGGCGACCTGCTCATCGACGCTTTCGACCCATCCGCAGCGAATACCCTCGGCAGGATTGAACCGCGGCACGTAGGGCTTGACGTCGAGCAGGGGGGTGCCGTCCAGGACGTCTACGTCCTCGAGATGCAGTACGTTGGCGTCCCGCCGGACGAGGCGAACGACACTGAGTCCGATCGGGTTCGGCCGGCAGGGCGCCCGCGTGGCAAACACGCCCCGCGGTGTGTCGTCGAGAAAGGGCTTTACGACCAGCCGCGGCGCGTCGGCACGGTGCAGCCAGTAGATCAGGTAGAGGTGCGAGAACCCCTCGATGTCGCGCAGGCCGTCGGCGTATTCGCGCAGGAGTTCCGCCGTTCCTTGAATCCCGCGGGCGAAAACGGGCTGGATGGGGGTTTCCTCCGGGCGGGCGTGCGGACTGTGGATGACGCCGATGGCTTGGAGGTTCATGGCCGGCGGCGCGTTGCTGTGGTGACTCATTGTCGGCTCCGATCGAATATGGCTCGGTTGTGGGGTTTTTGTGAGCGATTGTAGCAGGCGGCGGTCGTATGCGTACAATGGGCATGTGACGGCATCGCCGGAGCAGTCGGCAACAGTGGAGTGACCGCCCGTGACGACGAAAGTGCTGCAACAACGTCTCGACCGCACGCGCGAGGATCTGCACGCGCGCTGCATCGCCTGCGGCAACGCCTACGGCCAGACGATGCGACTTCGCTTCGCGCCCACTTCGGACGGCGCGGTGGAGGGCGTCTTCAAGCCCGGCCCGTCCTATGAAGGGTACGCGGGCATTCTGCACGGCGGCGTTATCGCGACGCTGCTGGACGCCGCCATGACGCACTGCCTGTTCGCCCAGGGCCGGCGTGCCGTCACCGCCGACCTGCACATCCGGTACCGCCACCCCGTGGGCAGCGAGGACGAATGTCACCTGCGGGCCTCGATCGAGCGCTCCAGCCCGCCGTTGTTCCTGCTCCGCGCCGAGCTATGGCAGGCCGGCCAACTTCGCACGACCGCCACAGCCAAGTTCCTGGAGACCGGCGACGCACCGTCCGCTTGCTGATACGAAGTAAGCGATTGTCTTACGACCACGCTGAAGAATCACCGTGTAGTGCTCCGCCATTCGCACGCGGGTGTTCTCTGCCGGTGGTTGATCATCTTCAATCACAGTTGGGCGGGCGGAAGTGTCAATGTTTTTCCCTCAGAGGGCACTTCAAAGGGCACGAATCGTCCATCCTGCCATTTCAGCCAGCGGAAGAGAGGGCTGTCAAGATCTAATGCAAGGTGAAAGACCGCCTCCTCCGGTCGACCGTCATCGGTGAGCGCGCCGATCTCCACGGTGCCGCAAAGTAACGGGATCCGTTGACCGACAACCATCGGCGTGCTGCCACGATACAGCCGATCAAGCGTGTCGACAGCGGCGCGCTGGTTGAACAGAAGTCGTTGCATCTCTGCATAGCCGCCTGCATTCCCCAACGGGGCAAGAAATCCTCCATCAGGGCGGACCGCAAGCGTGTGGTCATCCAGTCGCTGAATCGTGATCGGACGACTGCTCGATCCGAGCACGAACGTCAGGCTGAGATACGGATCGTTATGTGCGAATCGTCTCAAGGCACCATAGGCATAGGCGGCATATGAGGGCGCGTTCACGATAAGCACCGTCTGAAAGCGCGCGTGCGAGCTGGTGGGCAGGCTCGCGGCTGCTTCGGCAACGGAGCTTCCGACTTTGGCGAGAGACGTTGCGGTTCGAGCGAGATTCCACGGCGCGATAATCAGATGGACAACGAGGAGAACGGAGCAGACGGCGATCGCCGGCAAACGTCGCGACGACCGCCTCTGCTTTGGATTCCTCGATTGTACGACCGCGGCGACGAACTGCGCAACCAGGCCCATGGCGCCGATACCCGCGTACATCAGCAGGCGGTCCGCAGGAAACGCCGCGCAGGCCGGCAACAGGGAGAGACACATTCCCAGCGCCCAGAAGCGGGCGAGGCGATCTCGCCATAGGAGTGACGCGAGCGTCGCCGCGGTGATCAGCAGCGCTACCATCGTGAACAGCCACAAGCTCCGCTCGGCCTGCGGAGACAACGACCAGTGGACATCAGACGGGACCAGCCACTGCCAGGCGATCAGGTTCGGCGCGCGGGTTGCGACCGCTTGCACAAAAGCGGTCAAGTCGGCGCCTGGGTCGATGTACCACCCGGAGGCGGTTGTGCCGTAGCCAAGCAGCCTGTAGGTGACCCACCAGGCGATCACGACGAATGCACAGGGCGTGAGCGAAGCCAGCCGGCGCGTCCATGTGCCGCGATCGAGCAGAAGGGCATACGCGAGCAGATAGCCGCCGACTGCGACGGTGCTTTCTTTGGAGAGCAGGCCCAGGCCGAAGGCGAGCGGCGCCAGGATCGCTCCCGGCCACCAGCGTTTGCGGCGCCAGCGGTCATGCAGGATGAGCGCCACGACGCCGAAGAAGGCGCCCAGCAGTGCGTTGCGGTTGGCGATCCACACGGCGGGAAAGCCGTGGGCATCATCGACCGCGTACAGCAACGCGGCCAGGCCGGCGACCCAGGTCACGCCAAGCATACGCCGATAGAGGACGGCCGTCGCCACGACGACGGCTCCGTACCAGAGCAGAGAGTGGATATGCATGAGCGAGGGCGAGTCAGGCCACAGGCGGTAATCGAGCCAGTGCGTGAGACCGGTCAGCGGTCGGAAGAACGCCAGACGCAGATGCTCGTCGGACCACCAGGGAAGAAACCCGATCGTTCGCGATTGAAGATTCGCTGCGGGATCACCTTTGATGAAATCAAACAGCTCCGCCGGTGACCGCGCGAGCATCGGCAAGTCGGGACGCGTCAGCGCCAGGCAGTGCAAGTCGTCGTCCAGCAGCAGACCGATCCGCAGTGCCGGCAGGCACAACAGCATCGCCAGCATCGCCGTCAGCCAGGGCACATGCCGGTTCGCCAGGCACTGGCGCAGCCGGACGGAGACGACCCGGAGCACACTGTTTTCGTCACCGACAGACATGGTCGCTTTCACGCGGTCGCCCGGTGCCGGGCGACGGCACGCCCGTGTGCCTGGACGATCATCCGACGATCGGTCACCGCGTATGTGCGACATCAGCCCATCATCTCCGGCTGTAGGATCGCCTCAGGAAATCCCTATTCGTAATGCAGCGCGCGAATGATCTTCAGTCTGCCGGCGCGATGCGCCGGTGGAAGAGCCGCGAGCGCGGCGACAACGAGAGCCATGATCGCGCAAGCAAGCAGCAGGGTCGGCTCCAGTCGGTAGGGAATTCGCGAGCCGACTGTCGCATAGCTCGCGCTGGTCATTGCGCAGCCCAGGAGGATGCCGAGCAGGACACCGGGAACCGTGCTGATTACGCCGATCGACAACGCCTGAGAGAGGATCATCTTGCGGATCTGCCCGCGCTTCATGGCGATCGCACGAAGGACACCTAATTCGCGGGTCTGCTCGAACACATTCATGGTGACGCAGTTGGTGATGCCCAGCGAGGCAACGACAAATACCAGTGCCAGCAGGACCCAGGCAGAGTTGGTGACGCCGGCGATCATGTCATCGCATGCCGCGGTGAAGCCGGCGCTGGAGTGCATCACGAGATGATGCTCGTCGCAGAAAGCCTGAAGCCGCGGTTGCACACGCGCCCGAGCGTCGGGCTCGGCGACTACGTAGGCATATCGAATCCCATCGGTATCGAATAGCTTCTTGGCATAGTCCCATTCGACAAGCGCAATCATGCCTCCGGCGGTATACTCAGAGGTCAATCCTGCAATCCTGAACTTGCGGATGCCGTGGCGCGTCTCGATCGATATTGCGTCGCCGGGTTGGCGCCCCAGGCGTTGAGCGAGCGCGGTTCCGATGACAACCTCGCCGCGTTGCAATCTCCTGCGCACGTCTTCATCGACGCCATCCACAATGCGGAAGCCGGGGTCCTCACCCGGCCGGCAGGAACGCGTGAAAATCAGAATCCTCCGGCCTTCAGCGAACGTTGAAAAGACGGTTCCTTTCCCGACGCGCTGCACGCCCTCGATGCGGGCGATGCGATCCGCGTAATCTTCCGGCATCGCAACCGGCAGCAGCTCCGTTCCGGTCAGTGCGGTGGGCACAACCAGGAAGTCCACGTCTGCGAAAATGCGAACCATCCACTCGCGCGTATCCCTGACCGAGTTGAGCATGGCGTTGCCGAAACCCGTCGATAGCATGACGGAGATGATGAGCACACTGACCACCAACGACGTTCTTGTCGGGTGGCGGCGCAGTTGGCGGTTGGCGAGACTCGCTTCGATTCCCAGGATGGGCCGGAGCAGTCGCTCGGTTACGCGCGATAGCGGCGTGAGGGCGACGGGAGTGGCCAGGGCCGAACCTACGAGCGCCAGGACCATGCCCGCGGGAAGGATGAAAACGAGCGCGCCGTCGGGCACAAGTCCGCAGACTATCGCAGCGTAGACCAGCGCAAAAAAGGCCAGAAGCGCAAGGCCAAGACGAGCCGGCCAGCGTCGCGGGCCATCGGTGCGTGCGGGGCTCGTTTCCGGGCGCTCGCGCAGGGCCGCAAGCGGTGATCGGCGGCCGGCCGTCCGCGCGGGAAAGTACGTGGCCAGCACGGCCACGCCGATTCCCAGCAAGCCCGCCAGCGCGAGTGGTCCCGCCGTCACCCTCAGTTGAGGAACGACGGTCCCGGAGAACCGAGCTATCAAGTGCGTCACGACAAGCGCCATCCCCAGTCCCAGCGGTATTCCCACGACCGTGCCGAGGGTTCCGAGCGCTAATGCCTCCGTGAGCAGCAGCCGCGTCACCTGCTTTCGCGTCGCCCCCAACGACCGGAGGATGGCGAGATTACGTTTGCGTTCACCGAGGCTCATGAGAAACGAATTGAGGATCACAAATGCGCCGGCCACGAGCGCCGTGATGCTCAGCACGGCCAGCATTCTCTCCGTGCTGGCCATGGTTTCCTGTGCGAGGCTTGCCCGCGCTGCCGGTGCTTGTACGGTCAGTCCCGGCGGCAGCCGTTTCGAGACATCCCGGGCGACGCGGCGCGGATCGGCGCCATCCGAGAGCACGAGCTGCAAGCTGTTGATCCTGCCCTGCAACTGATAGAGCTGCTGCGCCGTGGACAACGGCATGATGGCAACTGCGCCGTCGTTCACCGCCGCCGCCCCGCGAGGTGCGAGCAGGCCTGCAAGCCGCAGGTCAGTCGTGCCCGAAGGCGACAGCAGCACGACTGTCGCTCCGAGCTCGAGACCGAGCGACTGCGCGAAGCTCTCTTCCAGCAGGACCTGCCCCTCGCCGTCGGGTGGGCCACCGCGGCGAAACTCATAATCGCGGACCCGCTCATCGTGCGCCAAGTCAACTCCGAGAGTCATCACGGGAGCGAGAGCCGCCGGTCCCCGGATCGCCGCGGTTGACTGAATGACCCCAACGGCAGCCTTCAGGCCGTTTACTTCTTCCAACTTGCGCCCGAGGTCAGACGGGAATCCGCCCTCTCCGCAGGGCACGACTTCGAGCGCCGCCCGACCCGTCAGCCCCTCAAAGAGCGCACGCTGGGCCCGGCGCGTGGTCTGAATCGCCAGGGGTATGGCCACGAGCGATTGAACGCCGATCACGATTCCCAGGACGGCGAGCACTGCTCGACCGGGACGCCGGCGAACCTCCTTGACCATGTAACGCATGAGGATCACGGCGACGGCTCCAGTTCCTGAAGGACCACATCTGTCGAGCGACCGCGCGTTAACGCGTGTTCGTCCTCTATCCGGCCATCGCGCAGCGTAATCAGCCGGTCCGCCATGGCGGCGTGGCCGGCATCGTGCGTCACCATCACGACTGTCTGGCCCTGTTCGTCAACAAGCTTGCGCAGCAGGGCGATGATCTGTTCGCTACTGCGGCTGTCGAGATTTCCGGTGGGTTCGTCGGCCAGCAGCAGGACAGGATCGGCACACAGCGCACGAGCCAGGGCCGTGCGCTGCTGCTCGCCGCCGGCCAGCTCGCCGGGATAGTGGTGTGCGCGATCCGCAATTCCCACGCGTGCCAGCGCGGCGCGGGCCTTTGTGTCTGCCTCGGCCTCACTGCAGCCGTCAATGACCAAGGGCAGGGCAACGTTCTCTGCCGCCGTCAGGACCGGCAGAAGATTGAACGCCTGGAAGACAAAACCGATGTGGCGACGACGCAACTGCGTGATTTGGTCGTCGGACATCGTGCCCAGGTCCTGACCATTCAGTTTCACCGACCCGCACGTGGGCTCATCGAGTCCGCCGAGCAGATGCAGGAGCGTGCTCTTGCCGGAGCCGGAAGGGCCCATGATGGCCAGGAACTCGCCGCGATGGATGCGCAGGCTGATGTCGGTGATCGCATCGACTCTGCCGGGGCCCTCGCCGAAGACCCTCGTTACGCGGCATGCCTCGGCAGCAACGGTCGTCTGGGCGCTCATGGCTGGCCCTCCTGTCGCACTGCTTCGTCGTACTTCTCCAACCACTTCATGAAGGCCTCGAGGCGTAGCACTGCCAGGTCGAGGAGAAGGATCGCCTGCACGGGTTTGTCCTCCTCCTTGGCCCTTGCCCTGGCCTGAGTCAGTTCGTGCAGTCGATTGAAGCAGGCCCGTTTTTCGGTTTTCAGCGCCTCCATCGCGACAGCCCGGCCCAGTCGCCTGGCGAGCATCAGCTTCACGAACGTCTCGTTACGCGCGTCAATGCTCGGCGCAGAGGGCGTCTCGATCCAGACCCGCAGCTGTTGCTTTCCGGCCTTCGTGAGCGCAAAGACCTTCTTGTCCGGCCGCTCCTGCTGGCTGACGACATCGTGCTCGACCCACCCGTCTCGTTCGAGTCTTTCCAGAGCAGGATATACCTGGCCGAAATTCAGCTTGACGGTCGGCGCCAACTGATCTTCGTAGAGCGTTTTGAGCTCGTACCCGTGGCGCGGTCCATCAGCCAGTAAACCCATGATGGCATGTTTGAAGGACAGCCGGACGCTCCTCGGGCAAATGGCCGAACCGCCTGTTTGATCACGCAGGCCTGTATATACGCTATATATATACAACATATATACCCGCCGGTCAAGCCCGTTTTTCGGGCGTCTGTGCCGCCGATGCAGCCAGGGCGGCACGTTTTCGACAATGACTTGCGCCTCGGGCCCCGAGACCGCCGGAGCGCGCGTATCGGCGCGTTCGCCTCAAGTGTGGCCCCGCGCCCGCGAGCGTCGTGGCGGGCGGGAATCGGCGCCGCTGCAGTTGGCGACCGCCCGCCCCGATGGCTACGGATGGGATGGGTTCCCCGGCTCTTGGAAAGCACGGCTCGGGCGGTCGCGCGCCTCGTCCCCCAGCATCCACGCGCCACCGCACTCGGGGCAGACGGTCGCTCCGTCAGCCGGATCGGCCGGCAGGAAGCGCAAGTCGTAAGCGCAGTGGGGACAGCGCCGGTGCCGGAGCATCGCGGCCGCCACGTTGTCGAAGCGGGCGTGCTTGGCGCGAGCCCAGTAGAACCAGGCAAAGAAGCAGAACATCAGGAGCGAGGAAGTCCGCGCGATGGGGGCACTGCCAAAGTCGCCGGCGATAATCGACTGCATGAAGAGACCGAGAACCACCGCGACACCGATCACACCGACAGCGAGCGACGCGCGCTCGCCGCGTGTAATGCGGACGCCTCTTTCGTTGGTGATTGATCGCAGCACGCCGGCGTCAATGATCGAATACTGCCGCAGCAGGTAGATCGCGACCGGATCAAGCTGCGAAACCTTCCGGCCACGGGCGTCGCGGATGTAGCGACTATGCCGGCGAAAAGGAGTTTCAGGCCCGACCATCGCTGTCTTCCTGTTACCTGTTGCCCTGCTCGTGCAACTTCCAGGCGCATCCGCACTCGGGGCACGTGGTCACTCCGCTATCGGCATCGGTGGGGAGCCATCGGATGTCATAACCGCAATGCGGGCAACGACGATGCTGCAGCATCACGCGCGCGACACGATGGGCGTACCGGTTCTTCGCGACCCGATAGGCGATCAGTGGTGCGCCCAGGATGACAGTGGCCTGGACAGCGTAAATCGTCCCGAGAACGGGATCGATCCCTTTCCAGTTGCTGAAGTAACCGAAGTAGACGATGTTGCCACCCACGACGACCAGGATGCCGAGCGCTATGCTGACGACCTGAACGAGTCTCTGGCGCCGGACCCCAGGCATGACCTGCTCGGCGATGGACCAGAGTGTCTCGGCAGGAATAACGCAGCGCCGCTTGAGCAGGTAGAGTCTCACCGGGTCCATCTGGCTGACCAGACGGCCGCGGGCATCCCTTACCCGCCCGGCTCGCCAATTCGTGCTGGATTGCTGCCCGACCATGCGCTTCTCCAAGTCGCTATGGCGTCGGATCGCGGCCGATCATTCGAATTCCGCAACTGCTTCGAGCAGTGCGCGGGTCGTGCCCGGCTCCGACTCCGAATGCCCCGCCTCCTCCACGATGATGAGCTTCGATTGCGGCAGTTGCTTGTGCAGTCGCCACGCCGTGATTGGCGGGCAGATCATGTCGTACCGCCCGTTGATGATCGTGACGGGCATGTTCTTCAGCTTCGTGGCTTCGCGCAGAAGCTGTTCATCCTCGAGAAAGAAACCGTTCGCTGCGTAGTGACAGTCGATCCGGGCGCCCGGAGCGGCGTCGTAGTCGCCCCAGCCGGCGTTCACCTCCTCGTCGGAGGCGTGCAGCTTGCCGGTCTTGATGGCGCAGCGGATCCACGCGCCGGCGACGCGGCGCTGCATGTCCTTGTCGTCGCCGCTGAAGAGCTCGAGCAGGGCGGCCGGCTCGAACGAGGCCAGCTCCGCCGGCAGGGCAGCGTCAAACTCCGCGGCTGCGTCGGGGAAGAACGTTCGTGGCATGGGACCGACGAATCCATTAAGCGGATCCGCTTTCGAGCCGGTGAACACGCCGCGCACAATCAGCCCCCGCACGTGATCGGGATGCGCCTCCGCATAGGCCAACGCCAGCGTCGCTCCCCACGAGCCGCCGAACACCAGCGCCTTGTCCTTGATGCCGAGGTGCTCCCGAAGCCGCTCGATGTCGCCAACGAGGTGCTGCGTGGTGTTCGCGCGGAGCTCGCCGGCCGGTCGGCTGCGGCCCGCCCCGCGCTGGTCGTGCAGAACGATCAGGAACTTATCCGGGTCGAAGTACTGCATGAGTCGCGGATAACTTCCGACCCCCGGCCCGCCGTGCAGCACGATCACCGGCTTGCCCTCCGGATTGCCGAACAGGGCGTACCAAATCTCGTGCACGTCGTCGACTTTGAGATAGCCCGTTTTGAAAGGTTCGCCGGCGGGGAAGAGGCTGACCGAATCCTGGTGAGCCTTGTCCTTCACAGCGCCGGCGAGCAGCACGATCGTCGCTGCCAGTACGGACAATAGAATCGTCTTGCGCATGATTCCGCTCCGTGAATGGTGTGCGGCTGGCGGTGCCGGGCAAATCCAGCATGGTGGGCCTGCGCGTGACTGACATGCGCGCCCGCCTGGTCGTCCGTTGACCTGTCCGCGACCAATGTTCGCCCTTGGCCACCACGTTAGCAGGTAATCGGGGAGATTGGAAGTTGCGGAGGGCGGCTAGTCCTTTGGGAATTCCCTGTCCGAGTCTCCGCGCATCGGATCGCCCCGACCATCGGCTGAAGCAAGGACTGCAAGCCGATATGCCGCCCAGTGCGCGGTGTGATGAACGTTGGCGGATTCGTCGAAACTTGTCGCCGTGCGGTACGCGGCGATGGCGCCGGACACATCGCCCGCCAACTCGCGCCGCATGCCCACGTAGAACCAGGGAAACGGCGCATACCGCTGACCGTAGAGAATGGTGTCCGCCCACGCGTTCGTATACTGCTGTTCGGAGATCAAACCCAGAAAGTAAGCGGCGGTCGTCGGGTCCGGGCACTGCTGGGCGAGCAGGGACGAGTCGCCGGCAGGCACGTCATCGAGGGCGTGCTCGAGGGCCGCGTAGGCGGCATCATCTCGCCCGCATCCGAGCAGCACCCACCCCAGAGACTTGTAGTGCGAAGGGCTGGGCGATCCAACCTCCATCGAGCGCTCGATGTACGAAAGAGCGCGCTCGTAGTCGCCGCCCAGCGCGACGTATTCACCGTAAATCAACAGAACCCACGGCTCCTGGGCAACGCTGTCCACGTCAGTCGACATGGCGAGATCCACGGCCGCAGCTACACCTTCGAGCGATTCCTTGCCGAGCTGGACAATCAAGTCATCATCGAGCTTGCCGCGCACGTCATTCAACTCCTGCACGATTCGGCGGAGCGTCTCCTCGTACTGGACGTTCGCGGGCACATCCGCGAGGAGGCTCTGCTGAATGTCGCGGGCGCGACTGAACCACTGCTCGGCTTCGGACATCCGCCAGGCCATCTTCGCGGACATCCCTTGCCGGTAGTACAGGCCGGCCAGTCCTTCCCGGTACTTGGCGACGGCGGGAAACTCCCTGACGAGCTCTTCCTGGAGCGCAATGGCCTGCTGATCGGCAGAATCGCCGTCCGCTGCCGATCGCTCATCCAGTCGCTGAAGTGCGTTGCCAAGTTCGCCGTACGCCCGCGCCAACTGCTCGCGGTACCAGGGAATCTGCGGCAGCGCTTCCGTGAGCTGCCTGCGGGCAGTGGCATCCTGGGAAGCCATCGGCGAGTCGGGCGGCGGGCCGCCGGCGCGTTGTACGGCGTCCCACCAGCGCTGCGTTTGCGCCAGGTCGGCGCTATAGCCCGACGCCGTTGGGAAGCTCAAGACGAGTTGCTTCTGGAGCTTCAACGCCGCCTCCACGGTTGTGGACGCGCCGCGCCAGTCATTCTGCCTCACGAGGACGTCGGCGAGGTTACGCAGCGAGCAGGCTTGCTGGCGTGCAAAGCGTGGCTCCTCGGGATCGCCATCGGCCAGTTGCCCCGCCCAGTCTGCGGCCTCCGCGAAACTCGGCCCGGCGCGGTCAAGATCGCCCGCGTCGCGACACGCCAGCCCGCATACATTGAGAGCTTCGACAAGCCCTTCGACGGGCCAGCTTTCCTGCGGCAGCGATTCGACAAGGTGTCGGCAATCCGTAATGGCCGCTTCCGCGGGGTCGATCGCCTCGAGACTGCGTTGCTGGCGGCACAACGTGCGCGCCAGGGCCATGCGTGCTTCGACCAGCATCCGGCCGTGCTCTGCCGGACCCGTCGGCCGCTCCGCCAGCGCTGCGAGGAGGTCGATCCCTGCGCGATAAGCATCCGCAGCGCGGTCGTCGCGACCCAGGAGCGCGTTGATGTGCCCCACGCGCAGGTAGGCCCGGGCGGTTTCTCCACGTACGGCGGATGCGTTCTCCTTGGCAACCAGAAACTGCTCCTGAAATGCAAGCGCATCCTGAAGCAGGGAGTCGCGCAGTTCGTTGCCTCCCGGCACGCCATCAATGGTCTGCCCGCCGAGATTCATGAGCATCCGGTCGAATGTCTGCTGCGCCAGTTGCAGACTGGCTTCCGCGCTTGCCGCCCGCTGTGTCGCGAGATCGCGCTGTTGCACCGCCTCGCGGCGCTCGCGCGCGATCAGCACCGCTCCCGTGGCGCAGGCGATGGACATCAGGATGAGACACACGGTTCCCAGGGCGACGATCGCGCGGTGACGCCGCGCCCATTTCGACGCGCGGTCCAGCGCCGTCGGCGGCCGGGCCAGAATCGGACGGTTGTCAAGGAAACGGCGCAGATCGGCCGCCATGTCCGCGGCGCACGCGTAGCGCTCCTCGGGCGACTTGCCGATCGACTTGTGAACGATCGTGGCCAGCTCCCGCGGGACCGCGGGAGCAAGACGCCGGATGGGGGCCGGCTCACGCCGGGCGAGTTGGTCGAGAAGCTCCTGACGGTCCTTGCCCTCAACAACCGTTCGCAGTGTGAGCAGCTCGTACAGCGTCGCACCCAATGCATAAACGTCCGTCCGGTGGTCCACGGGCGCACGATTCGCCCGCGCCTGCTCCGGACTCATGTAGCGCATGGTGCCCAGAAGATCCTGGCTCAGCGTGAGACCGCTTGCGCCTTGAACGGCGGCCAGCCCGAAATCGGTGACCCACAGCCGCCCGTCCAGGTCCAACAGCAGGTTGGCGGGCTTGATGTCGCGGTGGATGACGCCGTGATCGTGAGCGTGTTGCAACGCCTCGGCCGCCTCGATACCGATCCGCGCGACCGCCCGGTGATAATTGCGCGTTGCGGTCAGGTCGGATCCCGGCGACCGGGTGACGGGCGAGGCCGGCATTTCCCCTTCCGACGCCGGCGCAGGGGCGGCCCTGCCGTTCGCGTCCACATCCGGGCCCGCATCGCTTCGACACTCCTGCAGCAACAAGGCAAGGTGCGCTTGCGATCCACCGGCGACAGATTTCGCGGTCGGCGGCTGGTGCAGTGAACGCAGCTCTTCGATTACGTCGGAGAGCGTATGGCCCTCGATGTACTGCATGGCGTAGAAGTGAATGCCGCGCTCGCAGCCGACGAAAAACACCGGAACGATATTGCTGTGATGCAATTGGGCGGCGGTCTGCGCCTCCGTGCGGAAACGTTGCAGCAGTTTGTTGTCGAGCACCGCGGCGAATGGAAGGATCTTCAAGGCCACGCGCCGCCCCAGCGACAGTTGGACGGCCTCGTAGACCACGCCCATGCCGCCGCGGCCAAGCTCGCGGACGATCCGAAAATCACCCATTTCGTGGCCGGGCGCGAACAGGCCGGCATCGACGTTGCGGGTATTGCCGGCATCTTCAGGCGACGCGCTCATGGCGCGCAGCGCAGGAAGCACCTCGCGGATGACGGCGGCGATCTCCGGATATCGCTCGGCGTACTCCTGCACGTCCGGTTCCTGGCCTTGCCGGACACGATCGAGGAATTCGTCCGCTACATGACCGAGCAGCGTCGCGGCATGGTCCTCCGATCGCAGGGGTTCGTTCATGGCTTGTCCCCTTCGAAGCCGCATTCGAACAACAGCGTCCGCAAGCGCAGCAGGGCGCGGCCGTAGCGCTTGCTGGCCGTCGCCGGAGGCACACCCAGCACAATTGCGGTCTCCTGGTTGGAAAGACCCTCGAAGTTCCGCATGAGCACCAGCTCGCGGTCGCCATCCGGCAATCGCGACACCGCCCGGCGGACCGCGCGGCGCGCCTCCGCACGGGCCAAGTGCATGCTCGGCGTCGTGTGTTGGCCCGCGAGGCTCCGGGCGAGCGCAAACGTACCACCGTCCGGCAGCCTGTATTCGCGCGTCACTGCTCGTCGGCCCGCTTCCACGTGGCGGCGGCGGGACATCGCCAGACGGTCGCGGGCAATCTGCCGCAGCCACAGGCGAAAGGGCATGCGGGCGTCGGCGAGATACTCGGGCAGGCGGCGCGTTGCCTCGAGCTGGGCCTCCTGTACGAGGTCGGAAGGGTCAACGCGCTGCCGGAGCCGCCGATCCATGCGCAGGCCGACCAGGCGGCAGAGGAACGGACGATGGTGCGCGAACAACCGCTCCTGAGCCTGGGGGTCGCCCCTCTCCATTCGCCGAAGCAGGTCGCGAGTCGTGTCTGAGTCGGTCGGTGGCTTGTCCATGCCTGGAATCCACGGCTGTACCGGTTCCCGTCATTGTAACTGCGGGAGCACCGGCGACTGGACAGGAAATGTGGCGGATTTTTCCGGCGATATCGTCCGCGGACGCCTGGCGGCCGGAAGAAACGGCTTTCGAGCCGTTTCCGGGCCGCCGGTCCGGGGCACCGGCTGCCACGGGCGATGCGCTACCGCGTGACCAGGAGCACCCCCAGCATCTCTCTCGCCTCCGTGCTCGTGTAGAAGCACTGCCAGTGCACCGCTACCAAGACGTACACGACGAGGATCATGGTCGCCGCCAGCTCGACGATGCGCCGGCGCCGGTGGATCAACAGCGGGACGGTCGCACCGCCGACCAGCGAGAATTTGTAGATCGCCAGGGCAAGGGGGCCCTTGGCCACCACCCAGGCGGCAATGGGGTTGATTTCGCAAATCGGGGTGAATTGCATCCAGGCCTGCGCGACGCTCGTGCACAGCAGGTCGATCCCGTTGAGCATCCAGACGCCGGCCAGCAGGGCGAACACCCGTCGGGCGCGACGCGCCTCGAATCGAACGGCGTCGGGGCAGCAATTGGTCTGCGGTTCCATCTTGCTCGAGTCCATGAGCGACCGAGTGCGAACGGTTCGAGTGATGCCCAAACGCCCGGCAGCAGCGCGACCGTTCGGTACGCAAGGCCCTCACTCAGGAGAACTGCAATCCGTTCCTCACGGAGACACTGTTCGGATGGATTGTGTGTGGGCGCTACGGCGGGATCGCCGAAGCTGGTGAATAACACGGCCTGGATCAGCGTGGGCAGTTGGGCGCCGCGGGGGTATCGCCGGCGTCCGCTCTTACGGCCGCCGCTCGGATGCGGCGCGTATTCGCGCGCGGTCGCCTAGACCGTGTTTGCCGGTGCGGCGATGGACTCGTCGACGTGCTGCTGCGTCGCCTGCTCGCCGTCGTAGCTGAAGAGGATCGGCTCGTCGTCGATAAGCGCGTGCAGGTGGACCGGCCGCTTCCAGATGGCGTGCAGCGCCTTGAGCGTCTCCTGGGCGTACTTGATGTCGATGTCCACGCCGATGTACCGGTGGCCCAGGCAAAGCTCGCCGCGATTCCGGTAGTTGCCGTCCAGCACGTAAATGTAGGGCTGGGCGTGGTTCGTGAGCATGAACAGCAACTGCCGCTTGATCTTCTTGAAATTGCGATCCACGACGACCATCCGCCCGGTCGTCGGATCGTAGCGATAGTGGTAGAGGTTCTGATCCTCGACGAACTCCGGCGTCAGGAACTCGTCGATGAAGGTCACGTCGTTGTGCACCGCCCGGACTTCGTAGATCTTTTCGCGCCCCGGCGACCCACGCCCCACCACGCGACCCTTCGGCGCCTTGTCCCGGCCCCAGTTGCGCCGGGCGTGCATGTCGTCGCAGGAGTCGTACTCGATACCGTGCCGGCCGGTGTTCCAGCGGTGCTCGATGTCGCGCAGCAGCTCGACGCCCAGCTTGTACGGGTTCAGCCGCCCCGGGCTCGTGGCCAGCGTGCCGGCGTTGTGATCGCAGTAGGTGATCAGCTCGTTCGCCCGCACGCAGTAGTTGGTCATGATGGTCGAGTGCCAGTAGCTCGCCCAGCCCTCGTTGATGATCTTCGTCTGGCCCTGCGGCGCGAAGTAGTACGCCTCCTCGCGGATCAGGGAGAGGATGTCCGCCTCCCAGTCGGCGAGCCGGGCGTTCTCCAGCAGGAACAGCAGCACGTCACGCAGGGGCTTGATCGGATGCTTGAACCGGGCGCGCTCCGCCGCTTCCTCCATGCCGCGGCGCTGCGCGTCGAGCAGCTTGCGCGGGTTGATGTACGGGTCCATGTAGGACTTGGCCGGATAGCGCGTGGGCAGTTCCTGCCGTTTTCCTTTCCGCTCCTCCTCGGCGGCGATCTTGGCCGCCGTCCGCGAGATGCGCCGCTGCATGAACGCCGAGTGCGGATCGATGAGGTTCTCCAGCGAGAGGCAGGTGTCGATGAAGTGCTCGACCCGATCGATGCCGAAGCGCGAGATGTACCGCCGCACGCGCGTGGCGTGGTTGGCCATCTCGTCCATCATGCGGCGGTTGGTCTGCGAGAACCAGATGTTGTTCTTGAAGAAGTCGCAGTGGGCGTAGACGTGGGCGATCACCGTTTTCTGGTCGACGAACGCGTTGTCCCGCAGCAGGTAGGCGTAGCACGGATCGTTGTTGATCACCATCTCGTAGATCCGGCCCAGCCCGTACGTGTGCTGTTTGCGCAGCCGCTCGTACTCCATGCCGAACCGCCAGTGGGGGTAGCGCTGGGGAAAGCCGCCGTAGGCCGCGACCTGGTTCATCTGGTCGCTGTCGAGCACCTCGAAGAGGGTGGGGTAGAAGTCGAGCCCCTCCTCTCGGGCATACTGGGCGATGAGCTCAGCTTGTTCGGCAAGTTCGGCGGAGATCCGGGTCGGCATGGCACCTTGAACGCCTTTTTAAGAAGGCAGTTATTGTCCTTTGCTGAAGAACGACTTGATGCTGTCGTAAATGTCTTCCTTGTTGTTCACCCGCGTCGTCACCAGGTTTTCCTCGCGCGGCAGGTGCTCGTGCAGCACGTTGATGAAGTTGCCGCTGCCGTACGCGCTGGCCACCTGGCAATAGCCGAACATGTTCACGCTCGGCAGAAGATGATCCGTCAGTATCCGGCAGCACTCCCGGCTGTCGGACTCGCTGCTGTTGTCCCCGTCGGAAAAGTGGAACAGGTAAATGTTCCACTCGTCCGCGGTGTAGCGCTGCTCGATGAGCTCGCGCGCCGTCCGGAACGCGCTGCTGATCCGCGTGCCGCCGTCCTCGCGGATACGGAAGAACGTCTCACGATCGACTTCCGCCGCCCGGACATCGTGCACGATGTAGCGGCTCTCTATTCCCTTGTAGTTGCGTCGCAGCCAGGTGTCGATCCAGAACGCCTCCAGCCGGACGAGCTCTTTCTGCTCGTCGCCCATGGAGCCGGACACGTCCATCATGTAGACGATGACGGCGTTGGACTGGGGGCTCAGCGTGGTCTTCCAGCTCCGGTAGACCTTGTCGGACCGCTCGAAGATGATCCGCGGGTTCTCCGGGTCGTAGACGCCGCTCATGATGTGGCGGCGCAGCGCCCGGCGGAACGTGCGTTTGAAATGGCGCAGCGATTCCGGCCCGGCCTGTCGAATGCCGCTGTAGCGGTCGCGTTCCGACGTGATGTTCTTCTTGCCGCGCGGCTGAATCCGGGGAAGCTGGAGTTCTTCGCCGAGGATGTCCGCCAGCTCGTCGAGCCCGACGTCCACTTCGAGAATGTGCCGGCCCTCCTCCGTACCGCCGGGGCCGATGCCTTCGCCGTCGTCCCCGACCTTGTCGCCGGCCTTGCCGTCGCCGGTGCCGACGCCATTGTCCGCATTGTCACCGTAGCGGAAGTGCGGAATGTCGATCCCGCGAATGGGGATGGAGATCGCCTTCCTGCCTTCGCGCCCCAGGAACTCTCCGCGCGTAAGAAACCTGCGCAGGTCCTTGCGGATTTTCCCCTTAATGATCTGGCGGAACCGTTGGTGATCCTTGGCGATTTTCATAAGGCATCACGGCACTTGGCAAGGCAAACCGCCTACTCGTTTTCCTCCGCGTCGCCTCGGGCGAAAATGCTCGCGACGTAGTTCAGAACATCCGTGGCGCTGGTCTCGTTGTAACCGAAGTACTTGATCAGGCGCTGTTTGACCACGTCGATTTTCGCCTGCGTCTCGTCATCCACGACGCCTGAAACCACGTTCTTCAGCTTGATCGTGTCGCGCTGGTCCTCGAAGAGCTTCAGCTCGAGCGCCTTGTGCAGCCGGGCGTTGGTGTGGTACTCGAACTTCTTGCCGTCGAGCGACAACGCCCCGATGTAATTCATGATCTCCTGGCGGAAGTCATCCTTGCGCGACTCGGGAATGTCGATCTTCTCCTCGATCGACCGCATGAGCCGCTCGTCCGGCTCCTCGTCCTTGCCGGTGTACTTGTTCCGCACCTTCTCGTGCTGCGTGTAGGCCCGGACGTTCTCGATGTAGTTCGAGCACAGCCGCTTGATGGCGTCCTCGTCGGCGCTGATGGCCCGCTGCACCTCGGACTTCAGGATATCCTCGTACTCCTCCTTCACCATGCCGAGCAGCTCCCGGAAACGCTTCTTCGTCTCCTCGTCGCTGATCAGGCTGTGGTGCGAGAGTCCCGCCTCCAGCTCGTTCATGACCATGAACGGGTTGATGCAGCGTTCCTGCTGGGCCTGGTCGCTCACCAGGGCGTTGGAGACCTTGTCCTGGATGTAGCGCGGCGAAATGCCCTGCATGCCCTCGCGCGGGGCCTCTTCGCGCAGCTCGCGGACGGAGTCCTCGGTGAAGTTCGGGATCATCCGGCCGTTGTACAGTTTGAGCTTCTGCATGAGGTTCAGGCCGGCCTTCTTGGGCTCCTCCAGCCGGGTCAGCACGGCCCACATCGCCGCGGTTTCCAATGTGTGCGGGGCGATGTGCACGCCGCGGATGCGGTCCTTATTGAAATCCTTCTCGTAGATCTTGATCTCGTCGGTCAGCTTGATGTTGTAGGGGATGTCGATCTTGATGGTGCGGTCGCGGAAAGCCTCCATCAGCTCGTTGGCCTGCAGCTTCTTGTATTCCGGCTCGTTCGTGTGTCCGACGATGACCTCGTCGATGTCCGTCTGGGCGAATTTCTTCGGCTTGACCGTATGCTCCTGCGACGCACCGAGCAGGTCGTAGAGGAACGCCACGTCCAGCTTGAGCACCTCGATGAACTCGATCAGGCCGCGGTTGGCGACGTTGAGCTCGCCGTCGAAGTTGAACGCCCGCGGGTCGCTGTCCGAACCGTACTCGGCGATCTTGCGATAGTTGATGTCGCCGGTGAGCTCGGTCGAGTCCTGGTTCTTCTCGTCCTTGGGCTGGAACGTGCCGATTCCCTTGCGGTCTTTCTCGGACAGGATGAGGCGGTGCACGAGCACGTGCTCCATCACCTTCGTCCAGTCGCCGTCGTGTTTGACCTGCAAGTCTTCAAACATCTTGCGGCAGAACGGGTCAAGCGAGCCCTCCACGCGGATGCGCTGGCTTTCCGGCAGGTCGGCGTTGATGTGCTCGAGAACTTCCGCGCGGGCCTCGGGCGGGATCAGTTTCAGCGGCTCTTCGTGCATGGGGCACGGCTGCAGGTGATCGACGCCGTCTTTGTCCTGCACCTTCCAGGAGAACGTGTACAGCGCCCCATCTTCGAGCTTCGAGTAGTACTCCATACCCTTCTTGAGCAACCGCGCGATCGTGCTCTTGGATGACCCCACGGGGCCATGGAGCAGGAGGATGCGGCGCTCCGTGCCGTAGCCGTAGGCGGCCGACCGGAAGAAGTCGACGAGGTTCATCAAGGCCTTGTCGAGCCCGAAGATCGCGTCGGCGCCGTTGTCGATCGGATCCGAGAAGAAGTGGTAGCGGATATAGTCCTCCCGGTTGATCGTGTAGCGTTCGGTACCGAAGTGCAGGATCATGTCGTAGATGCGCTGGAAGGCGTTGCGCGCGACCGAAGGCTGGGCCGCGACGAGCTCCAGGTAATCCCAGAATGCCCCGTGCCAGTGCTGCTCTTTGAAGCGCTCGACATCGACCCGGGCGGAAATCAGATCGACAAGTTGCTGTTTCGTGGCCATTTACGCGAGTCCTCCATGCTGCCCGCGGCCGCGCTATCGGCGCAGCGGGTGAGCGGTCCCGTTTGTCCTACTCTCTTTGATCGGCGACGCAGAATAATAGGACCGGCATAAAAGCCAGTCAAACTCGGACCGAACGTAACTCTTTTTCTGTCAACAAGATACAACAACGGGCACCAGCGCTGCGTGCCGCCGGCAAACCTCTCTCATCTGTATTCGCGGAAGCGGCCGAACCCCATGGATTATCGACCTACCCACCCCCGAATTCAACTCCGATCGACTGGCACGCACGGACGAGCGGATCATCCGGCTGCACCGTCCGCTGCTGACCGGCCACTTTGGCGATGGGAACGCTCGTGATCCGTGACTTCTGCATGACCACCAGCTCGCCGATCCGGTCGTTCGCGACGAGGTCGATTGCTTGGTGCCCGAACTGCGTGGCCAGCACGCGATCGTACGCGCACGGCGTGCCGCCGCGCTGCACGTGCCCGAGCACGGTCGCGCGGCACTCGACGCCGATCTGCTCCGCGATCTGGTGGGCCAACACCTGGCTGACGCCGCCCAGTCGGAGAGGATCGGGTGAGTCGGCGACCACCTGCCCCACGACGTAATCGCCGCCTTTTTCCTTCGCCCCCTCCGCCACGGCGATAATCGTGAACGCCTTGCCGCGCATGCTGCGGGCCGCGCACTGATCGCACACGTGCTCGAGCGTATACGGAATTTCCGGGATCAGGATGATGTCCGCTCCACTGGCGGCGCCGGCGTACAGCGTCAGCCAGCCGGCGTACCGGCCCATCATCTCGACGAGCATCACCCGGTGATGGCTCGATGCCGTCGTGTGGATCCGGTCGAGCGCGTCCGTGGCGGTCTGCACCGCTGTATGAAAGCCGAACGTCACGTCCGTGTGCATCAGGTCGTTGTCGATCGTCTTGGGCACGCCCACGCAGGGCACGCCATGCTCGATCAGGTTCGCGGCGCCGCTCATTGTGCCGTCGCCGCCGATGCAGACGATCGCATCCAGCTCGTGGGCGCGTACGCTGTCCAGGCACTGCTTGGTTACGTCCTGGTAGATGGCTTCGCCTTCCGGCGTCTCACCGACCTTGAAGTGACTGGGGTCGGCTCGGTTGCTGGTGCCCAGGATCGTCCCGCCGAGCGTGAGGATGTTCGACGCCGACTGCATGTCCAGAGGGCGCATGCGATTGTTGATGAGGCCGAGGAAGCCGTCCTCGATGCCCACCACCTCCCAGCCGTGGTCGTTGATCGCCGTCTTGGTGACGGCCCGGATCACCGCGTTGAGTCCCGGGCAGTCTCCGCCGCCGGTCAGGACTCCGATTCGCTTGCGATTCTTCATGAGCGCTCCCTCCGTGAGAAAGTCGCCGCGATTATTGATGGAGGCGCAGCCGCCGGCAACTGGCCGGCCGGCCGCACGCGCGCACCTGTGGCAAAGATCGGCAATTCCTGCCTCGGCGTAAAGCCTCAGGATGGCAGGATGGGCAGAAGATGGTCAGACGGACCGGCCGGTGGGGGCGGCTGGTCCCGGCGAACCTCGTTGTACAGCGTGTCTCGCTCGACGGCGATGCAGTCGGCCTCGGCGATCATCCGCCGGATCTGATCGACGCTCAGCTCCTGGTGCGTGCCGGCTCCGTGCCGCTTTGTGATGTCGTAATACACCACCGTCCCGTCGATGTCGTCCACGCCCCAGTTCAGCGACACCTGGGCCAGCTTCGGGCTCTGCATGATCCAGAACGCCTTCACGTGATCGAAGTTGTCGAGCACCAGCCGGGCGATGGCCAGGGTCTTGAGGTTCGTCAGCCCCGTCGGGCCGGGCAGGTCGGCGAGGGCGCTGCCGTCGGGAATGAACGGCAGCGGCACGATCGCGTTGAACCGCGCGGGTCGGCCGGCGATGGACTCGTCCTGGTGGTCGCGGAGCTTGATCAGGTGGCGGATGCGTTCGGCGGGGGTCTCGACGTGGCCGTAGAGCATGGTGGCGTTGGAGAACATGCCGATCTCGTGGGCGGCGCGGTGGACCTCGAACCAGCCGGCCTCGCCGACCTTGTTCTCGTAGGCCTCGTCGTGGACGCGTTCGTCGAAGATCTCGGCCCCGCCGCCGGGCAGGGAGCCGAGCCCGGCTGCGCGCAGGGCTCGGAGCACTTCGGGAATGCTCATCCGCGGTCTGGCGATGCGGGCAAAGTGGATGATTTCGATGGCGGTGAACGCCTTGATGTGCAGCCCCGGCGCCGCCTCGCGGATCGCCCGGCACATGTCCGCGTAGTACGAGAAGGGCAATCGCGGATGCAGCCCGCCGACGATGTGCACCTCGGTCGCTCCGAGCGCGGCGGCCTCCTTGGCCCGTCCGGCCACCTCCTCAACCGTCAGCTCGTAGCCGTCCGCTGCGCCGTCTTTCGACCACGGCCGGTAGAACGAGCAGAACTTGCAGCGCAGCACGCAGTAGTTCGTGTAGTTGATGTGGCGGTTGATGTTGTAGAACGCCTTGCGCCCGTGTTTGCGCTCGCGAACGACGTTGGCCAGCTCGCCGAGCAGATGGATGTCGCGCGATTCGTACAGGGCGAGCGCTTCGTCGAACCCGAGCCGTTCGCCGGAGCGGACCTTCTCGGACAACACGCTGCTATCGAAGTCGGTGTTGGCACTCATCCGAATATGCCACCCGACGAAGCGCCGGTAACGCCGTCCGAGCCGCGCCCGTGAGGAAGCGGATAGAACGTCAACCGCCAATACGCCCCACCGCCTCGAAGCCGCATCGGCATCGGCAGCTTGTCATGGACAGTGGGGGTGTGAACGCGAGCGCCATTCGCTGCGCCGCCGCGCTGGTGAACGTGGACGAGACTCTGCCCCGGACTCGCGTCCGGGGTTCTGATGATTGCCGCCGACATCCGGCCATCTACGGCTCGCGGAGCGCAGTGATCATCAGAACCCCCCACGCCAGTGGGGGGCACTACAGCGCTTATAGGTAATGGTGAGGACTTCTGTCCCTGGGCGGAAACGCT